>JACQZM010000397.1 GCA_016213885.1 Candidatus Rifleibacteriota bacterium | reverse complement strand
GCTGCATCCGCATCGCGGCGTGAAGAACCTCGTGTGCTTCACGACGCCGATCAATGCGGACGGCATGACGCTCTACAAGCAGTGGGTCGAGAGCAAGGCCTTCGACGTCGACAGACTCGTTGCCGAGCTCGGCGTGATTCCGGGCGACCTGTCACCGCCTTTCCTCTCATCTTTCGGCAGGCCCAGAGGGCTGCGAGTCGTCACTTCACGGGAAGGCCGATCGCCTCGGAGTCTCCCTGACGCTCAGGGACTACCCCTACACGGAGGCGAAACCATGGCCGACGACCGGATCACCATCTATCGCGTGCGCAAGGGCCACGAGCGCGCGAAGCCAGCCAACCCGGCGCAACTGGGCTTCGGTCGGTATTTCACCGACCACTTCTTCGCGACGGAGTTCCGGAGAGGCATCGGCTGGGACCTGACCCGGATCGAACCGCAGCGTCCTCTGCAGATCGACGCCGCGGCCATCTGCCTCCACTACGGTCAAGAGGTGTTCGAGGGCCTGAAGGCGTACCGCGGCAAGGACAACGGCGTCTACCTGTTCCGCTGGCCGAAGAACGCCCAGCGGCTGACCTACTCGTGCAAGCGCCTCATGATGGAATGCGTCGACGAGGGCCTGTTCGGCCGGGCCATCAAGGCGCTGGTGCTCCTGGACCAGGAGTGGATCCCCACCCATCCCGGCGCCTCCCTCTACATCCGGCCGACCGTGATCGCCACCGACCCGTACCTGGGCGTCAGGCCCGGCGACGAGTACGCCTTCTACGTCATCGTGGGCCCGGTGGGCGCCTACTACCCGGAGGGGTTCAACCCGGTCCGGATCTGGGTCTCGGAGGAGCATGTCCGGGCGGTTCGTGGCGGCCTCGGCGAGGCCAAGACCGCGGCCAACTACGCTCACTCTCTGTGCGCCCAGCAGCACGCCACGCAGCACGGCTACACCCAGGTGCTCTGGCTGGACGCCATCGAGCATCGCTGGGTGGAAGAGGTCGGCACGATGAACATCTTCTTCCGGTACGAGGACGAAGTGATCACGCCTCCGCTGGGCGGCACCATCCTGCCCGGGGTGACGCGGGACAGCGTCATCACCATCTGCAAGCACTGGGGCATGAAGGTCACGGAGCGCCGGATCACCATCGACGAGGTGATCGAGACCGCCCAGAGCGGCAAGCTGAAGGAGGCGTTCGGGACCGGCACCGCGGCGGTCATCTCGCCGGTGGGGCTGCTGGGCTACCGGGGCAAGGACGTCCACATCAACGGGAACCAGACCGGTGAGCTGGCGAAGAAGCTGTACGACTATCTCACGCGGCTCCAGCACGGCGAGGTGGAGGACATCTTCGGCTGGGTCGAGAGGATCGACACGCAGGACATCAACGAGATCGCCGAGGGTCGCAAGTAGCCGTCCCGGCTGGAGAAGCTGCCATGAAGAAGATCCGCAAGGCCATCTTCCCGGTTGCCGGGCTGGGGACCCGGTTCCTCCCCGCGACCAAGTCCCAACCCAAGGTGATGCTGCCGATCGTCGACAAGCCGATCATCCACTACGTCGTCGAGGAGGCGCTGGGTGCCGGAATCGAGACGATCATCTTCGTCACCGGTCGATCCCACCAGGCGATCGAGAACTACTTCGACATCTCCGTGGAGCTGGAGGATTTCCTCCGGGAGAAGAAGAAGGAGGGGATGCTCCGGGAGATCAACGACATCTCCAACCTGATCACCCCCTGCTACATCCGCCAGAGGGTGGCGCGGGGGCTGGGCCACGCGGTCCTCATGGCCAAGGACCTGATCGGCGACGAGCCGTTCGCCGTCTTCCTGGCGGACGACGTGATCGACGCCGAGGTCCCGTGCATGAAACAGATGATCGACGTCTACGAACGGTACCAGTGCTCGGTCATCGCGGTGATGGAGGTGGACCCGAAGGACACCCGGGCCTACGGCATCATCGAGCCGAGGGATCTCCAGAAGGGCTTCTACCAGATCCTCGACATGGTGGAGAAGCCGGACCCCAAGGACGCCCCGTCGAACCTGGCCGTGATCGGAAGGTACATCCTCACGCCGGAGATCTTCGACCTCCTCGAGAGCACCGAACCCGGCAAGGGCGGCGAGATCCAGCTCACCGACGCGATCAAGGCGCTCCTGAAGCGCCAGGCGGTCTACGGCTACGCCTTCCAGGGGAAGCGGTTCGACACCGGGGACAAGCTGGGCTTCCTGGAGGCGACCGTGGAGTACGCCCTGAAGAACCCGGAGGTCCGGGAGGGGTTCCGGAAGTACCTGCTCGACCTGTACGAGGAGTACGCGACCGAGGCGGCTCGCCGACCCGGGGGCGATGCCGGGCCACCTCCGAAAGGCTAGCGGATCATGACGTCCTGGGCCCAGGAGCTCCTGGACGAGCTCTCGGAGGAGCAGCGAAGCGCGGTGCTGGCCACGGACGGGCCGGTGCTGATCCTGGCCGGAGCCGGGTCGGGCAAGACCCGGGTCATCACGTACCGGATCTCGTACCTGGTGGCGGCGGGTCTCGCGGCCCCGTCGGAGATCCTGGCGCTGACGTTCACGAACAAGGCCGCCCGGGAGATGCGGGAGCGGGTGGTTCGCCTGCTGGGCGCTCACCGGGAGGTCCACCCCTCGTCTCTCTGGATCACGACGTTCCACTCGTTCGGCGCCCGCATCCTGCGGATCCACGCCAAGGAGCTGGGCTACGATCCGGGCTTCGTGATCTACGACGAGGACGACTCGGCCCGGGTCGTCAAGAAGGTCTTCCACGACCTCAACCTGCTGGACGGCCGGGTACTGCCGTCGGGGTTCCTGGGGTGGCTCGACTCGAACCGCGCCGACCAGCTGGAGCTCACGGGGTCGCTCTCCGAACCGAGCTACCTGGAGACCCGTTACCGGGAGATCCACGCCGCCTATCGAGCCCATCTGAAGCGCCAGAACGCCATGGACTTCAGGGACCTGCTGTGGCGGATGCTGGAGCTGTTCACCCGCTTCCCGGAGACCCTGGCGAGCTACCAGCAGCGGTTCCGCTACGTGCTCGTCGACGAGTACCAGGACACCAACCGGGTCCAGTATCGGTTGGTGCGCCACCTGGCCGGTCCCCAGGGCAACCTGACGGTGGTGGGGGACGAAGACCAGTCGATCTACTCCTGGCGAGGGGCCGACATCCAGAACAT
>JACQZM010000396.1 GCA_016213885.1 Candidatus Rifleibacteriota bacterium | reverse complement strand
CCTCGCCACCACTGGGGCCGAGGGAGGGGAGTCTAACATGAATCGCCTCATGAGTGAGATCTTGTTAGGCCACGACCCCAATTTGCCGAGACGACCGAATCACGGAGCCGTCGTCAGCAACAACACCTCGGGCTACACCTACTCCACCGATGGGAGCCACTACTTCACCACCTCGGCGATGGATCTGAACGCGATCTGCCGAGCCATCAAGAAGAGGTTGACCCGGGGGGAACAGAGCGCGGCCGAGGAACGGTTGGCCGTGAGCCCGCGGCAGCAGGCCTCCCGGTCAGTCGTTGTGGATTCGACCGCCCTCAGCCTCACGGGGAGCGCCGAATCGACGACCTGCACGTGCCCCACCCCGATCCACGTTCTGGCGGGCGTGCACCAGGATGGAGTTCCTATCAGGGGACCTGGGGACCTGCCGTGGTCGCCACGGTAACCGGACCGGATGGAGCGATCATGCCGGGTACGTGTGGTCACCCGCGGAGATGACTACTGCCCGGCGGTGAGGCTCCTGAAGACACCTTGCCAGCTGCACCCCATGTAGACCGTGGAGTGAGCTGCCGGACTGATTCCCAGCGCCACGGGCGCGTAGTACCACGAGGAGTAGGGCTGGTTGTTGGAGTAGCCGAGGTACATGTCATCGCACCTGGTCCACGTGGCCCCCTCGTCGATGCTCTTGAACAACCCGCCGCTGCTGTTGGTCCCCGCGTAGACCGTGCTCGTGGTGGCGGGATCGACGAGCAGGGCTCGGACGTCGAGCGAGGTGAGGCCGTTGTTGATCTGGGTCCACGAGGTTCCCTGGTCGGTCGTCTTGAAGACACCTTGAGGCGTACCGGCGTAGACGGCGTTCGGGGAGCCTCCGCCGGCCGCGAGCGCTCGGACGGTCCAGTTCAAGAGGCCCGTGTTCACAGCGCTCCAGTTCGCTCCTCCGTTGCCGGACCTGAAGACGCCGCCGTCTTCCGTGCCGGCGTAGACCACCGTCGTGTTGGAGGTGTCCACTGCCAGCGCCTGGACGTTCTTGTTGGACAACCCGTTGTTGGCCTCCACCCAGTATGCACCGCTGTCCGTGCTCCTGAAGACGCCGGTGCCGTACGACGCCATGTAGACCGTCGTGGTATTGACCGTGTCCACAGCCAGAGCCTGAACGTCCAGGGAGGGTAGCCCACAGCTCATCGCGGTCCAGCTCGTTCCGCCGTCACTCGTCTTGAAGACGCCGCCCCAGCCCCGCCCTGCCGCATAGACCGTGTTCACGTCCGATGGATCGATGGTCAACCCCCAGAACTGCCAGTCCTGAACGCCAGTCATGATGAAGTTCCAGCTGGTGCCGCCGTCCGTCGTCTTGTAGAGGCCGCTCGTGGTCCCCACGTAGACGGTGTTGGCGTCCGTCGGGTCCACCTTGATGGTCTGAACGTTCAGGTTCCCCAGGCCTGTGTTGACCTGGGACCAGTTGTCTCCTCGGTCGGTGGTCCGGAAGACGCCGCCGCCGGAGGTGCCCGCATAGAGCGTCTGCTCGTTCGGTGGCGCACCGATGGTCAGGGACAGGACGTCGCCCTCCGGGATCGGGATGGCGAAAGGTACCGCGCCCCAGCTTGCACCGCCGTCGTTGGATCGGAAGACACCGCCACCGAATGTCCCCGCGTACACCCTGGCCGGTGTGGAAGGATCGATGACCAGCGCCCAGACGTCCTGACTGGTGAGGTAGGTGTTCACGGCGGTCCAGAGCCCGCCGCCGTCGGTGGTCTTGAACACCCCACCCCCGGCGGTGCCGGCGTAGAGTGTGGTGGGAGTTGCGGGGTCGATCGCCAGCGACCGCACCTCGGAGTACTCGAGACCCGAATTCACTCCCCCCCAGTTTGACCCACCGTCAGTGGTCTTGTAGACGCCGCTGCCGAAGGTGCCGGCGTAGACGATCTGTGGATCATTCGGGTCGATGCACAGCGCCCAGACGTCGACGTTGCCGAGGCCCGTGTTGACCTCGAACCAGCTCACTCCGGCGGTCGTGGTCTTGAAGACTCCACGACCAGCCGTTCCCACGTAGAGCGTGTTTGGATCTGTCGGGTGAATGAGTATCGGGCGACGCCAGTTCGTCACGAGACCGTTGGAGACCGGCGTCCAGGTCGCTCCGCTGTTGAGGGTCTTGTAGACGCCCCATGCACCATATCTGGGGCCGGTGTAGAGGATGGCCTGGGTACGGGGGTCCATGATGATCGATGAGAGATTCCGCGAGGATCCGGGGATACCGTTGTTGGACTCGGTCCAGCTTGCCCCTCCATCGGAACTCCTGAAGACCCCCCCACCCCAGGTCGCCGCGGTGATCGTGTTCGGCGAGGTGGGGTCGAGGGCGAGCGAATGGATGTTGGTGTTGCCCAGACCGTTGTTGAGCTCCTGCCAGGCAAGGTACCTGAACCGCTGCGAGAGCGTCGCGGAGCTCACGGAGTCGGACACGACGACATCCTTGGCGCCTGCCGTGCCGGCGGGCGTGGTGCAGGTGACCGTCGACGAATCGATGAGGGTCAAGTTGTTGACGGGATTGCCGCCGATCGTTGCCGTCGTGCCGGCGACGAAGTTCGCCCCGGTGATCGTGACCGATGTGGACCCCCCTGTCAGGCCGATACTGGGCGAGATCCCCGACAGAGAGAGCCCGACGTACGTGAACGCTCCTGGGAGGGTCGCGTTCCCGTTGGTGAGCGAGGAGACGACGACATCCATCGCACCGTTCGTCGTCGAAGCGGGAGTGTTGCAGGTGAGTCGATCCCTCGCGGCGTTGACGTTCACACTCGTGGCTGCCTGTCCTCCCACGGTCACGGTGATGGTGCCGATGAAGTTCGTGCCATCGATCGTCAGCGCCGTGTTCCCCGCCCTGGGCCCACTGGTGGGCGACACCTTCGTGATGGTCGGCTTCCACGCATACATGAAGCCATTGGTGAGGGTCGCCGTGCCCTCCTGGTTGGTCACCGTCACGTCCTTGGAGCCCTCGGTGCCGGCCGGGGTGTTGCCGGTCAGTGTGGTCGAGCTCACGACGGTGACATTGGTGAGGGCGCTTCCTCCGATCGCCGCCGTCGTGCCGGCGGCGAAGTTCGCACCTGTGATGGTCACCGCAGTGCCCCCGCCGAGCGGTCCAAAGCCTGGAGTGATGCTCGTGACCGCGAGACTGCTGTAGACGAACCCAGCCGTCAAGGTGGCTTTGCCGTTCGTCGTCGAGGTCACGACGAGGTCCTTCTCGCCACTCGTGCTCGACGCGGGGGTGCTGCAGGTGATCCGGTTCCTGTCGGCGTTCACCGTCACGTTCGTCGCCGCGGCTCCCCCGACGGAGACGGTGATCGTTCCGAGGAAGTTGACTCCGTCGATGGTCAGAGAGGTGCCACCGGCCAGCGGTCCGCTGGATGGTGTCGCTCTCGATGCGACCAGGGAAGTGGAGGATGAACTCGAGCTGGAGATGTTGGTGTCCTCACACCCGCATCCGGTGATCAGAGACAGGACCACAGGGAGGAAGGCGCCGAGAAACCAACGGTGCCTCGACATGACCGGAGCCCCCTTTCGGCGATCGGGCGAAATAGCAGGATGGGTGCCAGGGCCCAAGACTCGCACTCAATCGAGGTGGCGGGATTGTCGCCTCTCTTCGTGGTCCATCCTATCACGGCGGGGCCATGGCCTTCATTTCCGGGGTGTGGGGAATCGCGGGCGCGTGATCAGATGGGCATCGAGAGGCTGCTCTTGTCCCGACCTGCGAACCGGCAGGAGACATGGTAGAATGGACGGTCTGCGGCGTCCCGATCGCTCACCGTTGCTCTGCTTGCAGATGGTGGCCTCTGGAGCTCCGCCAACTGCGCTGGCTTGACAATGCGGCCCCTCCGCGCCAAGCCGACGTTCAGCGGGAAGGCTGCATCCGGGGCGGAGAGCGTTCTGAAGCGCTTGGCCTCATCGCGAACGGTGTGACGGATGGCTGATCACGGAGCCTGCTGCATGACTGTGCACTGCGTGTCCGTGACGGTCACGGCCGGCTGCGTGATCGTGCAGTTGGTCGTGGCCGGGGCCACGGAGGTAGCCACGGGGCCGACGGCCGTATCGGTGATCACGGCGTTCGTGTCCACACCGAGCGGGGCGCAGCGTCCCTGAGAGTCGAGCTTGAGGAGCCAGGCGTCGACGCTGCCGGCACCGAAGGAGCTCGTGAGGCCGCCCATCACATAACCTCCATCTGTCGTGCCATGAACGCCCATTCCCCAATCACCCCCGGCTCCCCCGTACGTTTTCTGCCACGCGACATTCCCCAGTGTATCCAGTTTCAGTAGCCAGGCGGTTCCGTCGCCTGCGCCAAACGACTGAGTCAGGCCGGAGACCACGAAACCGCCCACTTCGGCCTGTTCAATGAACCAGCCGTAGTCGATTCCTGCACCCCCATACGTCCTCTGCCAGTCGACGTTGCCCAGCCCATCCAGCTTCAACAGCCAGACATCGTAGTTGCCTGCCCCGAAGGAAGTGGTGTAGCCGAGGGCGACGTAGCCGCCGTCTTCCGTCTGACGGACCCCGGTTGCCCAGTCGCGACCTGTGCCGCCATAGGTTGCCTGCCAGTCGATATCGCCCTGCCCATCGAGCTTCAAGATCCAGGTGTCTTCATTGCCCGCCCCGAATGACCGTGTATGACCGGCAACGACATAACCGGCGTCCGTCGTCTGCTGCACGCAGTACACCCAGTCGTAGTTGAGGCCCCCGTAGATTCTCTGCCAGATTACGTTGCCCTGCGCATCGAGCTTCAACAGCCACACGTCAGTGGTGGCAGTATAGGAAGGAAAGGAGAACGTGTCGGCGGCAACGATGTACCCACCGTCGCTGGTCTGCTGGAAGGCATATGAGTGATCGGGGTAGGCTCCTCCATAGGTCTTCTGCCAGATGAGGTTGCCCTGCGCATCGAGCTTCAACACCCACACGTCGTTGCCGCCTGAGCCGAACGACGCGGTCCAACCGGCGACCGCGTAACCTCCTTCAGCCGTCTGCCGAATGCTCGTGCCCACGTCCTCGCCGGCTCCTCCGTAGGCCTTTTCCCAGAGGATCTTCCCCTGCGAATCCAGCTTCAAGACCCAGACGTCGGCATCACCTGCGCCGAAGGACTTTGTCCAGCCAGTGACGATGTAGCCGCCGTCGGCTGTTGCTCTGGTGTCATACGCCCGGTCGTCGTTTCCCCCACCATAGGTCTTTGCCCAAGCGCCAGGCGAAGTCCAGAACCTCACGCCTGACGAGAAGCTACTGGTGGTACTCCGGTTGTCGGTGTGGGCCACCCGGGCCCAGTATGCGGTGCTGCTGACCAGGGCGGTCTGTCCAGCCAGAGAGTTGGAGAAAACGCCGTTGGTTTCGTCGACTACGATGCTCGTGAGGTTCGTCGCATCACCCACCTTCGACCACACGAGGTTCGCTGACGCCAGAGAGGCGTGGTCGTAGACCTGCCAAGTCGAGCTGGCATGGGTGTCGCCAGCGTCCGCGTCGTTGAACGCGTTGCTCCGGAGAGTGAGGTTCCTGGATGTGTCCGTGACGTTCGCTGTCGGCGCCGTGATGCTTGGCGTGTCGGGCGGGTTGCTCGCAGGTGCTCCTGTTGCCGTTGTGAACTTGCTCGCGGCAGAGAACCCGCTGTCGCCACCCCGCCCGTCCCGGTAGCTCACCCGGACCCAGTACGCCGTGCTGCTGGCCAGGCTCGTCTGGCCGTTCAGGGCGTTGGCGAACGTGCCGTTCGTCGAGTTCACGACGATCGAGGTGAGGTTGGCCGTATCTTCTGTCTTTGACCACACGAGGTTCGAAGGGTGACGACCCCGGTCGCTTCGTCCGTTGGCGATTGGATGGTCGGTTGCCCTGGCAGGACGTTGAACGCCCATGCTCCGCCATCACCCCCCACCCTGCAGCCCCAGATGGCGCCAAGACCTACGACGACTGCGACAGTGGCGCTGATCACAGCCACCCGGGAAACGGAAGATCCGGTGCAGCGCGGAGTCATGCGGCCCCCCTTTTGCGATCAGGAGATGGCAGTACACCTGTCGCCAAGTACTTAAGACGGGACACGAGCTGTGGGCAACATGATCACCGGCCCTCCTGGGGGACGGACTCGCATCGGTGGATGCCACTTCGTCTTCGTGGACAGGTTTGCCCATGAGCCGATGACCCGGTGAGTTGGATCGGCGCCCCTGACTGATCAGAGGCGAGACTCGGCAGAACAGAAGTCGGATCGAGACGCGCGGACGCGCCAGCCCGCATGCCCCGGGTCTGCCGCCATGCTATACTGGCCGCCGCTCCTCCGGTTGGAGAAGGAGGTCGATCCTGTCCAGCACGGCATCCACGGTCAGTCTGTGGCTCCTCGGAATCTTCTCCGGGATCCTCGCCCTGCTGATCGGAAGAGAGGGCCTCTACCAGTCGCTGGCGGAGCTCACCACGCTGGTGGTCCTCCTGTCCATCGGCTACGCCCTGACGGCCAGTCTCGACCCGGTGGACCGGACCGGCCGGGTCGCCCTGCTGACGATCGTCGGCATGTTCCTCTTGAGGCAGGGCATCCTGTGGCACCGGGGGGAGCCGACGCCGGTCTTCTCCGGGGTCGTCCAGACGGTGGCGCGCCACGGCCTGGCCGCCTTCCTCGTGATCTGGACCGCGCTCATCTCCCGTCTCAGGCCCCCCGGCCAGTACGTGTACAACCTCGTCTTTGTCTTCGCGATGGCTCTCTTCCTCGGCCAGATCGCCGCCAACGTGGTGGCCGGAGCCGAGGGCGGTCTCTTCGCGCGGGGGCTCACGGCCTTCGTCCAGGGAGCCGCTGCCGGGAGCGCCGTCGCCTACATCATCCTGGATTGCAGGGGTACGAACGAGTCTGGAGGTCAACCGACTTGAACGAGCTCATCTCGCTGTGCAAGCGCCGCGGCATCATCTTCCAGTCGAGCGAGATCTACGGGGGGATCAACGGATTCTGGGACTACGGCCCCCTCGGCGTCGAGATCAAGCGCGCCGTGAAAGACCACTGGTGGCACACCATGGTCCGGATGGGTCCGGATGCGGGACGACGTGGTGGGCCAGGATTCGTCCATCATCAGCCATCCCACGGTCTGGAAGGCGTCGGGGCACGTGGACCATTTCACCGACCCCATGGTGGACTGCAAGAAGTGCAAGGGCCGCTGGCGGGCCGATCAGATGGACTCCAAGGAATGTCCGCATGGCGGCAGCCACGAGCTCACGGAGCCGCAGAAGTTCAACCTGATGTTCCGCACCTTCGTGGGCGCCGTGGAAGACGCCGCGTCCGTGGCGTATCTGAGGCCCGAGACGTGTCAGCCCATGTTCGTCAACTTCAAGCAGATCCAGCTCGTCTCGCGACAGAAGGTCCCGTTCGGCATCGCCCAGATCGGAAAGGCGTTCCGCAACGAGGTGAACCCGCGGAACTTCATCTTCAGGAGCCGCGAGTTCGAGCAGATGGAGATGGAGTTCTTCGTGAAGCCCGGCGACGCCAAGAAGTGGTTCGACTTCTGGGTCCAGCAACGGTTCGACTGGTACAAGGGGCTCGGAATCCGGCCGGACAAGCTGAGACTCAGGCCCCACGGGAAGGACGAGCTGGCCCACTACGCCAGCATGGCCGTCGACGTGGAGTACGAGTTCCCGTTCGGGTGGCAGGAGCTCGAGGGGATCGCTCACCGCGGCGCCTTCGACCTCACGCAGCACCAGCAGTTCTCCGGCAAGGACCTGTCGTACTTCGACGACGCCGCCAAGGAGCACTTCGTCCCCGAGGTGATCGAGCCCTCCGCCGGCGTGGACCGCACCCTGCTGATGCTGCTCGTCGACGCCTACGACGTGGAGCAGATCGTGGACGAGGAGTCGAAGAAGTCGGAGGAGCGGGTGATCATGCACCTGTCGCCCATCGTGGCGCCGATCCAGGTGGGGGTGTTCCCGCTCTCGAAGAAGCTCGGCGAGCCGGCCCAGAAGCTCGAGAAGGCGCTCAGGTCCGAGTTCAGGACGTTCTACGACGAGTCGGGGGCCATCGGCCGCCGGTACCGCCGGCAGGACGAGGTGGGCACGCCGTTCTGCATCACCGTGGACTTCCAGACCGAGACCGACCGGGCCGTGACGATCCGAGATCGGGACACCATGTCCCAGGACCGGGTGGCGCTGGACCAGGTGAGCCGGGTGCTGAAGGAGAAGATGGCTGCCTGGCAACGCCTGCCCAACAAGGGCACGGGGCTTGCTGCCTAGCGCGCCGGGCCCGGTCCGGTCCGCAGCGCCTCCAGCGCCGCGCGGGCGAACCGGCGGCGCGTCTCGTCGGTTCCGGTCCGCGTGGCGGCCTCCAGGGCTGTCCGGCGGGCCGGGGCGTCGAAGGCGCGGATCGTCTCGAGGAGGCTCTGGCGAGTGTTGGGATTCGTGGTCGATGCGAACAGGTTGGCGGCCGGTCCGATCCCGGCGCCCAGGTCGAGCTGGAGCAGCAGGGCGCACGCCCCCCTCCGGTTGAAGTCGGTGTCGGACCCGGCGGTCTTGCTCAGCTGGGCCACCGTGGCGGCATCGAGCGTGCGGCCCTGGCCCAGGGCGGCCAGGGCCTCCAGCGCCCGGCCGCGGACGAAGTGGTTGTCGTCCCGGGTCAGCCGCCACAGCATGGCCGGCCCGGGTGCGCCCTGCGTCCACGGCGAGGAGGCCCGGCGCGCGGCGCCGTCGAGAAGCCGCACCCGGCCCCTGGTGTCGGCCGGGAGCTCCTCCCGGGCCTGGAAGACACCGACCCACCAGAGCAGGGCGGCCACTGCCGCGGCCAGCGCCACGGCCAGCGCCCTCTCGATCCACCCCCGCCGCGACCGGCCACCCAAGATCCGGCGCCTCGCCGGATCCGAGTCGCGCCCCGAGCGCGACTTCAAATCAATCCCCTCCACGGAGTGGGCAAAACCATGACCGTCTCTCCTGCATACGTCTGGGGCGAGAGAGTACAGCAGTCATACAAGGAAGGGCCATGAGTTTCTCGGCGATGCGTCTCGGAACCGTTCTGGCGGGGGCGTTGTTCGTGGTCTCGGCGGCGCTTGCCCAGAGCGGCAGCCCGGTGGACCGGTGGCGTCAGGGCAACGGGCTGGCCGACGACTATGCCGACTTCAACACCCACCTGATCCAGATCCAGACGGTCAAGTCGATCCCCTTCTTCAGCAAGACCCCGACGGACCGGCTTTCGGCGATCCGGGGCTACTACCAGTCGGTCCGGACCGGCGACGTGCGCAGCGCGGCCACGAGCCTCAAGAACGACTTCTCGAACGGCGGCCTGGTCAGGGACGTCGGGATCGCAGCGATGACCCAGGTGCTGACCCAGATGTCCCAGGGCAAGAGCCTGAACGAGTCGGTCTCGAGCACCGTGAAGTACATCACCACTCCGGAGTATTTCGTCGGGAACCTGATGGGGGGCACTCTCGGCGCGGCCCTGGGGAGCATGATCCCGGTGCCGATCGTGGGCGGGTTCCTGGGGCAGCTCCTGGTTCAGGTCCCCACCATGACCGGCGCCATGCTGGGATCCAACGTGGGCGCCAAGATCGTCCATGGCATCCGCCAGAAGAACCTCGACATGGGAGAGGTGATGGCCTCGATCGACTGGACCACCCTGATCTTCCAGTCCGTGGGGGCCACGGCGGGGATGATGCTGGGAGCGGGCCTTCCCTCGCCGTTCCTGGGGCAGCTCGTGGGCGGCGTGATCGGCAGCTCCGTGGGTCTGTCCGTGTCGAAGTGGATCAAGGGGAAGCTCCACCTCGGCGACACCGGGAGCGACTACAACGAGCTCTACCCGGTGGACTCCCAGGGACAGCCGATCTTTCTGCCGCTCAAGGCGCCGGCCGCGCCGGGCACCACCGCCACCGGCGTCGGGGCGGAGCAGAGGAAGGCCGATCTGTACCGGGGCTACGTGGCGGCCGAGCAGGCTGGCCGGCGGGAAGAGGCGGCCCGGTTCTTCGCCGAGTACCAGGCGGCATGCCAGGCCGGCGCGCCCGCCGTGGTGGCGCCCGTTCGCTAGCTCCAGGCCGCCGCAGGCGTGGCGGTCCTCGAAACTCCCTGGTAGAGTGGCGCTGTGTCCAGCGCCTCGCTCCACGCCAGGGTCGTCACTGCGCTGCTCCTCTCGGGCGGCGCGGGTCTCGTGTACGAGACCGTGTGGGCCAGGGCGCTGGTCCGCTACACCGGCAGCACCGCCTTCTCGGTGGCCGTCATCCTGGCCGCGTTCATGGGCGGCATGGCGGCCGGCGCCTGGATCGGGGGGCGGATCGCCGACCGGTCCAGGCGACCGCTGGTCTGGTACGCGGGGCTGGAGGGGTGCCTCGGCCTGTGCGGTCTCTCCATGCCCTGGGCGATCGGGGCCATGGGCTCGCTCTACCTCGCCATGGCCTCCGGCGTCGAGGCGCCGGAGCCGGTGCTGGCGCTGCTGCGCGGCGCGGTCTTCCTGGCGCTTCTGGCGGTCCCGGCCCTGCTCATGGGGGCCACGTTCCCGCTGGCCTGCCGGGTCGTGGTCCAGCGACACTCCGACGTCCAGGGGGGCGTGTCGGGCCTGTACGCGGCCAACAGCGCCGGCGCGGTCGTCGGTTGCCTGGCCACGACGTTCTGGCTGATCCCGGCGTTCGGCCTGGCTGCCGGCTCCTGCGTCGGAGCGGGGCTCAACCTGGCAGCCGCGGCGGTGGCCCTGTCCTC
>JACQZM010000395.1:1462-15877 GCA_016213885.1 Candidatus Rifleibacteriota bacterium | reverse complement strand
CGTGTACGCCCCCCAGCCGTTCAGCTCGATCCTGATCCTCGTCTCGTCCACCGTCGTTGTGCCTCCTTTCAGAGCAGGCGGAGGGCCCCCAGGTTCTCCCGGAGGCCCTCCACGTTGTAGTTGTCGTCGATCTGGAACCCGGACCCGATCTAGTTGGCCGCCAGCTTCAGCAGAGCCCCGGCCCGCCTCTCCAGCGCCACCCTCTCGTCGGTGTGCTGCTTCTGCCTGGCCAAGGCGGTGAGCCCCTGGACGACCTGCCACAGGGTTCCGGCACCGCCCTCCTCCATCACGGCGAGCCCCACGGCCTGGGTGGCCTCCTGGCGACCGAACCCAACGTCCTGGAGGAAGCCGATGGCCTCGTCGTCGTTCGAGCCCACGGACTCGGCCCTGGCCCGCTCGATCATCTGGACCTCACGGGTGGTATCGGACTCGAGGTACTTCTGCAAGACGGGCTCGACCAGGAAGCTGGCCCGTTCCATGGCGTTGCCCAGGTGGCGGATGTTGATCTCCCCCAGGATCTCTCCGCCCCACACGATGTGGTTCGAGCACACCCTCCTCATCATGAAGGCCAGGAACGAGAAGGTCTTCGATCCCACCTCGGAGTTCTGCACGATGAACCCCCGGTGGAGGATGTCACCTCTCCCGTCGATCGGGTGCTCGAGGTCGGTCAGGAAGATGAAGCAGTCCCGGTCACTGGCGTAGAGGCCGCTGGGGACCAGGGGTGCGCCCCACTTCCCGTTCTCGAAGCCCAGCGGCGGCTTCCAGCTGGTACCGTCGGTGATCTGCCGGACCATCCGGATCACGTCGGCGTCCCAGATTCTCCCGTAGCGGTCGCTGGTGAAGGCACGGACAGCCACCCCGCCGGCATCCGGGTCTGCTCCCACCAGGACCTGGAGGGACTCCCGGTCGGCGTGCTGGAGCCTGTGGTTGAGAACGTCGGCGGCCATCGGGGCGGGGAGCTCCCGGAGGAAGCCAGCGGGGGCGGCTCCCAGAGAGGCGGCCTGGCCGAAGGACCAGTGGGTGAGGCGGGCGCCGGTGTCGGCGACTTCGATGTCACCCTGGGACCCGGCGATGAGGCGGATGGCCTTGGTGGCGACGCCGACCTCGTGGCTGAGTTCCCTGCGGCGCTGGACAGCCTGCTCCAGGGCGTCGAGGCTCTGGAACCGCTGGTCCGGTGGACGTGCGGCCCACTCCCGGTGGGCGATCATCAAGTTCTCGGACATCGAACGGACCTCCTGTAGAAGTAGAAGGCGCCCAGCAGGTGAGTCAGGCGCCCGTTTCTTGATCCGAACGGAGACCCTGGGACCGATCGGCCCCAGGGTTGTCGTGCGAGTCTGGTTCAGGCTTCGATCAGCTCCGGAGCGACCACCCATCCTCCCCGGACAGTGAGACCGAGTAGCTGGGAGCTCCGCCGTTGCCGTAGCCGTCGGTGGCGGAGCTGAAGATGAGGCCGCCGGCCATCCAGCAGGACCCGTCCGCCCGGAAGACGGCCCAGCCCAGCGAGAGCGGGCTGAAGTCCATGTAGAGCCGGGCCCGGCCGCCAATGCCCCGGGCCATGTGGGCCAGGGACTCCAGGGACCGAACAAACGTGTCGGCGAGCGGATGGAGTAGGGCGACCCGGAACCGATCCGTCAGCTCTGTGTTCGCGGTGTCGATCTGGATCTCCGGCGGGAGAGCCAGAGTCGTGGCGTCGTTCATCGAGACCTCCTTGTGCAAGGGATGGGAGCGACCGGCGGAAGCCGGACGCCGGTGAAGGTGGGATTCAGGTCAGAGCAGGAGGCCGGGTTGATCCCAGGCCGTGACACGGATGGGAACTCCGTCAGGGCCGGCCGGTAACCGGCTGCAGAGAGGGGGCCAGCTGGCGGTCGAACTGGTCGAGCACCGCAGCGATCCCGGAGGGGCCGTGCAGCAGCTCGACCTTGAGCTGGTCGAGGTACTGCTCGATGCTCGCTTTCAGGATCGGGCGTTGCTGTGCCACGGTACGCTGGTGGTCCAGGATGTCCCAGACGATGACGCCCAAGCCCACCATCGCCCCGGCCAGCTTGCCGCTGATCCCGGCCGCCAACCTGATGCCAGTCATCATCGCCAACCGGGTCAAGATCACTGTCACGAGCTTGGGCATCGCGGCAGCCCCGACCTCGGTCGTGACCGTGATCGCCCCGGCTGCCAGGACCACCGCACCCGCGACTGACGTGGCGAGCACCGCTGCGGCAGTCCACAGCAGGGCGGTGATCGTGTCGATGATCTTCCGGATGATGTACACGTGGCGGTGGACCTCCTTGGGAATCAACCCCCGGGAGCCGGCTTGGTCCCGGACGGGAGCGAGAAGCTGGAGAGAGCCCTATATCATCCTTGTCCAACGGAAACCCTCTCCAATTGAGCCATCAGAAGGCTCGAGGTGGTGAGGGTGGAGGGTCCCGGGTGGATACCGAATACCGGTGTTCGACGTCTGGACGTACGGGTGGATGAAGGCCGCGGCGGACCGGACGACCCGAAGCTGGAGAAGTCCGTGAAGGCCCGACAGGCCATCCAGCTCTGCCTCAAGGGACGATGTCGAAGGACATCGCCAGGAAGATGGACCGGGCCCCGTCGTTCGTGAGCCAGCTGCTGAAGGAGGTCCGCCAGACCGTGCGGGGCCAGCCGTACCGGATCCGGTAGAGGGTTGCGTAGGGGGAGAGTCGCTGGTGATCCGGGGATCGGGTAGGTCAGGCCTGGCCGGTTCTTTGCCCCGACCCCCCGTGCCTCTTCCGACAGGCTCGAGGAACGCTACGCCGTGTGGCTGTCCCCCGCTCTTCCGGAGCGATTCCCCTCTACGTGGAGAAGCCGGAACCGGTCGGCGCCGATCGTCCTCACGTTCTCGGAGTAACCACCCGATCATGGCCATGACCCCATCGGGCGCCGCACCCCCAGCAGCAACCTACCCGATGGGGTTCACCTTCAGAGCGGAGAAACAGAACAATCGGGAGTTCCAGCACGAAGCTCCCGGTCCTCGAGCTGACTTTCGGAACTACCCTACACCGCGATCTTGAGGGCCTTGCCTGCCACGAACTTCACGACCTTCTTGGCCGGGATCTTCATCTTCGCCTTGGTCTGGGGGTTCACGCCCGTGCGGGCAGCCCGCTTGGCGACCTTGAACGTGCCGAACCCGACCAGGGTGACGTCGCCGCCCTTCTTGAGGGTCTTCTGGACGGCGTTGGTGAAGGCGTCGATCGTGGCGACGGCTTGGGCGTTGGTCAACTTGACTTCCTTGGCGATGAGGGTTGCGAGGGTCGGCGTCCAGTCCTCCTCTGGTGAAAGTCGGATCGTCGTCCTGCCCCTCGACACCGGCCGCCCGGGCACCGGTCGGAGAGGAGCACGTTCGTCGGCCGAAATCCCCGTGGTACCCTCATCCCCTGGTCCCGATTTCACTGCCCAGTCTACTGCCCACCCTGCTGGTCGGGGCCGCTCCAAATGGGCATCTCCTGAGCGCTCCTGACAGGATCCGGAATGTACCTGAAGCCTCATCCAGAGCCGCTAGAGCTACTTGCGAAGGCTTGCTTCCGAAGCAAGCTGTCGCCGGTTCAATTCCGGTTTCCCGCTCCAGCTCCTGGAACCGATCTCCGCTCGATCCGCAGACGACGCCGGGAACTGAATTGTAGCCAATCTGTTGCCAATGGGCCTGAAGCGGCCGTGCAACACCTTCGGCCGGCCTGGCTTGAAGGCGGGCAAGGTGACCCAGCTCGCACCGCGCCTCAACCTCTCGATAGACCCTGAGCGCGTCCGAGAGCGTGCGTTCTTCATCTGGAAGGAAGCCGGCCGGCCGATTCCTGGTGATGAGGTGACCTTCGACGCGCCGACTTGGCCCCTGTACCCGCAGCCGAACGTGGAGGCCGGGTTGACCGTGGTCCCGGCTGGCATGGCGATGGCCGACGGAGTCCAGGCGACCCTCACTTCTTCGCCCATCGCGACTTCGCCCGGTCCAAGAACGACGGCCTCGAACTGGGTCCCTTTCCGGCGACGAGCTCCTCGAAGCGAGCCATGAACCCGACCTTCCGATGGTGGCTGGCGCGAACCTCTCTGACCAGAGCAGCCCAGCGTTCATCCTGCCTTGCTCGAGCGGAGCACTCCCTCCCATCGACGCCGGGGGTAAGTCGCCGCTGGGGGTAGCGGTCCCGGCGCTCGTTTCTCCGCCGCGAGATGTTCCTCGAAGAGATCGCTCACCCGGCGCTGGAAGCTCGACAGTCCCTGCTCCACGATCCTGGCGCAGGAGTCGAGCCCGGTGGTCTCCGTGTCGACGACCACTACGGTCTGAGAAAACCTGACCCGGCGTGGGGAGACGCCCGTCTGACGAGCAGCACGAGACGTGGCGGTCCTCGGCGTTGACGGGGTGATGCGCGGCCGGGGCTGGGTTCGGGGAGCGGTAGCCATCGTCGTTCACCTGATCCCCCGGGGAACGTGGAGGTGAGCTGCATCTTGCCAGCGGCATCAGGCCCAGGTCACGGGGAACACGATGGCGGCCGAAACCGGGGTGCTGGCGCGGGCTCAAGGTGGCCAGCTTCGTACCCCTCGACGTCGTTCCCGTCCTCAGTCCAGCCGCTCGATCAGTACCCCTCGCCCCTCCGTCCCCACGAGGCCAGTTTGTGACCGCCTTGAGGCTCCGGTCCGGTGCACCCTAGATCCACGGCGCCCCTCTAGATTCCAGCGTCATCGTCGGATCTCGCCCTCCCACTGGGAGCGCTCGGCCCCTCACCGTTCAGTTTGTCGACTCGGCGCCCGCAGGAGGGGTGGGCGATACCAAGCGCAGCGAGGCACACGGCGAGGGTTGCGATCCACCCGACAACGAACTGGACGGCAGCGACGGCAACCAGACGGCTGCCGGGAAGCACTGGCAACGACCAAGCGGACAGCAGGACGCCGCCCACCACGGGGACGACGATGAGCATTCCGATGATCGTGCGGCACGTGGACCGCTCCGGCGCCTGGTCCGGAGGTATCGGCGCCGGCATCGTGTGTCGGTACCAGTACGAGTACGCCAAGGCGAGCACCAGGAGTCCGAGCACCGTGCTTCCCTGCTGCAGGAGCTGGTACACGTGGATGTCCAGGCCTCCGACGGACACCAGGCGTTGCTTGAGCATGGGGACCTGCTGCACGACCCACCCGTTGCGGTGGGTGAACGCATCCCAAGCCAGGTGAGACGCTGCGCCCACGACGATCGCCACAGCGCAGGTGATGATGGCCTGCAGCGACTGAGGCCGGCATGGAGGTACGGTCACGAGCCGTTCTCGATGTCCACCTGGAGCCAAGTACACGACCCAGGGCCACAGCCGGTACTCGAAAAACACCAGCGCAGCCATCCCCACGGGAAGACAGAACGTGAAGATGCCCCCCGTGGTGTGCCCGAGTCGACCCACGGCTGCCAGACGGAACGGGTACTCGAAGTCCGGCGACATCGACCCGACGACCAGAGCAGCGAGCGGAAGTCGAGCAGATGAGAGCCACCGGATGGGAAGAGCAGCAGCCGCGTGGACGATCGTGAAGGGCATGGGCACGTGGGACGGGGTGACACTGACGCCGCCGGCCGGGGTCAGTCTACCAGGCGAGAGCCCCCGCAGCACGGGAACCTGATCTCGCGCGAAGTCAGTGAAGGGAGCCGGCCTCTTGTGGAACATCGGGGTGATGCCCTGGCACGAGGTCCAGCACGGGTGCCGTGCTGCGCGGGTGGACCCCCTGCTCAACCGGTCCACGCCGTCGAGAGGGCGCCTGGATGGCACCTGGTGATCTTGCGCTGCGCGGTGCGACGGTACACTTCCGGCTCCCGGAACTTTGCCCCTGACCGAGGATCGACCTGGCCCCGGACCGCATCCATCTCAACGTCGGCCTGCTCCTCGCCATTTCCTTCAATCCGAAGGGAATCGACATCAGCCTTGTGCCGGGCAGGCTGTCCTCCGAGGACGCGCAGCTCCTTTCCGACTCCGCATCTTGGTGGTCAGGACCGTTCAAGATAGTTCCCGTCGAGGGACGGTACGTTCGAGGTCTCTGACGCCGCCACTCGCAAGGACCCTGAGTACATCGTCAACGTCTCGGATCTGTGCCCAGCAACCGGGGACCCCACACCGTCGACGGCCGGGCCCACCTCCGGGTAGACGACACGACCCGGCGGATGAAGGCCGAGGAGTACGAGGAGCGGATCCTCCGGCGCCGCAGTTCGATGGGCTGGTGGGAAAACGTCGCCGCCCGCGACTACTCGTTCAAGGACCTCGATGCGGGCGAGATCCTCTTGACCTACGAGGATGCCGTCCGGGTGGGACGGCTGGCACCGGGCCCGAGTCGCCGGCCCCGCGACATCGCTCTGCGGCTCCGGCTCCTCACCGATGAGGGAGCCGTCCTCAACGCCGCGGTTGCTCTCTTCGGGAAGCAGATCCTGCCCTACTACCCGCAGTGCGGCTACCGTCTCGCCCGGTTTCTGGGGTGCGACAAGACGGAGTTCCTCGACCAGAAGCAGGAGTTCGGCAATGCGTTCGCGATCCTGCGGGAGGCCGAGGCGTTCATCCGTCGCAACACAACCCTGGCCGGCCGCATCCTGCCGGACCGACTGGAGCGGGAGGACACGCCGGAGTACCCGATCGAGGCCGTCCGGGAGGCCCTGGTCAACGCGATCTGCCACCGGGACTGCAGCATCGCCGGCGGTGCCGTGAGCGTCGGGATCTTCGACGACCGGCTCGAAGTGTACAGCACCGGCAAGCTGGCGCCAGGCTTGAAGCTCGACGACCTCAAGCGCGATCACATCTCACGGCCGCCCAATCCGCTGATCGCGCAGGTGTTCTACCGCCGCGCCCTCTCGCCGGCTCCTGCGAGGGCGGGGAGACGGTTGCCCGCCGCCCGTCCGCCTCGCCCTCCCCGGCTTCCGAAGACTCTTTCGGGTGTGTCCCCGCGCTGTCCGGAGTGGCCAGAATGGCGACGTCACCTCGGAGGACAACCGTCCATCGTGGTTCCTGTTCCGGCGCATACGGGAGCGTCTGCCGGAGCCGTCAGACCGGCCCGTGCATCTGGTCGGCGTGCACGACGATCGGTCGCGCCATGTCGATCCCCGCGGGCGCGTACGCCGACAGCGGAGACCAGGGGGCAGTCCTGTCGAGCCGCCCGCGAACAACCGGTACGTGCATTGCAGAGGACTCCGCTGGCTCCTACTTCGAGCATATCCGATCACCGCGGAATTGACACGTGATTACCGCAATCATATGTCCATGGCGTCTCGCTTTTCGCTTGCGATATGTCCCCGTGAAGTTGCTGAAATCACTTGACGCGAGAGTTCGAGAGCGGTAGGCTTCCATGTGGAGGTCCTCGCGTGAAGAACCGCATCCGGGCTCTGTTGAAGGCGATCGGGAAGACCCAAGCGGAGCTTGCGGCAGCCGTCGGGATGACCCCGTCAGCGGTCTCTCGACATTGCGACGGCGAGACAGCCCCGGAGCCAGGGACTACGGAGAGGATCGCACGGTTTCTCGGTGTCGAGGTCGAGGCGCTGGGGCTTCGCGAGAGGAGACGGACAGGCCCGAAGTCGCTGGCCGGGCGGATCGATCGGGACGTGGTGGAGAAGGCACTTGAGCGCTTGGGGTTGACGGCCGCTGAACTTGCGAGGAAGGTCGGGATCACTCGGCAGTCCGTCTCCGCCTTCCTCACCGGGCGTTCGATGCCACGCTCTGGCACTCTCCGCAAGATGGCCCAAGTGCTGCGCCTGGAGGCCGGCAAGCTGGTCACTCTCGAGGGAGAGTAGCGAGGCGGCCGGAGAGCACGGAGGTGTGCGGTGGATGAGCGGCTGACCTGGGACGAGATCAAACGCAGGTTCCCGGATGAGTATGTCGTGCTGATCGACGCGGAGCTGGACCAGAATACCGACGTCGTGGCTGCGACCGTGGTGAACCACGGGAAGAGCAAGCAGGAGATGCGGTCTTACCTCGGGCAGCTCGATCCAAAGAGTGGGGCCTGTCTCTGGACGGGTGAGCCCCGCGGGCTACTCAGCCCTGTCCGACGCGCAGGTGACCGATGAGGTGGGGCCGACCATTCGACCCCGGGGCCGAGGCGATCTGGGTGACCGGGAACCTCACTGGGAGGGCCGGCAAACAGCGCCAGCTCCTTCTCTTGGTCGATCCGGGCACCCCTCAGACGATTGTGGATGACCAGCTTGCCGCCCAGATCGGGCTTGACCGGTCCCAAACCACCGGCCCGGCGCACTTCCGCGGGTTCACCGGGCCGCAGGGCGGCTACTACGCCCTGGCCGACCGGCTCGAGGTCTTCGGACGGGCCGTCGGGCCGTTCAACGTCGCCTGTTGTCCGTGCGACCCCGGCTTCGAAATCGACGGGCTCCTCGGGCTCGACTTCTTCCGTGACCTGGTCGTTACCATGGACTTCAAGCTCGGCCGCATGGTCCTGGAGGACTGACGGTGCTGCCGGCTGGCGGGTCGTGTTCCCCGCCGTCCACAGTCCCCACACGGGCTGAGGGGAATCCTGAGGGGCGGCGATACGCAGGACCCGCTCCGCAAACGGAACTTGATGCAGCTCCGTGCAGGAAGGAGAAGCCCCACAGAGCGGCTCAGCGAGCGGCTCTGCGCCTCTTCGAGCGTGGGCTTCCCAAGCAAGCTGTCGCCGGTTCAATTCCGGTTTCCCGCTCCAGCTCCTGGAGCCGATTCACGAGCTTCAACGTGGGCCCCTGGGACTGGTCACTGCCCGGTTTACCGCCCAGGTTGGCGCGGCCCATCCCCTCCGAGTGGGCCCTCCATAGACCGCCCGCCTGGAGCAGGTAGCGGTCCGTGGTACGGATCGAGGCGTGCCCCGCCCACTCCTGCACGTCGGCCAACGAGTGCCCGGCCATGGGCATCAGGTCCACCCACCGGCTGATGGCGTAGTGGCGAAGGTCGTGGGCGTTGAGTTCCACTCCCGCACGCTCCGACAGCCGGTCCATCAGCTTCTGGACGTCGATGCCCGTCCCCCTGGGCAGCTCGCTCGCCGCCGATCCGAGCAGCCTGGATCGTGTCGCGGATGCCAGCCATCCACTTCGCCGCTGCCGCCCGAACCTCGAAAGGCCTGTGCGATCCGGTCCCTGCCATCGAACGCGGAGCGGGCATGACCCGGGATGCGTACCCGGTAGACTGTCGCCGCCATGTCCTGGGTCTATCCGAGGCCGCCGGAGAGCCCCGTCCTCAAGAAGCTCAGAGCTCTGAAGTCCCAGGCCAAGGCGGCATGAGCCACCTCCGACTACTCTTCGACGATCGATCCAAGACGACCTGGCACCTCATGGTAGCTCCCTTCCCTCGATCGGGTGAAAGCCCGAAAGGTACCCTCCAGAACGAAGCTGAAATTCGATCTGGACTCCCGGGTCGAATGGACCGGAGAGCTCAGGCTGACAACGGCTCTCACTGGTGACACGGTCTCCGAAAGGCGCCGAGGATCTGGAGCAAGACCAGATCAGACGAAGCAGAGACCAAATCGAAAGGTCCGGGGTTCTCTCATTCTCTCGGCTTCTCATCCGGCAGATACTGGCCGTGCACCACGCAGGTCACGCTCGTGCCGGTGGCGACGTACTTGTAGTGGTCTGCGGAGTCAGCCGGCTGCCCCGGATCGCTTATCGACGGGGCGCAGAAGTAGCCGCCGGACCGCAGCGCTCGGTAGAGCGGCTCATCCAAGGCCGTCACCTTGACCCCTTTGTCCAGCCCGTACATCTCGATGGCACCGGCGAGGCTCTTCTGTTGCGCATAGCATGCCCGGGTGTTGGCTCTTTCACGGAACGGGCGTGAGTTGGGGATGACCACGACGGTGGTGACGAACAGAGAGAGCAGCAGAGCAGCGACTCCGAGTCGAGTCCGCCTGGTGTCCCTCTGGAGGCCCAGCATGAAAAACATGCCCATGGCCAAGAGGCATGCGAGTGCCGCCTGGAACAGTGGGATTGTCCGCCCGTACATCGGGAAGCCCGGCGGCACCAGAATGCAGGCGAGAGTCGCACCGAGGCAGACGAACGTCCACGTCCCGTAGTGATCGGGTCTGCGGGACTGGCCTCGGAATGACGGCAGAAGGTCAGCAAGTCCTGCGATCACCAAGTAGAGGCTCAGGGCGAACATCGCCGTCGTTGCGGTCTGCACGGTTCCAAGGGTCCAGGTGCTCCTGGTGTCCCACGCGTACCCGATGATGGGCACGACCAGCAGGGGGAACGAGCCCAGCGGCAGCCACGGCTTGAGCCACGATCTGACGGGGATCTTGCCCTCGATGGGTGCCTTTCCGGTCGGAAGGGCGCAGCCGGCAAACGTGCAGCCCGTCTCCCGGAGGCACGCTGGATGATACACAGTGCTGCATCGAGGACATCTCGCCTGGTCGGTCTCGACAGGGTAGAGACAGGCCGGACAGCGTGGAGAATCGTGCTGGGCATTCATGCGGTCACCTGCCTGATCAAGACTGCACAGGGTAAGGCTGGGTTCACTGAGAAAATCGAGCCGAGAGCCTCACCACGTCCCCCTGGCCGAGCCCGTCGCTACCCCGCCCCCAACCCCGGGATCTGCCGGCGGAGTAACACCTGGGAACGGAACGCGTCGCGTTCATCGAGGAACCCGTCGAGGCCGCGCCCCGCGCGCGGCGATCCGCCTCTCCATCCTCTCGTGGCCTCGCCTTGGGCGACGAAGGACCACCACCGACCGGTCCGTCACCGCAGCCCTGGCCCATCATGCAACGGAGGAGCCCGTCTTGCACGGACGGATACCATTCTTGCCGGGATCGAGGAGGAGATCTCGCAAGAACGTCTCGTACGCACCCTTGATCGGCAACTCCGTGTTGACCTTGATGCGGCGTCTGGTTGCGGTGACCGCCGTGTTCCGGTGCGGATCGAGAGCCTCCTTCTGGTACGACTCCCAGTAGACGCCGACACCCCGTCGCTGCCAGGCCGGCAAGTTGGTGAAGTTGATGCCCTGCTGAAACAGCAACTCGTTCTTGTGGGAGAACGTCTTCCGGTGCAGCTTCGTCGTGGCGTCGCCCGGGCTCATCCCGTTCTTCACGAGCGTCCAGTGGCACCACCCGTTCAGCGCACATCGGGTCGCGTCGGCCTGGCGCCATCTGAAGTAGTCGATGACGTCCTCGACGGCCGGGGCCATCCACAGCCGGCTGTCGAAGTGAGCGAGTCGACTGGTGGCGTGTGTGAAGGTCGCTGCCGCGATCGCCGCGGAGATCGACACGATCTTCTCCAGTTCGCGGTCCCAGAGGTCCCAGGTCGGTGGGACGACCACGGATACCTCGTCGCTCTCCTGGTAGGCGTAGATCGCCTGGAGGTCCTTGAGGAGCTCGACCGCCACGGCCCGCATGTACTCCGCGAATCGATCGTCGAACGGCTTCTCGAAGCCGGTCGCCGTGAGTCGAGAGAAGCCGCGGCCATCGACACGAACGACCGCCCAGGCGCCCGGAAGAAGCCGCAGCTCGTGGAAGTACTCGAGGGAGCGCATTCTGGCCTCGAGGGTCATGGCTTTCACAGGGCACCTCCCGGTTCCTGCTCCTGGGCGAACGGCCGGACGACGAAGCCGGCCCCGGGCACGAGCTCCACCCGGTACATTGCGTCGTGCCCCTCGTCGGCCGTGGGCCAGACCAGACGACTCCGGGTGACGTAGAGAGCTCGATCCGGGACCCGAGACCGGCCTTCTCGAGCCGCGTTGCGTCGGAGGCAGCCCTCCAGCGCGGCTGTGAACACGTAGGCCACGACCCTGGCGCCAGCTGCTCGACCGATCCCGACGAGCTCCCTCCGATCCTCCGGGGTCGCGTTGGTGTTGTCCACCACGATGGACTTGCCTTCAGCCAAGGCGGTGGTCACCAGCTCCCGTTGCCTTCGACCGGGCCGCGAGTTGTTGCGAAGAAGGTCTTTGCTCACGAGCACGTGCGTCTGCCGGAAGCGTTGCTCGAAGAAGGTGGTCTTGCCACTTGCCTGGAGGCCGACGAAGATCACGAGTTCAGCGGTCATCTTCATCTCCCGGACCGGGCGATGCTCGTTTCCATGGGGCAGGACCCGGAGAGACGATGCGCATCGGCCGATCCGGATCGGGACCTCCTCACCGTGTCCTGGGTAGCCCGATCATCGCCCGGAGTGCGTGGTTGGCCGATCACCCGAAGATCACCGTTGCCCCGATGCAGAGCACGCCTCCTGGGGATCGAGGCCGACGACCACGACCCTTCCGCAGCCGTCACTCACTCCCCCCCCCTGCTTGTTGAAGAAGCACCTCCGTCACGGCATTCATCACGGCCGCCGCAAACTCGAAGTCCAGGGTCTCGATCGTGTCCGACGCCTTGTGGTAGTTGGGGTTCCTGAAGTTGGCGGTGTCGGTGATCATCACCCCAGGGTATCCCTCGGCCCAGAACGAAGCGTGATCGCTTCGGAGAAGATGCCGAACCTCCTGAGCCCGCCCGGTCGCCTCGATGGTGACGACGGGGAGCCCACTCCTCTTGCCGGCCGCATCGATGGCGCTGAGCACTCCCCGGGCTCCCGGATCTCCGATCGCAGCGATGAAGTCCCCGCGGTGCTGGCGGACCGAGCTCCATCGGGCGATATCGGGGAACAGCTCGAGCAGACGGTCCGGGAACCTCTGTGAGCCGGGCTCGATCCGCCGGAAACCGATCATCTCGAGACTGACGGCGCACTGGATCTTGGTCCCGGCCCGGCGAGCAGCTCCGGCCATGTGCTCGCTGCCTCCGTGAAGCGACTCCTCGAGGTCCCAGGCGACCAGCTCCACGGTGTCCCGGAAGCTGTGCCTGGAGAGCAGACGGGCCGCTTCCAGTATCCCCGCGATGCCGCTGGCGTTGTCGTCGGCTCCGGGCGTACCGCGGGCGGTATCGTAGTGGGCCCCCATGATCCAAGTCCGCTCAGGATTGGCTCTACCCAGGCGTCGTGCAACGATGTTGGTCCCATCCACGCCGGCGATGGAGAACGGTCTGACTTCCACTTCCCAGCCAGCTTCCTTGAAGACTGTCTGGATGGTCTTTCGTGTCTTCTTCAGGCGGTTGGCCGACGTCGTTCGGTACCTCTCGCCAACCATGGACGAGACTCTCGACTTCAACGCATCAGGCGAGAAGTGGAGTCCAGGAGCAGCCCCCCGGACCACGGGAATCGCCAGGCCGAACATCGAGATGATGAGGGAGAGCCCGAGTACCGGGAGAGCTGCCAGGCGCCTGTTCTTGGGCATCTCTATCCGTCCGGAACCTGGGCCGAACCGTCACCGTTGGGTGTCGTGATGGTAGCCCAGCGAACCCCCTGGCGCAACAGGCGACACTGATCCGGGACGCCAGATCCGCATCCGTGGTCCGGCGCTCGGGGTGTCCTCATCCACGACGCCCGGCTCCGGTGCGGCGATCTCGCACCCCCTGCCGATCGCCAGCAGAGGCGCGGCCTTCGGCCGCGGACCTTCGAGGCCGCCATCGTCGGGGCCGGGTCGGTGGAAGGGCTCTCCTGGACCCGGCACCGCTGGCGGCTGTACCTGCGATACCCTCGGGATCGTCATCAAGGTCGGGGAGGCGGAGAAGGAGCGCCGCGATCGCAAATGACCCCTGCTTCGGTCCCGCAGGTCCACGGGCGGCGGGCATGGGCCTTTCGACGAGGCGATCACGGAGCAAGACTCCTGGTCAGGCGATCGACAGCCGAGGTACCCTCTTCCCGAGGCCCGATCGGTTCCGGCTCGCGAGGAGCCCCACGGGCCGGGATCTTCGTGGTCCTCCGTCCCCGGAGCACGTCGCAGGCGATGCCTCGGGCCGGGGTCGCACGGGACCAGAGGGGTCACGCACGGCCCCACACGATCGCCCTGATGCACGCCGCATCGATCGACATCGCAGGAGAGATGATCATGTCCACATGGTTGCCGACCCGGGCAAGCGGTTTCGTCCTCTGTCTGCTCGCCGGTTTCGCCATCTTGCCATCCTACGCGGAGACTCAGGATGCGGAAGATCTGATCCGGAACCTCAACAGGAACGTCGCCTACATCGGAAGATGCCTCCAGACGTCGGGACTGAAGCCGGTCAGCGGCAAGCACAAGGCTCTCTACCAGACACTCAAGGCGACCTCGCGAGCCATCGACGATCTCAGAGCGGCCGCCCAGGCCAGAGACAAGGAGTTCTTCCGGGCGCTCAACCGGATGGACCAGCGGGTGGCGGAGCTTGGGCTCGCCTACAAGGCGAGCGGCTGGTCGAACGCCGATATCACCCGGGCGATCGACCGGCTCGGCAAGATCATGGACCTCTTGCAGGACAACTGCAGCCAGGTCGCTCTCCGCTCGAAGCGGCACCCCGAGATCAGTGCCGCGGAGAGGGCAGCCTACGGGAAGATGCAGGCCCAGGTCACCGTGCTGAAGGCCCGCCTGGACAGGATGAACAGCCAGCCGCCCCGGGGGCTGCGCGATCTGTACTACATCGAATCCTTGGTCCGAATCT
>JACQZM010000395.1:0-1378 GCA_016213885.1 Candidatus Rifleibacteriota bacterium | reverse complement strand
AGGGAGATCACTCTGGACGATTACGTCCGGGATGTCGCTCGGTACAACAGGGCCTACAACCACTGGATCGGCTGGGCCGGCTACTGGTCTCACTACCACCCCGACTGCGCAAGCGCCTTCGTCGAGGCGGGACCGACCTGGACCGCCCTGTACGACACCTATCTCTCCATGGCCTCCAAGCCTACGTGGCTCGTGACGGACTGGAGCTGGCTCGACCAGAGCGTGAACATCGATGCTTCCATCAACGTCGGGATCTCGGAGGCCGAGGTCGCCCGATACGAGGCGTACCTGGAGAACCTGCCGGACGCGCCGATCGACGCGTCGCTGACCGATACGGACAAGGACGGCATCCCGGATGTCC
Organism: Candidatus Rifleibacteriota bacterium; assembly: GCA_016213885.1. GTDB lineage: Bacteria > Muiribacteriota > UBA6191 > JACPRK01 > JACQZM01 > JACQZM01. The sequence continues at coordinate 1,017 of JACQZM010000395.1, read as the reverse complement.
GCGACCCCGACATCGACAACGACGGGATTCCCAACGGGCGCGATCCCGACGCCAACAACAACGGCATCCCGAATGCGCAGGAGATCGACCTGGGCGGCGGCGCTCAGTCCGACGAGGAGTAGCACCCGCCGCACCACGAACGGACATCCCGGTTCGTTTCAGTCGCCCGTTTCGAGCCGCAGCACCACGAGCATCGGCCAGCCGACGTACTTCGCGGCCCTGGGGTAGCGGTCGGCGAACGCCGTGTCGGCTGCGTACTCTCCGACGCCCCGGAGGAGGAACCGCGCCTCGACGGCCGCCATGATCAGCCTGCCGAGCGGATGCGGATGGCTCCCCGGCTGGACCTTCTCCCCGGTCAGCGGATCGGTGAACCGGGCCTGGACGCCTTTCAGGAACATGGCGGGGTGCATCGCCGTCACCACGGCCCTCCCGGCTGGCCGGAGCATGCGCCGGGCTTCCCGGAAGAACGACTCGGGATCGGGGAGGTGTTCGAGCACCAGCCCGCTGACCACCAGATCGAACGCGCCCGGGTCGAGGGGAAGAGGCTGGCTCAGATCGTGGACGACGAAGCGCACCGCATCGGCGCCCGGCTTCCGGCGAGCCTCGGCCAGCATTCCCTCCGAGAAGTCGACGGCGGTGACGTCGGCCCCACCCGCGGCCAGCCACAGCGCGTGCCGTCCTGTCCCGCAGCCGAGGTCGAGCACCGACAACCCGCGGGGGTCGCCGACCGCCGCGTGGACCACCGGCTCCTCCAGGGCGACGAGGGGATTGGCATCGTGATCGTACACAGCGGACCAGCGATCGTACCCGCGGCGCACATCGAGGGTGTCGGACACTCCGTCGGGCCTCCTGCGCCAGGAGCCGGCAGGAGTGGACGTCCGACGGCTCCTGGCCGATGTCCCTGGCCCGAAGATCATACCAGATCGCCCGGCGCGGAGTCCTCCGTCATCCGGGGCGCCACAGGACCATCGCTCCAAATCCTGAGTCGTGCTGGCGTGGCCAAGTGCCGGGGGTGAC
>JACQZM010000442.1 GCA_016213885.1 Candidatus Rifleibacteriota bacterium | reverse complement strand
TCGGACCCCTTCATCCAGGGCTTCAGGTCGAAGGTGATACGGTCCGAGGGTATCTCCACGTACTTCTCGAGCCTTTCGTCGATGTAGCCGGAGTTGTTCCCGTTCCAGAAGTAGGTCACGTGGCCGAACTTCTGGGTCTCGGAGATGGCGTACGACGGGACGCCCATGGCGCACAGGTACTGGCCGAGGGTCCGTTCGATCGCCGGCGGCTCCACCAGGTAGCTCCTGGGGATCAGGGCGTCGCCGTCGTACTGCATCATCCCGGCGTAGAACACCTCAGGCGCGCGCTTCCGATCGAACTCGGCGAACTGCTTCTCCTCGAACGCCCTGGAGATCTGGATCGCCCGGTCGCCCCGGAAGTTGAAGAAGACCACGGCGTCGCCGTTCTCGATGGTTCCCACGGGCTTGCCACCCTCCACGACGACGAAGCTGTCCAGGTACTGGTCCGTGGCGGTCGAATCCTCGTCGTAGTAGGTCTCGACCGCGAGGACGGCAGAGGCGAACCCGCGGCCCTCGCCGAGGACGTGCGCCTTCCAGCCTCGCTCCACCACGGCCCAGTTGGCGTTGTAGCGATCCATGGTGGTGACCATGCGCCCGCCCCCGGAGGCGATGCGGTAGTCCCGGCCGTCGGCCGACAGCCTGGCGAGCCTCTCCTGGAGCGGCTGGAGATACGTCAGGGCGCTCTTCTCCCCCACGTCTCGGCCGTCCAGGAGCGTGTGGACCCGGACCCGGCGGAACCGCTCCTCCACGCACCGGTCCAGCAGCGCCTCCAGATGGCCGAGATGGCTGTGGACGTTGCCGTCCGAGGTCAGGCCGATGAAGTGCACGGTGCCCCCGCCCTGGGCCCTCTTCCTGATCTCGGCCCAGGCCGGGCCGGCGAAGATGGCCCCGCTCTCGATCGCCCCGTTCACCAGCACGGCTCCCTGGGCGAAGACCCGGCCCGCGCCGATGGCGTTGTGGCCCACCTCGGAGTTTCCCATGTCGGAGTCGGACGGAAGCCCCACGGCGGTGCCGTGGGCCCTGAGCCTGGTGAACAGCTTCTCGGCGAAGAGGCTGTCGAGCACCGGCGTGTGGGAGACCCAGACGCCGTCGGAGGCGTCCTGCTTGCCCAGCCCGATGCCGTCCATCACGACGGTCACCAGCGGACCCTCGAACTCCTCGTAGCCGGCCAGCCGTTTCAGTCCCAGATCGCTCATGGCCTCTCTCCTTAGTGGATCCTCGCCACGCCCGTCCCCGGGACACTGTACCACACCGAGCGCGACTTCGAATGAACCCCCTCCACTTCCTCGGTGACTCCGCGGCCAGGCCGAGGCCTGATCGCAGGCCCGACTCCGCGAACCAGGTGGGGGATCCTGGCACCCCCCGGGGCTTCGTGCCGCCCGGTGGGCTTCCGATAAGACATGATGTAGGAACTCGGTGGTTCCTGCTCCCTCTTGTCGCGCCCGACCCGGGCGAACGGGCGATCACCGATGCGCTCCCTGACTCCTCCCCTCCGGGCGCTCCTCCTCTGTGCCGCCGCCGCCACCTCGCTCGTGCTCACGGCGTGCGACACCAGACCCCGGGATCGCCACGTGGAGCTGAATCCGATCGGGGCGGCTCCCAACGCCTCGATCCTCTCCGTGGAGCCCGGGGAGGGGCCGATCGGAGGCCGCACCCGGATCGTCATCCGCGGCGAGAACTTCGGAGGAGACGTGGAGGTGACGTTTCTCAGGGACGGGCCGCTGGACCGGGGACCCGCAGCCACCGACGTGAGCGTGTCCAGCGACCGCACCCTGATCTTCTGCACGACCCCACCGGTCGGCACGGCCGGAGCCGTCACCGTGTACGTCAAGACCACGACCAACGGCAGCATCGCCAGGATCGGAGGGTTCCGGTTCAACCAGCCACCGACCATCGATCGGGTGTCGCCGTCCAGCGGCCCCACCGACGGCCAGACCCTGGTCACCATCGAGGGAGCCGGGTTCCTCGGAAGGGTGACCGTCTCGTTCGGCGGGCTGTTCGCCGACGACGTCCAGCCCAACAGCGCCGGCACCCGGCTCACCTGCCGCACTCCCATGTCGACCTGGTCCGGGCCGACCGACGTGGTGGTGAGCTCCACGACACACGGCAGGGCCACGGCGGCCAGGGCTTACAGCTACACCATCTTCCAGACCATCACCTCGGTGTCGCCCGGGGACGGCCCGCTGGACGGCGGACGGGCGATCACCGTGGACGGGGAGGGCTTCAAGGGGGTCCGGGAGGTGTTCTTCGGTGCGAACCGGGCCACCAACGTGGTCGTGGTGTCGCCGTCCCGGCTGACCTGTGACGCTCCCGGGGGCGTCGCGCCAGGCCCGGTGAGCGTCTTCGTGGTCACGGTCTACGGCACCATCACCAGCAGCGCGGCGTTCACCTACAACCCGGCCACGGTCCTGTCGTCGATCGCGCCGGACCAGGGCGGCCTGGCTGGCGGCACCGCACTCACCATCGACGGCCAGAATTTCGGAGCGGACACCACCGTGACCATCGACGGTAACCCGGCGACAGACGTGATCGTGGTCTCGCCGACCCGGGTCACCTGCGTCACGCCGGCCTCGGCCACCACCGGCCGCAAGGACCTGGTCGTCCTCTCCGGCACGTACGGACGGGCCGTCAGTGCCGGTGGCTACCGCTACGTCCGGGGCAACTGGCTGCTGGTGAACAGCAGCCTCGACGGCGGCACCACCCGGGCGCTGGCGGTTGCCCGGTCCCGGCCGGCCGTGGTCTATGCCGGAGCCGGCGCTGCCGGGGTGTTCAGGTCGACCGACGGCGGCCAGACCTGGACGTCGGCGAACGGGCCGGAGTCCGTGGCCGGCTCGCTTCCGGTCCCCATGACCGTGACCGCCCTGGCGATCGATCCGGCCGCCGAGGACACGGTCTTCGCCGGGGCCGAGGACGGCCCAGGGCCTTTCAGATCCACGGTCGGCGGCACCACCTGGTCGCTGTGCAACTCCGGCCTTCCCACCGATCGCGTGACGTTGACCATCGTGGAGATCGTCGTCGATCCGGGGACCCCGTCCACGGTCTACCTGCTGGAGCGGGAGCTGGGCGTCTACCGGTCCATCGACGGCGGCGACTCCTGGAGCGCCCGGGGGAGCGGCCTGCCCTCCGGCGCGGGCGTGGCGTTCTCGTCGCTCGCCATCGACCGGCTGAGCCCCGCGACCCTGTACTGCGGCCTGGCGGACTCGATCGGCGGGTTTCTGTACAAGTCCACGAACGGCGGCGCCAGCTGGATCCGATCGGACGTGGGACTCTCCGCCGGGGGCGTCTCCTCGGTCGCGGTCTGCCCTGGCGACTCCAGCCAGGTTCTCGCAGGTACGGCCCAGGCCGGGCTGTTCGGCAGCGTGGACGGTGGTCTGTCGTGGACCTCGCTCTACTCCGGAACGCTCCCGGAGAGCTCGATCCGCTGTGTGCTCTACGACCCGTCGACACCGTCGACGGCGTTCGTGGGGTGCCACAGGGGCAGCGCCGGCATCTACAGGAGCCTCGACTCCGGCTCGACCTGGACGGCGGCCGGCAGCGGCCTGGCCGGCGATTCCGTCGGGCGTCTCGCCATCGATCCGACCCTGACGACCAGCCTCCTGGCAGGCACGTCCTCTGGCGTCTTCGGCACCACGAACCAGGGCGCCTCCTGGACGCTCCAGAGCGATGGCATCAAGGCTCTGCGAATCAGGAACGTGGCCGTCTATCCCCGCAACGGAAACATCGTCTTCGTGGCCACCGAGGAGGCCGGCGTGTACCAGTCCACGGACCGGGGCGTCAGCTGGAGCGCTCGCCGGGCCGGCCTCACCCCGTCTCTCATGGGCGCCTCTTCGAGCACGCCCACCGTGCTGACCATCGACGCCGTGTCGCCGGCCATCATGTACACCAGCCTCCGGGGGAACATGTTCAAGACCTCGAACTTCGGTCTCACGTGGGCCGCCCTGGGGCAGACCGGGGCGGCGCTCGTGGTCGACCCGACCGACTCGAACAGCCTCTACATCGGGGGGCAGGGCGGCATCCTCAAGTCGAGGGACCAGGGCGCCACCTTCTCCCCGGCCAACGCCGGCCTGCCCGGCTCTGCGGACGTGGTGGCCCTGGCCATCGACACGGCCGGCAACGGGCTGTACACCGTGGTCCGCTCGGCCGGGGTCTACAGGTCGACCGACTGGGCCGCGTCGTGGGAGACGGTCTCCTCGGGGCTGCCGGCGAACGTGGGCGGCCCTGTGGCCGTGGACCCCCGAGACGTGAACACGGTGTACGTGGACGGCTTCCACAGGTCGCGTGACCAGGCGCTCACCTGGGCCGCCGCGATCGCGGGGTTCCCCACGGGATTCGTTCTCGACGGCCTGGCGTTCGATGTTCGCACCAATGGCTCCCTGTACGTCACCCTGACCGCGCCCCAGGCGCCGTCGGAGATCTACAAGTCCCCGGACCGCGGAAGCCGCTGGACCGATGCGCTGCCGCTTCCCTCGCGGAGGGTCCCCACCTCCATCGCCGTGGATCCCACCAACAGCTCCATCGTCTACGTGGGCACCGGCGACGGGTGCCTGTACCGATCGACCACCGCGGCGGAGTGAACCTCCATTCATGAGAGGTCGGACCCGCCTCTTCCGACCGCCCGAGGGTGACCGACGCCCGGGCGCCCCGGTGGAGCGCCCGCCCCGGAACCGGTCGCCAGACGAACGGCGACAAACTAGGGATGGACGGGAGCGCTCCCCGGCCGTAAACTGGCACGGGTCGACCCGGAGCCGCGTCGATGACGCGGTCTCCTCCGGGATTCTCCGTAATTCCCGCGATGCTGGCACTGACGAACGAGCGATGACCAACAACAATCGCGACACGAGCGCCCCCCCCCCGCCGCTGGGTCCCGAAGATCTCGATATCCTGGCTCACAACCAGATACTCCACAGGCTCGAGCTCGGCGAACTGGCCCTGTTCTCCACCTTTCTCGAAGTGCTCCAGTTCCCCGCGAGGACCTGCCTGATCCGCGAGGGCGACCAGGAGGGCGAGGCGTCGTCCTGCATGTACTTCTTGCTGCAGGTGCATGCCCAGATCCGCAAGCGTGGCTACCGGGTGCGCGTCCTCAGCGCCGGCGACAACTTCGGCGAGTTCGAGTTCATGGGAATGTGCCGGCGGGCGGCCACGGTCCAGACCACCACCCCGGTCCGGGTGGCCAGGCTGTCGCTCGGCCGGTACAGGGCGCTGGGCCAGGAGCGCACCCCGCTGGCGCTGCACCTGCTCCAGTTGCTGGTCGAATGGCTGGGCAGGCGCGTCGTCGAGGTGACCGAGAGCGTGACGCGGCTGCTGAGAGAGCGGTCGCTCCCCCGGAGACTCCACGTGGAAGCCAGGCTCCCTTCGGGCCCGGTGCAGGTCGAGACCGGCACGCCGCTGCATCAGGTGCTGCCTCGCGAGGTGGACGGGGCCATGGTGGTGGCCGGCCTGGTGGACAACAGGCCGGTCTCCCTGGAAACGCCGCTCACCGCCGATGCCACGGTCGCCACCATCACGGCCAAGTCGTGGGAGGGGCGTCAGGTCTACCGCCGGAGCATCGGTCTCGTGGCGCTGGAAGCGGCCAGGCTGTTCGCGCCGGCATCCCGGGTCCGGCTCGGTCCCTCGCTGAGCTTCGCCCAGATCGTCCTGTTCGAGGACGACGGCGGCCTGGGCCGGGAGGAGCTGGTCGGCGGGATCGAGCGCACCATCAAGGACATGATCCGCGACCGGGCCGATCTCCGTGAGGAGCTGTGGACCGTCGAGGAGGCGCGGACGTACTTCACGCAGCACGGGTGGTCCGACGCCGTCGAGCTCTTGAAGAGCTGGCGGGACGCCACGGTCTTGCTCTGCGGCTGCGGCGAGACGTTCGCTCTGAGCATGGGGCCGATCTTGAACGTCGCCGGCGACCTGGTGGACTTCGTGGTGTCGCCCCACCCCTCCGGGTTCATGCTCCACTTCGGTACCCCTGTGGCCCGTTACCTGCCGATCGACGAGACCCAGAGGATCCGGGCCACGAACCAGGAGCTCGGCCGACCCCGTTTCGCCGGAAGGATGGCCCAGGACCACAGGCGCTGGCTGAAGGGCATGGGCATCGACAGCGTGGGCACGTTCAACGACTACTCGGTCTCCGGACAGGTCGTCCAGGTCACCAGGGTCGCAGAGGGCTTCCACGAGAAGCGTCTCGCCGAGATCGCCGACAAGATCGATTCCACCGGCGGGCGGATCAGGGTGATCTGCATCGCCGGGCCGTCCGCATCGGGCAAGACGACGTTCATCAAGCGGCTCACCATCCAGCTCGCCATCCACGGCATCCAGGCCGTGACCCTCTCCCTGGACGACTACTACGTGGATCGGGAGAAGACGGTCCGCGACGAGGCCGGGGAGTACGACTTCGAGGCGTTCGAGGCGATCGACTCGGGCCTGCTCGCGGAGCAGCTCGGCCGGCTCGTGGCCGGCGAGACAGTCCACGTGGCTCACTACGACTTCAAGACCGGAATGAGCCACCCGAGCGGCGGCCCTGCCGTGACCCTCCACCAGGGCGACGTGGTGATCCTCGAGGGGATCCACGGGCTCAACCCGAGGCTCTTGAACCAGTCCGTTCCCCGGGACCAGGTGTTCTCCATCTTCATCCACCCGGCCCTGGCGCTGACCCTCGATGCCCTGACCGGGGTGTCGCCCAGCGAGGTGCGGTTGATCCGACGGATCGTCCGCGATCGCCACCACAGGAACTACCGGGCCGAGGACACGATCATGAGGTGGCCTTCCGTGAGGCGCGGAGAGCTGCTGCACATCTACCCGTTCCAGCCCGAGGCGGACTTCGTGTTCGATTCGTCGCTGGTCTACGAGCTTTCGGTGCTGAAGGTCTACGCGGACAGGTACCTCCTGGAGGTGCCTCCCGGCCACCAGGCGTTTCCCACCGCATTCAGGCTGCGTCGCCTGCTGGACCGGTTCGTGACGATCTACCCGGACCACGTGCCGCCCACGTCGCTGCTCCGGGAGTTCATCGGCGGCAGCGGTTTCGAGTACTGAGGCGGCGCTCGGTCGCCGGCGACCTCGCCTCCCGGGACGGGGCGCGATCGCCGAGGCCGGGGCTGTCAGCGCTCCCGCTGCCCGTCGAGCGCCGGCTCTTCCACCAGGTCTCGCTCCAGCGTCACGGCCGCGACCGGCTCGTTCGGACCGTCCGGCTGGGTGACCTTCGCCGGACTGCGCTTGGGCCTGGGTTGACGCGGCTTCCGCGGCGCCGGCGCCGGCTCCGGGTCGCCCGGGACCGGATCCGCGGCGACGGCCTGGTTCCTCATGATCTCTTGCTGGAGCTGCGGCGAGATGCCGTTGAACACCCGCCGGGGCGGCCTCGGCCTGTAGTTGGGCCTCGGCCTCTGGATCCCGAGGCTGTTCTCGAGGGCCGAGGTCCTCTGCTTGATGCCGTCCAACCGGTTCAACGCGCCCACCAGCTCGTCGAGCGTGACCCCCACGTCGCCACCACCCTGGCAGATCACCAGCGGGTCAGCGCCTCCAAAGCCCCGCGCATCCGGCCGGTCGGCGGACACGGTCGGAGGCGGCGCCAGCGCGTCGGCGAAGGGCGCCCCCGGCGCCGCCAGCGCCGGTAGAGGCCCTCCCACGGTCAGCACACACATCGCCAGCCCGACGGCGACTCGAGCTCCGGTCGATCTCCCCCGGTTGCAGCTCATCCCATCTCCACCTCCGCGCACCAGCCACCGGCGCTCTCACCGGGCTCACTTCCGAACGAACCGGGCGACTCCTCCGGGGCAGCCTCGACGGCCCGGGGCGGAGCCTCCCCGGGAGCCTTGCGGCCACATCTGACCTAGTACTTCTTGCCCCGCTTGGTCAGCCAGGCCCGGGCCTCGGCGTTGCCGCCCCGGGCAGCCTTCACGAACAGCCTGATCGCCTCGGCCTGGCTGGCCGGGACGCCTGCCCCCCTCAGATGACACACCCCGAGGGCGTAGTGAGCCGCGGGGTCCCCCTGATCGGAAGCCTTGCTGTACCATTCTACAGCCAGCTGGGCGTTCTGTTCCACACCGGACCCGGTGGAGTAGCACGCCCCGAGGGCGACCTGGGCCGTGGCGAGCCCTTTTTCGGCCGCCTTGCGGTACCACGAGGCCGCCTCCTTCGGGGCCTTGGCGACGCCGAGGCCGGCCGCGAGGTAGGCACCCAGATTGTACTGGGCCGAGGCGTTGTCCTGCCGGGCCGCCTTCCCGTACCAGACGACTGCGGCGGGCACGTCCTTGGTGACGCCCCGTCCTCTGGCCAGGCACGCGCCGAGGTGGTTCTGGGCCGTCGCATGGCCCTGCTCCGCGGCGAGCCTGAACCACTCCACGGCCCGCGCTCCATCGCCTCGGGCAAGTCGACGAACGCCCCCCGGTCGCCTCGCGGCCCCGCAACCAGTTCCCCGGTCCCGGGGTCGAAGATGTGCCCGCTGGCATTATTCGCCACGAGAGCACCGACGACGAGGCCGCGCGGCCCCACGACGCTGGCCGTGCCAATGCCACCCTTCAGGCAGCGCTCGTGTCCCAGCATCTTCGCGATCGTCGCTCCTGTGCCCGCCCCGGCGCTCCCCTGGGCCACGTTCCCGCCCGAGGCTCGTTTCGCCGCTAGGTATCCCGCCTCCGGTCCCGGGAAGGCTTCCGCCTTGCCGAGGCCCAGGTCGTAGAGCACGCCGATGGCGTTCATCGCCTTGGCACAGCCGAGGTCCGCGGCCTGGCGGTAGCACCGGAGCGCCTCGGTGTACTGCTTGGCCTCCTCGAAGCGGACGGCGCTCTGGTAGAGCGTTTCCTGGGGACCGGTCGCCGGAGAGCTCGGCGGCGAGGACCGGCCCGGCGAGGGCTGGACCGATGGCGCCGGTGTCGCCGGGGCGGTCGGTCCTGGCGACGCGGCGGTCGCTGATGGGGCAGGGGCCGGGGATGAGGGCGGGGCCGGGGCCAGGGGCGAGGCCGTCGATGCGGCCGGGGACCGGGCCGTGGAAGGGGACGGTGAGGCCGGGGCCGCCGGCGACGGCGACGTCGGCACCGGCTCCGGCGACGACACCGAAGACGGTCGCGGGGAGGCAGCCAGGGCGGCCACGATCGTCGGGGACGGCGGGGCGCCGGAGGCCGACGGGCTCGAGGTGGACGGGATGGCCGGGGACCCTCGCCGCGGCCCCGTGGAGCCCACGTCCGGCATCACGGCATCCGATGGAACGTCCGGGAAGACCGACGGCCCCGGCACCGATGGCCCCGGCTCCGAAGGCCCGGGCGCCGCCGACGCGGTCGTCGTGGCGGGCGGCTGGACGTCCGCCCGTTCGGTCGGCGAGGCGGGCCCCGGGGTGGCCTCGGGGTGCACCTGGTGGCGGGTCGCCACGATCGCCGAGCCGATGATCCCGGCCACGAAGAGGAGCGAGACCGCCAGAGCCGCGGTGCGGGACCGCGGCGCCGCCTTCGAGGCTGACGGGGGCGAAGGGCGGGCCGGGACCTGCCCCGCGCCGGCATCGGCGCCGGTCGGCGAGGCGGCGGCGACCGGCCGGGCCGGGGCCGCCACCACCACCGTGGCGGTCTGGACCGCCTCCTTGAACTCCCAGGCGAAGCGCCCTGCGGTCTGCTGTCGCTTCTCCGGTTGCTTGGACAGCCCCCGCATCACCACCTCTGCCACCGCTTCGGGCACGCCGTCCAGCCGCGGCACCGGGGCGTTGGCGATGGCCCAGGCGAGGTTGCCCCCCTCGAACGGCGGGCGGAGCGTCAGCATCTGGTAGGCCGTGGCCGCCAGAGAATAGACGTCGGCCCTGCCGTCGAGCTTCTGGCACGCCTGCTGCTCGGGGCTCATGTACGCCAGGGTGCCCGACGGGACCACGCCGGTCTGCCGGCTGCGGAAGCTGGTCATCTCCGCGGCGATGCCGAAATCGGCCAGCTTCGGCCGGGTGGCGCCGGACTCCGCTCGCTCCAGGATGACGTTGCCCGGCTTCAGGTCCCTGTGGATGACGCCCCGTTCGTGGGCATGGTCCAGCGCCGCGGCCACGGCCTCCACGATCGGCAGCGCCTGCTGCGGCGGCATGGGGCCTCGCTCCTCCTCCTTGCGCCGGGCCAGCTCCACCGACAGCGCCGGGCCGTCGGCGAACTCCATCACGAGAAACGGGGGGTCTCCGGGCTCGAGGCAGAACAGCCGCACCACGTTGGGGTGGGAGAGCTTCTGAGTGAGCTTCGCTTCGGTCTTGATGTTGGCCCTGGCGTCGGGGTCTTTCCACAGCTCCTGAGGGAGCAGCTTGACCGCCACGTCCAGCCCGTCCAGCTCCAGGTCCCTGGCGAGCCACACCTGGCCCATCCCACCCTCTCCCAGGATACGCACGAGCTCGTAGCGCTCCACCAGCCGGCATCCCGGGACAGCCTCGATCCTCGAGGGGGCGGGCGGGGTCGGCGGGCCCACCCGGGCCGGCGCCGGCTCCCTGGCGGGCTCCTTGCCCGAGGAGAGCCCTCTGTAGACCGCCTGCACCGCCTGCTTGAACTCCACGGCGGACTGGAATCGGTCGTTCGGGTCCTTGGCCAGCGCCTGCGCGACCACGGCCTCGAGCTCCTCCGGCAGGTCAGCCCTGAGCGACCTGAGCGCCGGAACCGGGTCCTTGACGTGCTGGTACAGGTACTCCGGGAACGTGGGCCCGAGGAACGGCAGGCGCCCCACCAGCATCTCGAACAGCATGATGCCGGTGGAGTAGATGTCCGTGACGTGGGTGGTCCCGCGACCGGTGCACTGCTCGGGGCTCATGTAGGGCGGCGTGCCCATGACCCTCCCCACGCTCACCACGGAGGGGATGGTCTGCGCCTTGGCCAGGCCGAAGTCGCCGATCTTCGGCCTGTTCTCCTTGGTGAGAAAGATGTTGGCCGGCTTCAGATCCCGGTGGACGATCCCCTTCTCGTGGGCGACTTTCAGCCCCTCCAGGATGCGGATCGCGACGAGAAGCCCGTGCCGCAGCGTCAGCGGCGGACCCCGCTTCAGCCGCTCGGCCAGGGACAGGCCCTCGACGTACTCGCAGACGATGTAGGGGATCGAGCCGTCGGTGCCCACGTCGTAGACGGACACGATGCTGGCGTGGTTGAGTCCGGCCAGGACCCGGGCCTCTTTCAGCAGGCGCCGGACCTGCTCGCTGTCGACCTCCTCGCCCTTGACGACCTCGACCGCCACGAGCCGGTCCAGCTTGGTCTGGCGCATCAGGTAGACCGCGCCCATGCCTCCCTCGCCCAGGAGCCTCACGAACTCGTACTGGCCCAGGAAGGCCAGGGTGAACGGCAGCGTCGGTCGCGGCTCCGCCGGAGGGATCGACGTCGTGGCGAGCCTGTCCGGCGCCGGAACCTCGGCCGTCGACGGCGCCTCGGCGGGCTTCGCGTCCCCGGTGGCTCTGCTCACCCGGCCGGCCAGCGCCTTCGGCAACGAGATGGCGAGGCCGCAGGTCGGGCACACGGCCTTGCCCTTGGGATGGTCCTGGAGCTGGACCGATCCGGGGCATCTGGGACAGATCATCGGCGGGGTGGCCACTGTTCCTCCGGGAGAGTCGGCCTCGATCGGCTGTCAACTACGGCATACCATGCCGCGGGGATTTCTTCCACCCCCGGAAGACGGGTACTCCTCGACCTCGATTCGGTCATGGCGCCGGGCTCCTGGCATCCGCGCGGATCGAGCTCGAATCGTGCGGCGTCGGCTCGATCGTGTTAAGATCCGGGCGACGATGGACTGTGCCCTGGCACCCAGGCCGCGACATCAGAGGAGCGAACGTATGCCAGACCTCCCGTACCAGTACGTCACCGCCCACGTCTACGTGACAGTCCACCCCAACGGGATCGAGTGGCTCGACAAGGGCGTCGTCTCCAACAGCCCCAAGGAGTTCATCCCGGCCAGCGAGATCGCAGAGGTCGTCGAGGAGACCGGCGGGCTGGTCTCCCCGGCACGGCTCGAGGTGCGGTTCAAGCATCGCCCGTCCCGGAGCATCAGTGCCCCGCTGGGAAGCCGGGCCACGCTCCACGAGCTCAGAGAGGCGATCGTCAGCATCCTGAAATGACCTCCTCGCCGCGTCGCCGGCACGCCTTGCTGCCGCTGCGATCGAAGACGTACACCCCGTCCTGTTCGCCCACCGAGAGGAACCTGTCGCGGGTGATCCCGGCCTGGGCATCGTAGAACGGCTCCACCAGGAGGAACGACTCCTCGTTGAGGCCGATGCACGGGCCCCGGGAGAACCGGTGGGCCAGGTAGGCCAGGTTGTCCGGGTCGTCGGTCTGGATGCGGTCCATGCAGTGAGGGAACAGCGTCATCTGCGTCACCAGGTTCAGGCCGTTGTCGAAGAACTCGAACTCCTTGCGCGGCCGGACCTGGCCGTCCCCCCAGAAGTCGTCGTAGATGATGATCTTCTCGGCCAGCACCATGGACCCTGCGGAGACCGAATAGTAGCTGGTGCCGCGCCAGAGCGCCTCCTGGAACATGTCGTGGAGCCGGAAGAACTGGAGGCAGCTCAGCAGCGCCGACAGGTTGCCTCCGAACACCATGATGGAGTTCGCCGCGAACAACCGCTGCCTCAGCGCGTCTCTCATCTCGATGAAGTGCGGGTTCTCGTCGACCCGCGACCGGTCCCGGAAGTACGCCTCGATCTCGTGGCAGATCCGGACCATGGCGTCGTCGTTCTCCACGATCTTCCTCAGGGTGTCCTGGACGTCGCCGGCGCAGTAGTGCAAGAGGAGCTCCCTGTCATCCAGCCGCTGGAGTCTCCCCCGGTGGGGGCTCACGTCATGCGCCAGGATCCGGGCCAGCGTCATCCCGGGATAGAGCTCCTTCACGTAGCTGGTCTGGTCGCGCAGCAGGCCCAGGAAGCTCCCGTTCTTCCGTCGGTAGAACTCCTTGGTCTTCCGGATGAGGGTCTGCCGCTCGCTGTGAGCCCGCTGGATCTCGGGTTCCATCTGCATGAAGCGAACGAAGTCGTGGTACACCGACAGGTTCTGGATGTTCTGCTCGCACCCGCCCTCGACCCGGCTCGGGATCCCGATGCGAAACAGCGCCTCCTTGACGTGGCCCTCGGCGTACTCGCGGGCCTCCCAGGCCGCCGTCACCAGCAGCACCTTCCGCCACTGACGCACCGTGGCGTCGGCGTGCTGGCCCAGCAGCATCCGGTCCGCGTGCCGGTAGACGAAGTCCACATCGGTCCGGATGTTGCCGTTGAAGAGTATCCAGCCTTTCATGCTGCGGTGCTCACGTTGACCGGCCGGGAGGTGGCCCGACGATCCGGGCGGTCGGGTCGGTCAACCCAGCCCGTACTCCTTGATCTTGCGCTTCAGCGTCGCCAGGGCGATGCCCAGCTCCCGGGCCGTGCGCATCTTGTTCCCCTGGTTGCGCTCCAGCGCTTCCCGGATCGTGCGGCACTCCACCTCTTCGAGCGTGGGCGCCCCCGGACGGGCGGCCACCGAGCCCGCTCTCACCGGGTGGCCGAGGTGATCCGCCTCGATCGGCTTCCCCCCTGCCATCACCAGGGCCCGCTGGATCGCGTTTCTCAGCTCACGGACGTTTCCCTTCCATGGGAGCGCCTTCATGAGGTCCATGGCCTGTTCGGTCACGGCGGGCGGATCCGCACCCGGAGCCGAGAGCTCTTTCAGGAAGTGCTGGACCAGCATGGGGATGTCTTCCCGGCGCTCCCTGAGCGGAGGCATCTCGACGATGATCACGGCCAGCCGGAAGTAGAGGTCCTCGCGGAACGCTTCTTTCTCCACCAGGGCCTCCAGGTCTCGATGAGTGGCGGCGATGACCCTGGTATCGATCGGGTGGGCAGCCTCGGCCCCCAGCGGCCTGACCTCCCGGCGCTGCAGCACGCCGAGCAACCGGGTCTGGATGTCCGCCGGCAGCTCGCCGATCTCGTCCAGCAGCAGCGTGCCGCCGCGAGCCCTGTCGAAGGCGCCTCGGTGGGACGAGACCGCGCCGGTGAACGCGCCCTTCTGATGGCCGAACAGCTCGCTTCCCAGGAGCTCCCTGTCGACGTTTCCGCAGTCGATCACCTCGAACGGCCCGGCGTTCCGGGGAGACAGGGAGTGGATCGTCCGGGCCGCGACCTCCTTGCCGGTGCCGGTCTCGCCGGTGATCACCACCGTGGCCTCCGTGGGCGCCACCTGGCGGATCAGGCCGTAGGCGGCCCGCATCGCCGTGCTGCAGCCCAGAAGGCCCTCGAGCCGGGTGGCGGAGCTCGGACCGGTCAACAGCTTCCGGGTGACCGGCGCGAACTCCAGGGTGGTCTGACTCGAGACCGACTGATCGCTCAGGCGCAGGTCGCACCCCGGGCCCTTGCCGATCCGGACCGATCGGCCCTCGATCGTCACCGTGGTCCCGCGGTCAGGCCCTTCGATGACCGTCAGCGTGCATCCGGTGAGGTCGAAGATCCGGCCGGCCTGCCGCTCCAGCCGCCGGGTGGCGGAGATGCCGGGGGTATCCTCTGGTGAATCGCTCAAGTTGGAGTCCTCTCAGTGAGCCACGTACCCCTGCCCCCCTTTTTACACTGTCAGCCCCGGGAATTCCAGCACTTGTCCGTCGGTTGACCCGGCGCCTCGCCGGGTCCGAGTCGCAAGACCCGGCGCCTCGCCGGGTCCGAGTCGCGCCCCCGAGCGCGACCTAAATCCGGATCCCCTCCTCTTCCTTCTCTCTCCCCGAGCGCGACCTCCAACCTTGCCCTTTCCTCATTCTCTCCCCCGAGCTCGGCTCCAGCCGGATCCCCCCACGTCCCCCGCGATCGGAGAGGCGGGCCGGGGTCCTGGCCCGCGGACCAGCGCTGGCCCGCCAACTGTGAGCCGGCTCCGGCTCAGATCTGGCTGCCGCCGGAGCCTGGCCTGCTGCGGGTCGTGGGCCATCGTCCCCGGTCGAACGACGATGCAGAGCGTCTCGCGCTCACCCCGGGGGGGCCGGCTTCGCCGCCGGCACACGGGTGGGCCCGGCTGGCAGCAGGCTTGCAGAGTACCGACCGCTCGGCACATGACAACGAACGACAACACCACCCGAGGAGGGTCCACCTATGTACCGGAAAGAGCGTCTCCTGGGCCTCGGCCTGCTGGCCTCGGCCTCTGTCTTCTCGGTTCTGCTCGGCGGCTGTGCGCCCGGGACCGGGACCACGGCCAGGCCGCAGCCTTCGAGCAGCCCCCGCACGCCGGCCCCGATCACACCCGGCACCGGCAACCTGCGGTCGGGTCGGGTCAACCTCACTCCGACGCTGACGGCGGGCCGGACGAGGACCCCCACTCAGCCCGCGAAGACGCCACAGACCGGATCCGGAGGCGGTTCCACCACGGCGCCCAAGGCGCCCGCAACCCAGCCGTCCGTGGATCCCGACGCTCCGACCAGCACGCCTTCCGAGCACCCCGGCACCCCGACGGCGACACCGTCGGAGCAGCCTGGCGAGCCGCTCGCCACACCACCCGAGCAGCCGGCCGAGGTGCCCGCGGAGCCGCCGGCCGAGCAACCAGCCGAGCAACCGGCGGAGCCGCCGGCCGAGCAGCCCGCCGCACCCGCGGAGACCATCGACGTGTAGACCCCGACTGACAGGAGCTCCGGTCGAGCGGTGCCGATCGCGCGGACACTGCCCTCTTCCCGGGTCACCTGACCAGCGGCTCGAGGGTCTTCCAGACGTTCTCGGCGATCCTGGCATGCCCCCTGGCGTTGGGATGGATCCCGTCCGGCAGGTTCATCTCCGGGTCGCCGGCGACCCCGTCGAGCATGAACGGCATCAGCGGGACCCGGTGCCTGGCGGCGAGCCCGGTGTAGATCTCCCGGAACTGGCGGACGTAGGTCGGCCCGTAGTTGGGTGGAATCTCCATCGCCGCCAGCAAGACCTTGACCCCTCGAGCCAGCAAGGCCTGCACGAGCTGTTCGATCTGTCGCCTCGTCACCGCAAGGTCCAGACCGCGCATCCCATCGTTGCAGCCGATGGCCAGCACCACCAGCCGGACGTTGCCTTCGAGCGCCTCTTCGAGTCGGCTGAGCGCGCCGGCGGTGGTGTCGCCGCTGACGCCGGCGTTCACGACCCGGTGGGGCAGCCCTGCCCGGCGCAGCCGCTCCTGGACGAGCGCCGGATAGGCCTGCGCCGGGGGAAGCTCGAAGCCCGAGGTGAGGCTGTCTCCCAGAAAGACGATGCGGGGCGGTCCCTGATTCGCCCGGGGTGCGGCCGGAGCCGCCGTGGCCGAGGAGAGCGGCAGCGGTGAGCCGCAGCGACCGGTCGCCGGATCGAGCAGCGGGAGCGCCAGTACCGCCACCAGCGTCACCAGCGTTCGCAGCCAGCCGCCGCTCCGGTGGCGTGCCGGCGCGGTCTCCCCGGTCGCGGGTGCCATCGTTCGAACACCTCCGGTCGCGGCACGAAAGGCCAGGACGGGCTCCTGCAGATCGGCAGAGCATTCGGCCGCCGCACCATGATACTCTCGTGCAGCGATGTCCGCACCGATCATCCAGCTCGACCGTGTGACCCGATCCGTCTCGTCCGGGGCCTGGACCCTGACCATCCTCGACGACATCTCGCTCGCCATCCCGGCGGGGCAGTTCGTGGCGGTGATCGGCCCCTCGGGCAGCGGCAAGAGCACTCTGCTGGGTCTGATGGCCGGGCTCGACCGGCCGACCCGAGGCACCGTGATCGTCGACGGCCACGACCTGGGCAGCCTCGGTGAAGACGAGGTCGCCAGGATCCGGGGTCGCACCATCGGCGTGGTGTTCCAGTCGTTCCACCTGATCCCCACCCTCACGGCCCAGGAGACCGTCCAGGTCCCGCTGGAGCTGGCCGGCCGGACCGATGCGGCCCGGAGGGCCGCCCAGCTCCTCGACCGGGTGGGCCTGGCCCAGCGGGGTCACCACCACCCGGTCCAGCTCTCCGGAGGCGAACAGCAGCGCGTGGCCATCGCCAGGGCGTTCGCCTCCGAGGGCAGCGTGCTCCTGGCCGACGAGCCCACGGGCAGCCTGGACTCCCGGTCCGGCGACATGGTCCTCGAGCTCCTCGTCGGGATGAACACGGAACTCCACACGACGCTGGTGATGGTGACCCACAACCCGGACATCGCCCGGCGGGCCGATCGGGTGATCACGCTGGCCGACGGACGCGTGGGCAGCGATTCCCTCTCGTCATGAACATGCGGTTCGTCCTTCGCATGGCATGGCGGGAAACCCGGGCCACCTGGGGGCGGATGTCGCTGTTCGCCCTGTGCGTGGCCTGCGGCGTCGGCGCATTGGTCGCCACCGAGTCGGCCACCGCGCACCTGACCCGCCGGATCAAGCAGGAGTCGCGGTCGCTGATGGCCGGCGACTGCTCGCTGACCTCCCGGCGTCCCTTCGACCCGGACCTGCGCGCCCGGGTGGCGGCGCTGGTCGCCGAAGGGGTCGTCATGGCCGAGACGCTGGAGACGCTCTCCATGGTCGCCAGCCCCGATTCGACCGCGACCCGGCTGGTGGAGCTCAAGGCGGTATCACCGGACTACCCGCTCTACGGGCGTCTCGTCACCGAGCCGGCAGACGCCGTGGAGCGGTTCGGCCGGGGCGGCGGCGTGCTGGTCTCGCCCTCGCTGGTGGCCCAGACCGGCCTCACGGTCGGCTCTCGCCTCACCGTGGGCGAGCTCACGGTGCCGATCGTCGGGGTGCTGACCAGCGAGCCGGACCGGCTTGGCGACTCGTTCCGCATGGGGCCCCGGGTGCTGCTGAGGCGGACCGAAATGGATCGGACCCGCCTGACCGGCTGGGGCAGCCGGGTCAGCTACCGGCTCCTGTTCAAGCTCCCGGCGAGGCTCGACGTCCAGTCGGTCCGACGCCGCCTGGTGCCGGACGCGTCGGATCGTCGCCTGGAGTTCCGCAGCGCCGACGGTGGACAACCGCAGATCGAGGGGTTTCTCAACCGCACGAACGCGTTCCTGAACCTGGCCGGGCTCGCGGTGATGCTGCTGGCCGGCGTCGGGATCGCCGTGGCGATCCACACGTTCGTGCGCCAGCGGCTCGAGACGATGGCGATCCTCAAGTGCCTCGGCGCGACGGCGCCCGCGCTGATCGGCGTCTACCTGACCCAGGCCGTGATCCTCGGCACCGCCGGCTGCATCATGGGCGCGTTCCTCGGGGTCGCCATGCTGAAAGCGGTTCCCGGGCTTCTGGCCGGGGTGCTGCCGTTCGCCGTGGAGATGCCGCCGATCCCCCTGGTGATCGCCCGGGACGTGGGCACCGGCCTGCTGCTCACCGTGGCCTTCTCCCTGCTACCGCTCCTGAGGGTCCGGCGGGTCTCGCCACGGGCCATCTTCAACCGAGCCGTGGAGGATGGGACCGGCGGCGCGGCTCGCGATCCGGCCGCGTGGGCGACCCTGGCGGGGCTGGCTGCGCTCTGCACCTTGCTGACCGTGTCGCGGGCCGGCACGATGAAGCTGGCGATGCAGTTCCTCGGGAGCTTCGCCCTGACGGTGGTCGCGCTGCTTCTCGCCGCCCGGCTGCTCCTCTGGGTGGTCCGGGTCGTGCCGGCGCCCGGAGCGTTCACCCTGCGCCACGCCCTGGTGAACCTCCGACGGCCGGGCAACCAGACCAGCTCGGTGCTGGTCGCCACGGGTCTATCCGTGTTCCTGCTCCAGTCGGTCTACCTGGTCGACACGATGCTCGCCGACGAGTTCCTCCTGGCCCTGCCCGACAGGGCGCCGAACCTGTACATCGTGGACGTGCAGGACGACCAGAAGGGCGGCGTCGCCGACGCGCTCGCCAGCCACGGCATCCAGGCGCTCGAGACCGTGCCGCTCGTCCGGGGACGCATCGTCGAGATCGGCCCGAAGCCCATCTCCGAGCTCCACCCCGACCCGGCCAAGGCGCCATGGTGGGTCAACAGGGAGTACGTGCTGACCTGCAGGAACCATGTCGGCGCAGGGGAGAGCGTCGTGGCAGGCCGGCTGTGGAGCGCCGATGGGCCCAGGCGAGCGGAGATCTCCGTGGAGACGGTGACGGCGTCGCGGTTCGGCCTGGGCCTGGGCGACCGGGTCACCCTGGATGTCCAGGGGCGTCGGCTGCAGGTCGAGGTGACCTCCCTGCGGTCGGTCCGGTGGGGCACCCTGAGGCCCAACTTCTTCCTGGTGCTGCCGCCGTACCTCCTGGAGGGCCTCGCGCGGACCCACTTCACGGTGGCCCACGTGGGCACGGAGGCCGAGCGCGCGGCGCTCCAGCGAGCCCTGGTGAGGCGGTTCCCCAACCTGATGGTGATCGATATCTCGGCCGGCGTGGCCGTGGTGCGCGCCTTCGTGGACCGTCTGTCCTGGGTCATCGGGCTGGCCGCCCTGCTCTGCCTCGTCGGAGGTCTCCTCGTGCTGATCGCCTCCATCGTGATGACGCGCCGGCACCGGACGTACGAGTGCGCCCTCTTGAAAGTCCACGGTGCGACGAGACCCATGCTCGTCAGGCTGCTGGCGCTCGAGTACCTTCTTCTGGGCCTCATCGGCGGCACCGTCGGCGCCCTGTCCGCGTGGCTCGCCGCGCACTGGATCGCCACGCACACGTTCGAGATGACCCTGTCCGGTCGCCTCCCGTCGGTGGCGCTGGGAGGGCTGCTCGCAGGGGCGCTCACGGCGCTGGCCGGGGCGCTTGCGTCCAGCGGCATCCTGTCGCAGCCTCCGCTGGCGATCCTCAGGGACGAGTGACGGTGCCGGCCCGGGCCGACCCATCGGGGTGGCGGTGGAGCGAGTCCACCGGCCACGGTGCGCGGCTGCTACAATGGGCCCGGCCGCCATCGGAGGGCGGCGTCGGGCGGTGTGACCATGAAGGTCGGAGGCATCGGAGGCGGTCTGGGAGGGCTGGGCGGCGGGCTCCGCCCCGGCCGGCTCGGGTCGATCGACCCGTCTGGCCGGCCACCCACGCGACTGTCGCTGGCCGCGATCGGGCCGGAGCTCTGGGCTCTGGCGCGTCCCCGGCGCTGGCTGTACGCGGTGAGCCTGGCTCTGCTGGCCGTGGACCGCCTGGCCGGCCTGGTGCTCCCCACGTCCACCAAGTTCCTGATCGACGAGGTCGTCGGCCGCAGGAACGCCGCGATGCTCTCCCCTCTGGTCATCGCCATCCTCGCGGCCACGGCAGTGCAGGCGGTCTCGTCGTTCTTCCTGTCGCAGCTGCTGTCCAAGGAGGGCCAGCGCCTGATCGCCCAGCTCAGGCAGAAGGTCCAGGCGCACGTGGGCCGGCTTCCGGTGGCGTTCCACGACGCGAACCGGGTCGGCAGCCTGGTCTCCAGGATCATGACCGACGTGGAGGGTGTCCGGAACATACTGGGCAGCGGCCTGGTGGAGCTTCTGGGAGGGATTCTCACCGCCTCCATCGCCTTCGTGCTGATGCTGACGATCAGCCCGGCCATGACCGGACTGACCGTGCTGGCGTTCTCCCTCTTCGGGGCGGTGCTGTTCAAGTCGTTCAGGCTGATCCGCCCGATCTTCCTCGAACGCAGCAAGATCAACGCCGAGGTCACGGGCCGGCTCACGGAGTCGCTGGGCGGGGTCCGGGTCGTGAAGGGGTACCACGCCGAGGAGGGCGAGGCCCGGGTGTTCTCCACGGGAGTGGGTCGACTGCTGGACAACGCGTTCAGGGCGCTCACATTCATGTCGGCGCTGACCGTGAGCTCCACGGTGCTGATGGGGGTCGTGGGCTCGGCGATCGTGTACGTCGGCGCCCGGCAGATCCTGGCGGGAAGTCTCACCATCGGCGGGTTCTTCACCTACACGGTGCTGCTGGGCTTCATGATCGCGCCGATCATCCGGATCGTGGCGGTGGGCACTGGGCTCACGGAGGCCGTGGCCGGTCTGGAACGGACCCGGGAGCTGCTGGCGGAGCAGCCCGAGGACCGGGATCCGCGGCGGTGCGTCGACCTCGACGCGATCAGGGGAGAGATCGTGTTCGAGTCGGTCCACTTCCGCTACGACCCGGCGAAGGAGGTGCTGCTGGGGATCTCGTTCGAGGCGGCTCCTGGCACTGCCACGGCGCTGGTGGGCCCTTCGGGGTCCGGGAAGTCGACGATCAGCGGGCTGCTGGCCGCGTTCCACGTTCCGACAGCGGGGCGCATCCTGGTCGACGGGGTCGATCTATCGACCGTGCGGCTCTCCTCGTTCCGCACGCGTCTCGGGGTCGTGCTGCAGGAGACGTTCCTCTTCGACGGCACGATCCGGGAGAACGTGGCGTTCTCCAGGCCCGACGCCTCCGACGACGAGGTGCTCCGGGCATGCTGCCTGGCCCGGGTCGACGAGTTCGCCGAGACGTTTCCCGACCGGTACGACACCGTGGTGGGCGAGCGCGGCATCAGGCTCTCCGGGGGGCAGCGCCAGCGCGTCTCCATCGCCCGGGCGATCCTCGCCGATCCGCGGATCTTGATCCTGGACGAGGCGACGTCGAGTCTCGACTCGGAATCCGAGGCTCTCATCCAGGACGCACTGTCCCACCTGATGAAGGACCGCACCACCTTCGTGATCGCCCACAGGCTGTCCACGATTCGCCGGGCCGATCAGATCCTGGTCATCGAGGGCGGTCAGCTGGTGGAGCGGGGAACGCACGAGACTCTCTTCGAGGCCCGGGGCCGCTACCATGACATGTACACCCGGCAGCATGGCCTCGAATCCAACCTGTTCCTGGCCCCGGGAGAGGGGGACTCGGACCCGCCCCGGGGGCGCTCCTCCAGCTCCCCGGCCGTCGAGGCCGGCGACGGTCTCGACCGGGCGGAGCCGTGACCGCCGGCACGTGGAAGATGTCCTGGACGCTCACTGTGCCAGCTCGACGAGAGCGGCGCTCGACCTGCCGGCCCTGCAGGGCCTGTTCGATCCGACCGACGAGGAAGCCTGGCCCGCCCACGGTCCGGGCGGTCCGTGTATACTCGTCGCGGGGAGAGTCATCGACGAGAGGAGAGCTTCGTGGCCTGGAAGAAACCACCGGAGAGCCTGATCAAGGCGTTCCTTGCCGCCTTGCCGGATGATCCGCAGGCCCAGCGGCGAAAGATGTTCGGGTTTCCGTGCTGCTTCGTGAATGGCCAGATGTTCACGGGAGTTCATCAGGACAGCGTGGTGGTCAGGCTTCCGCAGGAGCAGAGAGATGAGCTGATCGCCAGTGGTGGCGCCCCGTTCGTCCCGATGCCCGGGCGCACCATGAAGGAGTACATCGTGGTGCCGGTGGCGCTGCAGTCCGATCCCGCCGGACTCGCCCTCTGGATCTCGAAGGCGTTCGACTACGCCCGCTCCCTGCCCCCGAAGGCCGCGACGAACCCTGGCGGGCCCAGAGCCGCACCGAGGAGAAGGCCCGTTCTACCATCATGAATAGCGGCTTCGGCGATCGAGCCCGTCGTCGCTGCCCCGCGATGCCCGACCCGGCCGGGTCCACCCGGACCGCCAGGGATGCGAGGCTCGGTACACCCCATCCTCGAACGGTCTCCAGTCTCCGAGAGCACGAGCGCGTCGCTTCAGCAAGACCTGGTCATGAACGGATCCGAATCGACAGGGCAGGCTCGGTCGCGTTCGACGCTCCTCAGCGGCCGTTCCCGGTCCGGATGGCCAGCAGCCCTCTGCCACGGCCCGGCGTGAAGATCGTCCCCGGCAGGAACGCCAGGGGCCGTCCGTGGATGTTCACGTTCTCCGACGACCAGACGAGCTCCCCGGTCTCGATGCGGAACAGTTCGAGCGCCGGGCCGCGGGCGTAGGCGGCGACGAGACGCCCGGCGGCGTACGGCCCGTGGTCGTACTCCCGGGTGATGGCCCACCTCACGGCGCCGGTCTTGCGATCCAGCGTTGCCAGGGTGTCGCCGGAGCCCACGACCACGGCGTCCCCGACCAGGACAGGCCCGGGACGGAGCCGGCTCCAGCAGCGACCCGCCCGGGTCTTCCAGATCGTGCGGTGATCCGACGGGTCGATCCGGGAGATCCAGCAGTCGTCCCGGGTGGAGTGCGTCACGAAAAGGCCGTCGTCCGCCCCCACGAGCCCGTGGACGTCGGGGATCCGGGTCCTCTCCCTGGCAACGCGCCCGCCCGCCGAGATCCTCAGGGGCGCCCCGTCGGTCGTTGCGACGTGAACAGAGCCCCGACACCAGCAGACAGCATCCTCGCAGGGGCTGCAGTCAACCGTCCACGCCAGACCCCCGGTGGTGAGATCCACGGCGCAGACCGACCTGTTGCCCGAGACGACGATCCGTCCGCGTCCCAGAGGCACGATCCCGAGCCCGCAGTCCTGGGACCACCCCGGGACCCGGCGCGTGAGGAGCTGCCGACCCGTCGCCGGATCCAGACCGTACACGGTCCCGGCACCGTCCCTGACCAGCAGCCGGCCCTCCACGAGAAGCGATCCCACGGCGGTGTACTCCGCGCAGAAGTGCTGCCAGAGCTCCTTGCCGCTCAGAGGATCGAAGCCGATCACCTTCCTGCCAGCCCCGAGAACGAGCCTGCTGGAGTCCGGCGCCGAGACCCAGGTGAGCTCCTCGCCGGACACGGGCCACGCCCTGGCGACCGGTCCGGTCGAGCCGCTCCGGAGCTGGCCGCGGACCACGTCGTTGTGGACGGTGAGAGCCGTCGATGCCACGCCGGGCGATCTGTCCTGCCACAGCTGCCGCAAGAGGTCCAGCCGCCCCGGCAGCTCCACCCTGCGCAAGATCAGGGCTACGCCCCGCTTGACATCCGTGTCCGCGGACCGGAGATGCTGCCTCACCACGGTGGCCAGAGTCGGGAGCGGCACCGACGAGGCGAGGAAGGCGGGGGAGTTCCGGGCCAGGAACGGGCGCTTGTCGCAGGCGGTCTTGAGCAGGGCCACGACGAACGGCGGATCCGGCGGGGTGGACGCGGGGAGGCCGGCCCTGCCGAAGCCGGCCAGGAGCCAGTCCCGGCGGGTGTTGTGCCGGTTCTGCTCCCACCAGTGGCGCCAGGTATCGTGATCGTCTCCGAGGTCGACGTTGCAGAGGTATCGGAGCAGGTCGAGACAGTGCGATTCGGTACAGACGTCCCGGGTCAGCCACTTCAGGCTCCCGATCAACACCGGCACCGTGGTCTCGTCCGCCACCTGATCGAGCATGACGTAGGCGTCGTGGTGATTGCCGGGCGGCTCGGAGAGGACCCGATGGCAGACGAGGCGCACCTGCTCGGGAGGCTGGGAGCCCGGGTCCAGCACCGCCAGGGGATCCTGCTCGACGGGAGCGCTGGTCGGTGACCTGGCGGCCAGCGCCCGGTCGAAGGCGCCCGTGAAGAGCCTGCCCAGCGGATCGGCCCACAGGCAAGCGGCCAGGAGGATCATGCCGAGGGCCACGGTCGGGCCGGGGCGCCTGCACCGCCCACCATGCCCCGCCGGTGCCTCGGGGGTACACCCGACTGGGCTCGTGCCGTCTCTCGTGATCGCTCCTCCTTCGCGCATCGAGCCCGGACTCGTTCGTCGCGGACCAGGTCTTTGGACCGGCCTGGCCGGCGAGTGTTCCCACGGTCTGAGGCCCCCGGGTCGCCCGGCGCCCGACCGTGCCCTGACTACCGCCCGCCGGCCCGGTCACATCCGGAGCTTCTTGCGCAGAGCCTCGATCTCCTCCTGGAACTCGGTGACCAGCGTCAGCAGGTTGTTCCGGTCCTGAGGCGAGACCACCATGGAGCCATCGGCGGGGCGCAAGGTGATGCAGAACTCCATCGCCGCCAGATCCCGCCGATACCGGCTCACGGTCTCCTCGACGGTGCGCAGTTGCTGCTGGAGCTTCGCCAGAGGCGAGGGCGACTTCCCTTCCTGGTGCTGGATCGCCGCGGTGTTCAGCGCCGCCAGCTCGTCGGCGGTCTCGATCACGGAGGTCTGAAGCGCCGCCATCGGCGTCAGCACCCTGGCGATCAGAGCGTCGTGCCGGACGAGGAGCGCCCCGAGGTAGCGGGCCAGTACCCTCCGGCTGACGACCGCACCGCCAGGCCCCGGGGGGATCTCGAAACCGGTCAGGCAAGCCGCCGCTGCGAGCCTCCGGCATGCGCTGTCCAGCTGGGGCCGCGACAGGAGGCCCGGCCCGTCGAACCGGCCGTCGATGCCGAGGTCGAGTACCGGGCACGTCCGCACGACCGCATCGTGCGCCCAGTGGTCTTTCGGCACGTCTGCCAAAGCGGTGGCCGCCGGCCGCTTCTCGAGTCCCAGCCGGTCCATCAGCCAGGCGAACGTGACAGCAGCCTGGTAGCGGTCCACTCGTTTCTCCGGGAAGAACTGGCCGTCGATGGTCTTCAAGACGCCGTCATCGAGGAGGCGTACGATCACCGGTCTGTCCGGATCGGTCGGCGGCACGTCCTTGCACGACGAGGAGGGTCGCCCGGCCTGCAGGAGCGTTGCCAACGCCAGGAGCATCATGACGAACGGAAGAGGAATTCGTCTCACGCTGCCACCTCGATCGATCGCCGGACCGGATCTCCGGCGCTCGTCGAACGAGCCCCGGAGGGCCGGGGAAAGCCTACGCCTCGACCGGCCGAGATGCAATCCCGGTGCGGCCAGGATCTCCCACCTGTTCCGCAGAGCTTGGCGTGTGACGAAGCGGCGGCCTGGATCCAAGGTCACGATGGAAGTGGAGGGGATCCGGTCGGAGTCGCCCTGGTCGAGAAGTCAGGCTCGAGGTGCTAGAATGCCCGGCGACCCACCCGATCGAGCCGGCCGCCGAGCGGCCGGTCACCAAAGGCCAGGAGGACCGTGTGCCAGAGAGTGCAACCGTCAGCGCCCTGCTCGGAAAGCAGAGCCTCATCATCGAGAGCGGCAAGGTGGCCAGACTGGCCGACGGCGCGGTCACGGTCCGCACCGGCGATACCATCGTGCTGGTCACGGCCGTGTCGGCGCCAGCGTTGAAGGAGAACGCCTGCTTCCTGCCGCTCACCGTGGAGTATCGCGAGCGAGCCGCCGCGGTCGGCAAGTTCCCGTCGGGCTACCTCAGACGCGAGGGGAGACCGTCGGAGAAGGAGATCCTGACCTGCCGGATGACGGACAGGCCACTGAGACCGCTCTTTCCCCGGGGCTACTTCTACGACACCCAGATCATCAGCACGCTGCTCTCGGGCGACGGCGAGAACGACCCGGACATCCTCAGCATCAACGGGGCCTCCGCGGCGCTGATGGTCTCGGACATCCCGTTCGCCGGCCCCATGGGGGCGGTACGGATCGGCCGCGCAGCCGGGCAGTGGCTGGTGAACCCGACCCACACGGAGCGGCTCGCCAGCGACGTCGATCTGGTCTACGTGGGCACCCGGGAGCACGCCCTGATGATCGAGGGGACGGCCCGGGAGCTGCCCGAGATCGACTTCAAGGAGGCGCTGGCTCTCGCCCAGTCCCGGATCCAGACGGTGCTGTTGCTCCAGCAGGAGCTCGCCTCCAGGGTCGGGAGGCCCAAGCGCGAGATGGAGCTCAGGTCCGCGAGGCCCGACCTCCTTGAGGTGGCCTACGAGGTGGCGCAAGACCGGATCGAGGCAGCGATCTACCAGCAGGGGAAGGTGGCACGGGCCAAGGCTGTCACCGCCCTGAGGGAAGAGGTCAAGGGCAAGATCCTGGAACGGTTCCCCGAAGCCAGCGAGTACGAGGTGTCCGCGGCGTTCGAGCACCTCGAGAAGAAGGCGTTCCGTCGATCGATCCTCGACCTCAGGAAGCGCTGCGACGGACGGAGGCCCCGGGAGGTCAGGCCGCTGAGCGGCGAGTGCGGGCTGCTGCCGGGCTCCCACGGGTCGGCGCTGTTCGGTCGCGGAGAGACCCAGACCGTCTGCCTGGCGACGCTGGCCCCTGCCGACGAGGCGCAATCGCTGGACGCCTACGCCGGCGGAGAGCAGAGCAAGCGGTTCATGCTCCACTACAACTTCCCGCCATTCTCCGTGGGAGAGACCGGGCGCACCGGCGGGCTCAACCGCCGGGAGATCGGCCACGGGGCGCTGGCGGAGCGGTCGCTGGAGCCGGTGCTGCCGCCGGCCTCGGAGTTCCCGTACGCGATCCGGGTGACCTCGGAGGTGCTCGAGTCGAATGGCTCCACATCCATGGCCACGGTCTGCGGGGCTTCCCTGGCGCTCATGGACGCGGGCATCCCGCTGACGGCCGCGGTCGCGGGCGTCTCGGTGGGCCTGGTCACGGAGTTCGACGACGACGGCCGGCTCGTGCGCTACCTGACCTTGACCGACATCATCGGGTCCGAGGACCACTACGGTGACATGGACTTCAAGCTGTCCGGCACCCAGGCGGGCATCACGGGGTTCCAGCTCGATCTGAAGCTCCCGGGCATCTCCCTGGCGCTCCTTGCGGAGGCGGTCGACCAGGCCCGCGACGGCCGGCTGGAGATCCTGAGGTTCATGGACGGCGTGCTGGCCAGGCCGAGGAGGGAGATCTCGCCGAACGCCCCGCGCATCGAGACGATCCAGGTGCCCACGGACAAGATCGG
>JACQZM010000108.1:7274-10287 GCA_016213885.1 Candidatus Rifleibacteriota bacterium | reverse complement strand
GAAGACCGCGATGCCGACCTGGGTGCGCACCGGATCGAAGCGACGCGACAGCTCCTCCACGTCGAGAGATCTGGGCACGGCCACCACCAGGATCATGGCGAACTCCCCCGAGAGGATCGTCATGGAAGTGTCCCTGAGGTTGCCGCCGGTTTCGTAGAGGACCCGGCAGACCGCGGCGACGATTCCTGGCTTGTCCTCTCCGATGGCGGTCAGGGCGATCTGACGCACCGCATCTCCCTCCTTCTGGCGGACGGCCGCCCGGGGCATCCGGCGCCAGCGGTCCGGACCCGCTGTCGACTCGGCAGGCGCCGGGGCGTCCAGCTCCGTCCGGACCGACGACTCCGACATTGTACCACCTAGGGGCGTCGAGATCATGGGGGCGCCAGGATCCCCCACCTGTTTCGTGGAGTCGGGCGTGTGATCAGGCCTCGGCCTGGCTGCAGGGTCACCAAGGACGTGGAGGGGGTTCATTTGAAGTCGCGCTCGGGACGGCCGTGTCAGCGGCTCCTCGTGACCCCGACCCTGAGGCAGATACTTCGAACGGGGCAGCAGGAGCAGTGAGGCGACACAGGCGTGCACAGCTGACGCCCGAATGAGACGATCAGCTCGTTGATCGGCGTCCACCAGCGGCCCGGCAGGCGCGATCGTAGCACCAGCTCGGTCTCGTCGGGCTCCCGGGTGGACGCGTAGCCGATCCGGTTGGAGAACCGGTGCACATGGGTGTCGACGCAGATGCCAGGAGCCCCGTGACCCAGGGAGACCACGAGGTTGGCCGTCTTCCTTCCCACGCCGGGCAGTGTCAGCAGCGTGCCGATCTCGGAGGGCACCTGGCCCTGGAACTCTTTCAGGAGCCGCCGCGAGATCTCCCTCAGAGACCTCGCCTTGGTCCGGTAGAACCCCGCGGGGTAGATCAGCCGGGCGATCTCCTCCTCGTCGAGCCGTACCAGCTGGTCCGGCGTGGGGGCTCTCTCCAGGAGACGCGGGGCCACCGTGTCGGTGACCTCGTCCTTGGTCCTCAGGGAGATGATGCAGGCGACCAGAACGTGGAAAGGGTCGCGGCGGCGAGCGACCTTCTCCAGCGCCAGCTCGGCGGAGGATCCCTCGCGAGAGCTCCGCAGGTGAGCGGCGATCCGTTCGAGCGCCCGGCACATGTCTCTGGTGGACAGCGGACCGCTGCGGGCGCGCAGCCAGTCCGGCGAGCCCCTGGAGCTCTTCACGCTCTCAAGGGTCTCAGCCCGGCGCCGGGAAGTCAAGCCGGCCGGCCTGCCAAGATCCGGCGCCTGTTTCACGGAGTCGGGCCTGTGATGAGGCCTCGGCCTGGCTGCAGAGTCACCAAGGACGTGGAGGGGGTTCATTCGAAGTCGCGCTCGGGAGAGAGAAAGAGGAGGGGATCCGGATTGAGGTCGCGCTCGGGGGCGCGACTCGGACCCGGCGAGGCGCCGGGTCTTGCGACTCGGATCCGGCGAGGCGCCGGGTCTGGGGTCGAGCGTCGGCAGCATGGGCAGGCGCCGACCTGACCGGCCATGATAGACTGGCGGCACCTTCGCGTGAGCGAGGGACCACGCCTGAGGAGGAACCGAACATGACGAGATGGATCGTGATCGTGGTGGCCCTGTGCACGGCGCTGACGTTCGGTACGCAGCGGTCCTTCGGCGCCGAGGATCCGACGGCCAAGCTGTCGGCCCAGCTGGCTGCCCAGTTGCGGGACGCGATCACCAGCGGCCTCACCCCCACGCTCGCCTTCTTCGAGAAGATCTTCAATCGGCAGATCGAGTTCCAGAGCGACCTGGTGGCTCCCATCAAGCGGATCTTGAACAGGGTGCAGGCAGCCGTGTCACCCCGGACCGCCGACGATGGGCCGCCGAGCTTCGATTACAGGGAGTGGGGCCCCTTCGCCGTGGGGCGGAGCTACTCGATCCAGCGGGTGGGGTGGAACACCGTGGAGCGGTTCAGGGTCGAATCGATCCTGCCCAACGGTTGGCTGAAGGTCACGTTCACGCCGAGCCCCGATGCCAGCATCCTGGTGAAGAAGGAGACCGTGTTCATCAATCCGGCCCAGATCATCCTGGCCGCGCTCGAAGGCTAGGGCCCATTGCGAGACTCGCGCCGCGCTCCGACCGGCAAAGGGCTCCGGCTGGTCGCCTGCGGAGCCTCCCCGGTTCGACCGGCCGCTCGCCCGGGCCGGCAAGAGGAGACCGAAGATGTCCGAGACCGACCGGAGTCGACCGCCCGACCGCTGCACGCGCTCCGCAGGGGGCGATCGCCGCGACGCCCGCGACGACCCATCTGGCGGGCCCGCGGCGCCCCCTGACGACGGCGTCGTGGTCGCATCCTCCGCCAAGGAATGGGCCGACGCCAAGCGATGGAATCCGTTCAACAGCGACAAGCTGCTGGCCCAGGCTGCCAGGTGGAAGAGGATCATCCGGGGGCGGCCGCTGCCGGTTCCCACGCTCGTGTCGATCGACCCGACCAACAGCTGCAACCTGGACTGTGCCTGGTGCAACAGCGAGTGGATTCTGAGTCGCAACAGCGGGCGCTCCCTGTCGGCGAAGGTGATGACCGGGATACCCCGGTTCCTCGCCTCCTGGCGATCCGAAGACCCTTGGCCGTTCACCGTGGAAGCTGTGTGCGTGGGCGGAGGCGGCGAAGCGCTGTTGAACCCGCACACCGACGCCCTCATCGAGGAGTGCGCGGCGAACGGGATCCAGGCCGGGGTCGTGACGAATGGGATCCTGCTGGACCGGCACATCGAGGCGCTCTCCCTGTGCACCTGGGTCGGGGTCTCGGTGGACGCCGGCTCGGCCGTCACGTTCAAGCGGCTCAAGGGCCTCCCGGAGACGGCCGACACGTTCGACCGGGTGGTGAAGGGAGTCGAGAAGCTCGCCGAGTACGCGCGCGGCACCCGGTGCCCGCTGGGCGGAAACGGTCAGGGAAACGGCGTCAGCTTCAAGTACCTGGTTCATCCGGAGAACGCCCGGGAGATCCACGCGGCAGCACGGATCGCCCGCGATGT
>JACQZM010000108.1:3066-7232 GCA_016213885.1 Candidatus Rifleibacteriota bacterium | reverse complement strand
GGCCGCGATCCCCTGGTCCCGGATGGGAGAGGCCGGCTGGTCGTACGGCGGCGAGCTGGTGAGCCTCATCGACGAGCAGATCCAGCGCGCGCGGGAGCTCGAAACCGACTCGTTCGCCGTCTTCGGCATCAAGCACAAGTTCGGCTCGAAGCTGGAGCACGCCAACTGCTTCGGCGCGTGCCACGCAGTGCTGATGACGATGGTGCTCATGCCGCCCGGAGAGAACGGATCGGTCGATGCGTTCACCGTGGGGCTCTGTTGCGACCGCCGGGCCGACGACCGGTTGCCCTGCCTGGTGAGGGACGGTACCGACCTGGACCAGATCCGCCAGCTGTGGGGCAGTCCCGAGCACTGGATGATCCGGGACTCGATCCGGGTCGCCACGGAGTGTCCGCGGTGCACGTACCAGCCGCACAACCAGATCTTCGAGCACGTCATCCTCGAAGACAACATGACCCTCTCCTTCATCTAGTACCGTGCAGCCAAGCTCACCGGACATCTCCGTCATCTTCCCGATCTACAAGGAGACGGACACCCTGGCGCCGCTGGTCGACCGTCTCATGCAGGACAGCGGCCCCAGGATCAGGGAGATCCTGGCGATCGTCTCGCCGGCCGCCCCCGAGGAGACCTGGCGCATTCTCGACGGGCTGAAGGCCAGGCACCCGCAGCTCGTGACCGCGATCCAGGAAGAGAACCCCGGTGTGGGGCTCGCGTACCGCCAGGGGTACCGGATGGCCCGGGGCGACTACCTCTTGCACCTCGACAGCGACGGGGAGATGGACATCGGTACGGTCCCGATCCTCATCCAGACCATCACGGAGCGCGGGTGCGACCTGGTGGTGGCCAGCCGCTGGCTGGAGCCAGGCGGCTTCGTGGGGTACGATCCGCTCAAGTACTGGCTCAACTGGGGGTTCCAGCTTCTGTTCCGGGCGGTCTTCTGGACCCGCATCACCGACCTCACCTACGGGTTCAAGATCGTCCGGGCCGGCGCCGTGGGGGGCTTCCGCTGGGAGGCGACCAGGCAGGAGATCGGCTGCGAGACCACGCTGCGGCCGCTCAGGGCCGGCCTCGAGATCGCGCAGGTCCCGACGGTCTGGCGGGCCCGGCAGTCGGGCAGGAGCAGCGGCTCCTTCCTGGCGAACTTCCGCTACGTCCACATGGCGCTCAAGGTGCTGTGGCAGGAGACACGATGGGTTCCACGAGGGTAGCCGTGCTGGGCGGGGGGATCACCGGGTTGACCGTGCATCGGCGACTGATCGAGAACGGTGCCGAGTCGACGCTCTACGAGGCCCAGGCCGTGCCGGGAGGGCTGGCTCGGAGCCGCATCACCCGGGGCTACGTGTTCGACCAGTGCGGAGGTCACATCTTCAACTCCAGGTCCCAGGCGGTTCTCGACTGGGTGTTCAGACTGCTTCCCAGGGAATCTTGGACGTTTCAGCCTCGCCTGGCGAAGATCCTCCTGGAGGGCACTCTGGTCGACTATCCGCTGGAGCTCTCCCTCCATCAGCTGGACGTGGACACCCAGGTGGAGTGTCTGGTGGATCTCGCCAGCCGCCAGGGCGGCGCGGACGCCGCCGATCTGGAGGAGTGGTTCATCCGGTCGTTCGGCGAGACGTTGGCGAGGCTGTATCTCATCCCCTACAACTCCAAGGTATGGCGCTTCCCGCTGGCCAGGATGGAGCACCAGTGGGTCTCCGACAAGATGCCTCAGCCGTCGCTGGGAGAGATCTTCAGAGCTCTGGTCACCCGATCGTCCCGGGAATCGAAGATGCCCCACTCGACCTTCTACTACCCCACGGCGGGAGGCAGCCAGGCACTGGTCGACGCCATCGCCGGCGGCCTTCCCGGGATCCGGACGTCGAATGCGGTGATGAGCCTGCGGAGGCACGGCGTCCAGTGGACGGTGAACGACCAGGAGAGCTACGAGACAGTCATCTCGACCGTGCCGCTGAAGGAGCTGTTCCGTGCCCTGGTCGACGTGCCCGGCGAGGTCGCCCGCGCCGTCGGCGACCTGAGGTACAACTCGATCACGTCCACGCTGGTGGAGCACGACCTGGGACCGTCGATCTCGTGGATCTACCTGCCGGGGCCCGAAACGGTCTGCAACAAGGTCTCGAACGTCGGGCGGTTCTCGCCCAGGAGCTGTCCGGACGGGAGCCCGACGAGCATGCTGGTCGACACCATCGGCCGTCACGATGCCGGGAGCGTGAGAGACGACGTGCGCAAGCTGTTCCCCATCGGCGACGTCATCGACCACCACGTCACGGAGTACGCCTACGTGGTTTTCGACCTGGACCACCGACGGAACGTCGGGGTCGTGCTCGAGTATCTCGGGAGGCTCGGGATACCCTGCGTCGGGCGTTTCGCCGAGTGGCAGTATTACAACATGGACGTCTGCATCGGAAGGGCGCTGGAGGCGGCCGACGCGGTTCTGGCCCGATGACGGTCCAGGGCGCGGCGTCTTCCGCGAGACCGGGTCCCGGCAGCGGTTCCGGCCGTTTGTCGGGGGGAAACAAAGACCGGCTGGTCAACGGACCAGCCGGCCACCTAGAAGACTCAAGGGATGTGGGAGGTCCGACCCCCGGGCTCGGACCGGGGGCCAGGAGCGGGGTCATCGGCCTCGGCGGAGGACCCGGCTCCCGGATCGGACTGCTTCCCATCGTCTGGGGCATCCCGCGTCTCACCGTATGATATGCAGGCCCCATGGATCGGTTTTCGTTTTCTTCTTTTTTTTTCGCCGGGGCTACCTCTTGCGGAGCCGGCCTGCGACCAGAAGCGACAGCTCGAGCGCCTGCTCGTAGTTGAGGCGAGGATCCACCTCGCTCTCGTAGGCTCTCTCCAGGTCGCCTTCGGAGAGCCCGCCGGCACCGCCGACGCACTCGGTGACCACGTCCCCGGAAACCTCGACGTGGATCCCACCGAGCGACGAGTCCGCGGCGGCGTGGATCTCGAACGCCGATTGCAGCTCGCTCATGACGTCGCCGAACCGCCTGGTCTTGCGGCCAGTGGCCGTGGAGATCGTGTTCCCGTGCATCGGATCGCAGCACCACAGCACCTTCCGGTCCGCCCGCCGCACCGCCTCCACCAGCCCGGGCAGCTGGGCCTCGATCCGGGCGGCTCCGAACCGGTGGGTGAGGGTCAGCCTCCCGGGCTCGTTGTCCGGATCGAGCCTCTGGATCAGCTCGAGCAGCTCCTCGGGTGCGATGCCAGGGCCGATCTTCACGGCCACCGGATTGGCAACCCCCCGGAAGAACTCGACGTGGGCTCCGGAGGGCTGCCCGGTCCTGTAGCCGATCCAGGGGAAGTGGGTGGAGAGGTCGTACCAGCCTGGTCGGCGGGGCACCTGCCGGGTGAGCGCTTGCTCGTAGTCGAGCAAGAGCCCCTCATGGCTGGTGTAGAAATCGGTCCGGCACACGTCGTCCAGCGTCCGTCCGGCCACCGCCTCGAGGAACGCGAGCGACTCCGTGATGTGGTTCACGAGCCACTGGTAGTCACCCGCCTGGGAGGAGGTGCCGGCGAAGTCCAGGTTCCACCATTCCGGGTGGTGCAGGTCGGCGAACCCGCCGCCGACGAGGCTGCGGATGAAGTTCAGCGTCATCGCGGCCCGTTCATACCCGGTGAGAAGGAGCTGCGGATCGGGAACCCGGGCGGCGGCATCGAACTCGGGGCGATTGATCATGTCGCCCCGGTAGCTCGGCATCGTCACGCCGTCGCGGGTCTCCACGTCGGACGAGCGGGGCTTGGCGTACTGTCCGCCGAATCGACCGACCCGGATCACCCGGCGCCCCGTGCCATACGCCAGGACCAGGCTCATCTGCAGGAGGATCTTGAGCTTGGCCACGATCGGGGCGGCCCGGCAGTCGTCGAACCGCTCCGCGCAGTCCCCCCCCTGGAGCAGGAACGCCTGGCCCTGCTGGACCGCCGAGAGCTGGCTCTTGAGCGACTCGACATCCCAGCTCGTCACCAGCGGCGGCAGGGCCGCCAGCTCCTGCAGCACCCGCTCGAGCTTCCCGCAGTCAGGGTAGGTCACGGCCTGACGGATGGGACGGCTCTGCCACGAGCCAGGGGACCAATCATCCATGACCACGGCCCTCCTCGGGCGGGTCGAACGCCGGCGCCTCCGGATCCGTGTCCGGACAGCACCCTGTTGCGATCAGCGGCTCCGC
>JACQZM010000108.1:0-3056 GCA_016213885.1 Candidatus Rifleibacteriota bacterium | reverse complement strand
GCGGCGGGTCGTCCCAGAGCCACCCCCGGACCGCCCTGGCCGCCGCGTACCCGGACCAGACGGCCGACTCGATGCAGGGCACGCCCTCGACCTCGGCGCCGGCGAAGTGAACGCGGAAATACGGCTTCCTGAGGATCGGAACGACGTCGAGCAGGAACCCCGGCGTGTTCACGTGCATCGAGTGCGGCAGCCTGTAGAGCCGGATCTCTTCCACCTTGGCCCGGCAGCCCGGCACGATCGACTCGAGGTCCGCCAGGATCTTCTCCTTGAACTTCTCGGGCGTCCACTCCACCATTTTCAAGCTGCCGGACGATCCCATGGGCATGTACAGGTTGACCACGTGGGGCTGCTTCCGGTCCTTGGAGGCTCTGCCGGCCCTCGAGACCCAGGTGGCGTCGATGATGTCGCAGAAGATCTTGTCCTGCGCCCAGGTGTCGTACCCCTTGATGTCCCAGAACGGCTCCTTGCAGAGGACGGCCGCCACCATGTAGCCGGCGTACCGGATCCTCGAGAGGGCTGCTCGTTTCTCCTGGGGCAGCTCGGGGATCATCTCGGGTACGAACTTGCCGGGGACGGCCACGATCACGGTCCTGGCCGTCACGGTGTGCAGCTGGCCGTCGGGGGCGCGAAACGTGACCCGGGCTCGCTGGAGGTCCTGCTCGACGCGGGTCACCCGGCAGCCGAGGCGGATCTTGTCCTTGTGGTTCTCGTGGAGCTTCTCGGTCGCGCCTCCCAGCCCGCCCTCGAGGGTGAAGCACCTGTCGAATTCACCGGACAGCGAGTAGAGCACGGCCAGCGCCGAGACCTTGTCGACTCCCTCTCCGAAGCACGATCGGACGTAGAGCTCCAGGTGGGCGATCGCTGCGTCCGGAAGACCTTTTCTCTTGAGCCAATCCCGGCAGGTGACCCGATCCAGGGGCATCAGGTCCGGCTCGAAGCTCTCGATCGGCATGTTCGTGGCGTTCCGGTTCCCCAGCGCCTCGGCCTCCTCGAGGAGCCGGCACCAGGCCTGCATGTCCTTTCCGCTCCAGGGCATGCGGCGCCTCCCGTGCTTGCCCCAGCACTCGGGGTAGAACTTCCCGGCGATCCAGGCCGAGTTCTCCGGGGCCTTGACCGCCTTGAACTCGATCTTCTCGCTCTTGAAGAACTCCGGGAGGATTCCGTAGAAACCCGGGATGTAGGCGGCCCCCTCCGCGAACTTGATACCCTTCCAGGAGTCGGCCCGCATCATTCCACCGGCGGACGTGTGGGCTTCCAGAAGGAGGACCTTGCGGTCGGCCAGGTAGTGGAGCGCCGACAGGCCTGCCATGCCGCCGCCGACGATCACCACATCGTACGAGTCCCCGGTGGCAGGGGCGGCCTCGTTGGGGGCAGCAGCAGGCGCGTGGCAGGTGATGCACCTGTCTCCGCCGAACCGCGCGGCAGCCGGATCGTCCAGTGGTGGGGCGGCGATTGCGGCGAGGGTCGAGCAGGTGACGAGGCCGAGAGCGAGAGCGAGCAAGCTCGAGAGGCGGGACGAGCGCAAGGTCGTTCCTCCTTGAAGTCGGTCCGGGGCCGCAGACCGGCGTCCCGTGGGAGAAGACGCTACCACGATACCACGGCGTGCCGGATTATCCAGTCTCCAGGCTCGCCAGGCTCCCCCACCTGTTTCGCGGAGTCGGGCGTGTGATCAGGCCTCGGCCTGACTGCAGAGTCACCAAGGAAGTGGGGGGGGGTTCATTTGAAGTCGCGCTCGGGAGAGAGAAGAAGGAGAGGATCAGGTTGGAGGTCGCGCTCGGGAGAGAGAAGAAAGAGGAAGGGATCCGGATCGAGGTCGCGCTCAGGGGCGCGACTCGGACCCGGCGAGGCGCCGGGTCTTGCGACTCGGATCCGGCGAGGCGCCGGGTCTTGAAGGAATCCGTGACTTCCCGAGTATCCCTTTTCTCGCGTGTGTGAGATATCATGGCGGTTGTGGGAGGGGTCCCAGGAAGGGGGATCGCGTTGAGTTTGTCTGGCTCCCGGGCGCTTTTGCGAATCGCTGCCGCCTTGGTGATCGTCGTCATGACCGGAGCGCCGGTGCGGATCCATGGGCAGGGGCCCGCCGCTCCGAGCCCAGGTCCCGCATCGTCTTTCGCTGGCTCGCCCCAGCCCGAGCCTCGACCGTCGGCAGCTCCCGAGGCCGCGAAACCGGTGCAACCGCAGATCGTCACCGTCGGCGTCTATCTCCAGAACGTCAACGACATCGACGTCAAGTCGTCGATCTTCATGCTCGACTTCTACATCTGGTTCCGCTGGAAGGGCCCGATCGATCCCTCGGCCAGCTTCGAGTTCACGAACGTGGTGGAGCGGTGGGGGATGACCCGCGAGACGATCTACCCCGCGGTGGTGTCGCTTCCGGACGGCAGTCAGTACCAGTGTTTCCACATCCAGGGCAAGTTCAACCACAAGTTCGATCTGAGAGAGTATCCGCTGGACCGGCAGAGGTTACCGATCCAGGTCGAGGACAACCAGTACCAGGTGGACGTGATGAGGTACGAGGCGGACACGGCCTCGAGCCGCTACGATCTCAACATCTCGATCCCGGGCTGGCAGATCGACGGCGAGCAGGCCGAGGCCCAGAAGTACGTGTATCGAAGCACCTTCGGTCGCCCGCAGGCGCCCGGAGCGAACGAGACCTATTCGAGATTCACCTACACGCTCCACATCTCCCGGCCGTGGTGGGCCTACCTGTTCCGGATGCTGGTGCCGTTGCTGGTGATCATCTTTTCGAGCCTGGTGGTCTTCTTTCTCAGCCCGATGTACGCCGATGCCCGCACCAGCATAGCCATCACGGCGCTGCTCTCCGCCGTGGCTCTGCACCTGACGGTCTCGACCGATCTCCCCCAGGTCGGGTACATCCGGCTCATCGACAAGATCTACAACCTGGCGTACGCCGTCATATTCGTCACCCTCGGAGAGTCCGTGGTGGCCATCCGGATGCGCGACGCTGGTCGGGAACAGCGAACGGTGATCATGGATCGGATCACCCTCATCACCCTCGCGGTGATCACCGTGGTGGGCCTCGTGTACCTGATCGG
>JACQZM010000441.1 GCA_016213885.1 Candidatus Rifleibacteriota bacterium | reverse complement strand
CCTCCGGGACCCCGCGATTTCCACCTCGTCGTCACCGACCGCGCTCACCGGTCTCGAGTGGGCGTCCAGCGGGACGCCGGTCTTCGCCTCGTTCAGCACGGACCGCCCCGCGGTCTTCGCGCTGCAGGTCGAACCCGGTGGAGGCGGGGCACCCTGGACGACCCTGGAGGGGACGGCCGGCAACGCTCACCGGCTCGTCGTGACAGGGCTCGAGCCGGACCGGCGATACCGGGCCCGGGTGCTCGATCAGGCAGGCAAGGTGGTGGCCACCCGGGCCCTCTCGACGCTGTCGTTGACCGCGCTGGCCGACCGGCTCATCGAGTCGCTCCGGGCGGCCCGGGTGGGCAGCCTGGCCCGGGAGATCCCGGCGCTCGTCGCCGGGGCGCTCAAGATCCGGCCCAGATCGGAGGACCTCGAGGCGACCTGGGCGGCGCTCCGGCGCGAGTGGGAAGAGAAGATCGGACAGGCTTTCGAGCAGGCCAGGCTCGACACCCTGGCCGGCGAGTTCACGCCGCATCGCGACCAGGTGTTCACCTCGCCGGAGGTTCCGGTGGACACGCGAGTCCGGCTGTACGAGTCGATCCAGGCGCTGAGAGACCTCGAGGTCGGCGCGGAGCTGCTCCGGATCCGCATGCCCACCCTCTCGGTCAGCCTGTCGTCGCCGGAGTACTCCCAGGTGGCCGGTCCGCGGCCCGGCAAGCTGGCCGGCGTCGCCTTCCGGTTCGAGACCGATCCGACGTTGCTGGTGAACGAGGGAGCCACCACGGAGCCGCTGACCGTGCGGGTGCTGCCCTCCGCGATCGGCCAGCTGAGCTCCCTGGGAGATCCGTCGAACCCCGATCAGTTCATGATCGACGATGCGAGCCACGCTTTCTTCACGGCCACGGAGCCGGTCGCGCTGCCCGGTGCGAGGGTTCCCCGGCTCGAGCTGAGGGCCTCCCTCGACCCGTTCGAGCCGGCCACCGGGGTCAGGGTGCTGTGCTCGACCGCCGCGGATCCGCGGCCCCCCAGGGCGTGGCGCCTGGTGGCGCACCTGCGCCCCGCGGACCGGGGCAGGGCCGTGGTCTATCACCCGATCCCGTCCGACCTGCTCATGGAGAGACCGCTCTTTCTGCGGTTCGAGCTGGCGTTCTGCCACGCGCTGCCCGTGGTGCAGTTCAACGCCGAGCAGCAGTGCAGGCTCCACTGGATCGTCCTCGGGTACGAGGCCACGACCCGCGGCGGCCGCGAGGCGGGCCGTTGACCGATCTTCCGGCCCGACGCTCCCGGCTCCGGCGGCTCGAGCTCTTGACATTCCCCTCGGGCTGGGGCAGTAAGTAGCAGGGGGGGCGGACAGGTGCGGGTCGCTCTTCGGGACGGCCCGGGTGGGACCGGATGGACGACACCGTGCAGCTGACCGGACTGACGACCCTGGAGGACGCGGTCCGGGCGAACGAGCAGGTGACCGCGTTCCTCGACGAGCGAGCCGTGTCGCCGGAGACGACCGGAGCGGTGGCGCTGGCCGTCGAGGAGCTGCTCACCAACTCGATCAAGTACGGCGGCAAGGACGGCCGCGTGCCTCATGTCAGACTGGATCTCGCGGTCACCGCCCAGGGAGTGGTGCTGAGCCTGGCCGACGACGGGCTGGAGTTCAACCCTCTGGAGGCCCCACATCCGGATCTGAACTGTCGACTCGAGGACCGTCCGATCGGCGGTCTCGGCCTCCATCTCGTTCGCACCCTGGCCAGCAGCATCGGCTACCAGAGGAAGGATGGCTGGAACATCGTCACGGTGGTTTTCGGGCCCCGCAACACCTGATCATCAAGGAGACACCCATGGCGCTGAAGCTGAAGTCGATGGAGACGAGCACCGGCTGCTTCGAGATCAGCCTGGAGGGCCGGCTGGACAGCACCACCTACCTCCAGCTGGACAACCTGCTCAACTCCGTGCTGACCGGCAAGCCGCGTCGCGTGAGGTACGACCTCACCGGACTGGTCTACATGAGCAGCATGGGTCTACGGATGTTCATCAGGACGGCCAGCTCGCTCAGGGCGTGCGGCGGGGCGATGGCGCTGGCGAACCCTCAGCCGCAGATCAAGAAGGTCTTCGAGATCGCCAATGCGCTCCCCAGCCTCGGCGTGTTCGGCAGCGTGGAGGAGGCCGACCGCTACCTGGACGGCGTGCAGAAGCGCGAGGTCGCAAAACAGGCGCCGGCCCAGCCGGACGCCGGCAAGCCGCAGAAGAAGCTGGGGTTCTAGCAACCAGACAGCTTCTCTGCTGCGTCGCTCGTCTCGCCGGGCCGCGTCACACCCGGCGGGTCCCGGGGTCGTTTCCCGGGATGCCCTCAGCTCAGGGCGATCTCATCGACCGGCTCGCTGGGGTCGAGGAGTCGCACCCCTGCTTCGAACAGGTGGACGCTCGCGTACGCTCTTGCCCAGTAGTTGGCTCGCGTCCTGGATGTGTACTTGAGCCAGTTGGTGTGCCAGTTGTACTGCCCCTGGACGTAGATGTCGTTGATGAGGGAGCCGATGTGCCGCGGATGCCATCCGCTGTCTATCAGGTCCGCCACGAACTTCTTGAGGACGTTCGGCTGCATCAGCCGGGGGTTCGGCCATGCGAGGACATGCCTGCTCTTCTCGGAGAGCCGATCGTCATGGACTGCCCTGGATAGCGCCTCTCCGACGTGGAGCTCATCCTTGGAGTCGAAGTCGCACATGAGCTCGTAGAGTCTCGTCCTCTTGTAGTCTCTGATCAGCGCCACGAGGTTGTCGTTCGCGACCGGAATGTGGCCCGTGAAGTGCCTGCTGTGGTCGACAGCCCTCTCGAAGTCCCACATGCACTCCACGAGGTCCTTCAAGTCCGGGCATGTGACCACGTTCGCGCCGTCATAAAACGTCCTGCTCACGTCGCACAGAGGCGGCACCGCTTGCCCGGACGCGTCCTTCATCTGGTGCTTGTGGATGTTCTTCTTGTGCAGCGAGTAGGGCGACCTCATCACTCTCATGTACGCCGGGTCAGCCTGCCAGCTGTTGTCGATGTTCACGCACTTCTCTTCGCTGTCGCATATCGTGATGGGCATCTCGTCGCCTCGCAGCTCCTGCTTGGCGAGGAGCGACACGTAGTGCCACAGCCGGCCTATGCCGGAGAAGACCGAGGCCGCCTCGAAGCCGCATGGGTCGTGCCTCTTGAGGTCGGTGGGGTCGCTGTAGTTGCAGGCATCCAGCAACTCCTGCTCCAGGTATCCTATGCCAGCGAGCTCACGATACGCCTCCGTGCCTGACTCCACATGGAAGAGGACATGGCCTCCGCTCGGCGTCAGGTCGAGCAGATAGGGTATGCCGTAGCTCTGCATCAGGCGTTCGAAGAAGTTCGACACCGGCTCTATGTGCTTGCGGTGGAAGTGCCACTGGGACCCTGGGTCCGAGTAGATCTGCATGTTCTCGTGAGAGAGGAAGATCTCGAAGTCGATGGGCGCCAGTATGGACTTGTGCCTGCCGACTATCGGGAGAAACACCTCCATGCCCTCCTTGACGGTGAGGTCGTGGAGGTTCTCGATCGGCTCGAACGTGACGAGCAGGCCTTCCGGGTTCCATCCTCTCTTGATGAGTTCCGGCCCCTGCGCAAGGACGAGGGGCGAGTGGTCGAAGGCGTTCTGCAGATGCTCGAACACCTGCGCGTAGTACTCGTACCTATCCATGCGTGATCACCATCCCTTGAAATGCTCCGTGAACAAGATCGCGGGCCAGCGCGCCAGTTCCGCCCTGCTGTAGAACCTGTGGATGTCGAGATCTTTGATCTTGTCGTGGTACACGGCCAGAGTGAGATGGACCATCTCCCACATGCTCATGCCTCTTCGTGCCATGTGATGGTAGACGTACTCGAGCTTGTCGGGGTCGAGGAAGGGGTGCATCCTCCCGCTGGGGAAGTCCAGGAGTCCGTTGATACCCGGTGCCCTTCTGCGGTACTGCATGAAGTTCGTGTTGATGAGCTCGGATAGAAACACCGGATCGAAGGGCGCATCCAGGGGGTCCCACAGCTCCTTCTTCATCCTGCTGTTGTTGTAGCCTCCGATGAGCTCCTCGATGCCACGCGTGCTGGCGGGGATCCGGCATCCCCTCGACACGAGGTGCGCCAGGGCAGCGTCAGGGTCGCTTCTGGTCCGTATCATCTGGGCGATGTTGCCGCCGAAGAACTCCTCCCCGTCCCTCGACCTGGGGATCCGGATGATCCAGTACGGGCAGTTCTTGTTGTAGACCGAGCCCGGGGAGCCGAAGCAGCTCATGTTGACCTGCCGCAGGCCGCTGGTCAGGTCCAGCGATATCTGGTGGGGTTCGTTGTCCGTGAAGCCCACATGGTCCGTCATTCCTCTTCTGCGCAGCTCATGCCGGATCTGGTCTATCGTGTTGGCGACCACGTATTGCGAGATCCTGCAGCAGCCCTGGTACGCGAGCTGGGTGAGCGCCGGCGTGGGTTGGTGGTGCTTCTCGCCAGGTATGAGCGTGACGAGCCGGTCGAGCGTCTCCGGTTGCAGGTATCCCCCGGCCTGCATGAGCATCATCATGGCATCCGTCTGCCTGCCGTCCGAGTAGAGCGGCACGCTGGCCAGTATGTGATACCCCTTCCCCGTGGCGTTCACCGCGGTGCGCACTCCGTGGCCTTCGAGGAATCCCTGGATGGTCCTCAAGGCCGGCTCCATCCAGGTGAAGTAGCCTACCGGGTCTTCGAAGATGTGCTCGGAGTTGTACTTGTCCACGGACTCGATGTCGAAGAAGAGCAGCGCCCTCCTGGGCTTCTGTTTCAGGTAGGCCTTGATGATGGACTTCATCTCCAGGTCGGTGTATCCGAAGATCTCATCCGCCTTGAGGTCCACGAACCCATCGATCGACTCTCCCCAGGGCCTCCATCTGAACGCGTCGCGGTAGATGTCGTTGATCTCCCTGTGATGGCTCCTGATGTGATACGCGAACTCATCCCGTCTGAACTTGTAGTCTATGCCCCACTCCGATCTCTGCATGTGCGATTGGTAGAACTCCACGGGTTTCCCACACGCTTCCTGTCCATGGGCCCGGACAAGTACGCATCTGTCGGGGGCATTCACGCTCTCGAAGTTGCGTCCGGTCCTCATGAGCCTCGGCAGGTTCGGAGATACCACGACCTGGAACTCGGAATCGTAGCTCCCGAATGCCCATCGATACTCCTCGAGATTGCGCACATGATCGGGGCCACCATTGAATTGGCTATCGGCGCTGAGGATCTTCTCGCTCTCGTTCCAGTCCATGGGATTTGGTGATCAGCTCCTAGGTTCGATGGTCCGGGCTCGAAGGGGGGCAACCGGCCGAGGGGAACTCGGGATCGAGCATGTTCTCCTGGTCGCTCTCCAGGGTTCCATGCAGCTTCTCACTTCAGGGCTCCGTGTGCAACCCCGCGCGACGATTCTCCGACCGCCGCCGGTCACCGGCGGCGCACTCCGTGAGGCTGTTCCGGCGCACGGGCATCGGTGGGCGGTCTCGCGAGCGCGTCGTGCGGGGCACCATCCCGGGTCGGATCCGGCGAGGCGTCGGATCGGGAGACCTCACCGCCTGAGGTAGAGCACCAGGGCCACCAGGATCAACACGACCAGCGGCGACAGGCCGATGGCGACGATGACCCACTTGCGGTGGCCTTCCGGGGCCGGGGCGACCGGCGGCAGGGACGGCGGTCTCATCGCCTTGGTCATCTTCAAGGTCTGCTCGCCCTTGCCGACCTTGGCCGCCGGATCGATCTTGAACTTCTTGGTGGTCCGTTCCGCCTTCACCACGGCCACCGGCTTGCCCTTGGACACCTTGTCGATGTCGTCGAGGAAGTGGTGCGCCGAGGGGTAGCGCTGGCCCGGGTCCGGGTGGATGCAGTTCCCGATGATCGTGGTCATCCCCTCGCTGATCGACGGGTTCACGGCCCGGATCGGCTTCAGCGGCGGCGGCCGGTCCGGGATGTCGACCCCTTCGAC
The DNA here is from genome assembly GCA_016213885.1 of Candidatus Rifleibacteriota bacterium. Taxonomy (GTDB): domain Bacteria; phylum Muiribacteriota; class UBA6191; order JACPRK01; family JACQZM01; genus JACQZM01. The sequence continues at coordinate 10,304 of JACQZM010000441.1, read as the reverse complement.
CAGATCGGACACCGGCGGCGGATCTTCCCCGGTGGCCAGCTTGTAGAGCACCAGCCCGACCTGGTAGAGGTCGGTGCGCCCGTCGACCTCCTTGCCCAGGAACTGCTCCGGCGCCATGTACGACAGGGTGCCCATGATCGCCCCGCCGATCGCCGAGATCTGCGTCATGTTCGTCGCCTTGACGATGCCGAAGTCGAGGATGATCGCCTTGCCGGTGGCCCTGAGCACCATGATGTTCCCGGGCTTGATGTCGCGATGGAACAGCCCCCTGGCGTGGCAGTAGGCCAGCGCCCCGCCCACGTCCCGGGAGATCCGGAGCAGCTGGTCCTGGTTGAACTTGCCGCCCTTGTCCACCAGCTCTTGCAGGTTCTGGCCGTCGATGAAATCCACGGCGAGGTAGCCGCCCGACGCATCGAGCTTGAAGCCGTGGACCTTCAGGATGTTGGGGTGGGAGCACATCTGGAGCGCCACGATCTCGCGCTTGGCCCTGCGGAAGAACTCGGGGCTGGTCAGCTGCTCGGCCAGGAACACCTTCAGCGCCACGACCTTGCCGTCGGGCGCATGGACCGCCTTGTACACCGAAGCCATACCACCGCGGCCGAGCTTGCCGGTGATCTTGTAGGGCCCGTAGTTCTGCGGCTCCGTCGGACCTCGTCCTGGCATCCCCCAGCCACCACCTTCAGTCGAGCCGGTGCGTTCGCACGCCGCGGACCCGGGCCCCGGCGCTCAGGTGCAGGCACCCGGTCGGCGGTCGCACCATCGGCTCGCTATCTCCCTCTGATCCTGATGAGCGCCTGGCGAGCCCCGTCGGCGTAGGGGCTCTGGGGGTAGGCGTCGATCAGGCGTTGATACTCCGTCGCCGCGGCCTGCTTGTCCCCCAGTTCGATCTCCAGGATGTTGGCGATCTGCAGCTGGGCGAACGGCGCGTAGTTCGAGAACGGGTAGTCCCGGACCAGGCGCCTGAGCGCGGCCACGGCTCCGGGGTAGTCCGCGAAGTGGTTCCGGGACAGCTCGGCTATCCGCATGCGCGCCTGTTCGTCGTACCCGCTCCGGGGATACGAGTCGGCGATGTTGCGGTAGATGTTGATCGCCGCCTGCACGTCGGAGAGCTGCTTCTCTTGCAGCCGGGCCATCGCCAGCATGGCGTCGATCCGTTTCGGATGGTTGTAGAACTTGTTGGAGAAGTCCTGGTACATGGTCAGCGCTTCTTCCGGCTCCTTGAGCTCCTGCGCCTTCAGCTCCGCCACCCTCAGGTGGATGTCGCCCTTCTGCAGGAGGTCGGTCGCAAGCCCCAGGTACTGCTCGTACGAGGCGACCGCCTCGGGGTAGTTCTTCAGCTCCTTGTCGTAGATCGTGGCGAGCTCCAGGTGCAGAGCGGCCTTCTCTCCGGGCGCCGTGGTCGCCTCGAGCTGCCCCTTGATGGCCGCGATCGCCTCCTCGTAGCTTCCCTTCTCCCCGATGTACTTCTTCCGGATGGCCCGGATGTCCGAAGCCACGGTGCTCTTGCCGGAGCCGGCATCCTTGGCGCGCTGCCGCTCCTTCCGCGTCTCGGCGAGCCTCTTCAGGGACTTGTCGGCCTCGGCGGCCCACTTGGAGCCGGCCCATTGCCGCTTGACCCGCTTGTACTCCTCCTCGGCACCCTTGAGGTCCACGAGCTGGACCTCTTTCAGCTGGCCGAGCTTGTACACCATCTCGGAGATCCGGCCGTCCCTGGGGAACCGGGCCATGGCACGCTCCAGCGTGTCCACGCCCTCCTTGGGCCGGTTCAGCCGGGCGAGCAGCTCCGCGGTCAGGATGCAGGCATCGACGAGGCGCTTCTGCTCCCGGCCCACCCGCAGGTACGTGCGGAGGTTCGTGAGGGCGCCCTCCAGGTCGTCGTCCTCCTCGAGCTGCTGCTTGGCCACGTTGTAGTACTCGGAAGGGGTGCTCCTCTCGGCCTGGGCGAGCTGGATCTCCCGATCCCGGGATCGAGCGAGCCCCTCGAGGCGGGGCAACTGCTTGGAGGCGAGCTTGACGTAGGTCTCGGGGCCCTCCGACTTCGCCAGCCGGGCGTAGGCGTCCCTCGCCTTGTCGGCGCTCTTCTGGGCATCGTGCAGCTGGGCCAGCCGGAGCAGGGCCTCGCGACCGAACGGGCTCGCCGGTGCCTCACGGCTCGCCCCGTCGTAGGCCCGGGCCGCCTCGTCGCCCTCCTGCTCCCGCTGATGGTCCAGGCCCTGCTCCAGCAGGACCCGGGCCCTCTCCTCACCGGTCGACGCCATGGCCAGCGCCGTCTTGAGAAAGCCGGCCCTTTCGCTGAGCGCATAGACCGCGGCCCTCAAGGGCGAGAGCTCGACCCCGGCGGCGATGGCCAGTCTGTACCCCTCCCGCCGCGCGTCGGCTGCGGCGGGGCCGTCCGCGTAGGCGACGATCCGTCTGAGCACCTGGGCGGCCAGAGCCTGGTCCCGGAAGTCCTCCACCGCCACCTTGCCCATCCTGGACAGCGCCGCGATCAGCTCAGGGCTGCCCCGCGGGTCCGACCGCGCGCCGGCCTCGGCGGCGGCCCGGGCCCGGACGTACTTCTCCTGGGCCACCACGAGGTTGATCGCCGCCTGGATCTCCGGCCCGTACTCCTTGGCCTCCTTGACGTCGGCCAGCCCCCTGGTGAGACGCGCCGCGTCATCCCTCCGGTCGAGATGGAGCGCGTAGAGCCGGATCAGCCTGAACCGGGCGATGAGCGCCAGCGGGTCGCCGGGATGGCGGGCCAGCAGCTCTCTCAGGTCCAGCGCCGCGCTGGCGTAGTCGCCCAGGTCTTCCTCGAGGCTCACGGCGAGCTGCATGAGGTCCCGCGGGAGCTTGTCCTCCTTCTCCTCGAGAGACTTCAGGGCGGACCGGTGCGACATCTCTCGCCGGAGTCGTTCAACTTCGTCCTTGGCAGCCTGCGGGAAGAACCCCAGGATCTGCTGGAACATGGCCTGGGCGCGATCGTACTCCTTCAGCGGACTTGGATCCGGCTCGAGCTCCAGCTTCAGCGCCTGCTGGGACAGCTGCTTCGTGGCGCGGGACGCCAGCTCGTAGGCCCCCGCGTCGAGGAACGCCCTGGCGCCCTCGAGCGTCAGCCGCACCCGCTCGTCGAACTCGCTCACGCAGGCCGAAGCGGCCTGGTAGAGCTCGCCGGCCCTGCGAAGCGCCTGCACCACCGCCGGCGGCCGGGCTCCTTCGGCGGCGGCGGACTGCCTGCGCGCGCCCGGCGGCAGCTTGGCCAGCGACAGCCGGGCCAGACGCTCCAGGATCATGGCCCGGCCCGGGCCGCCGGGGAACCCGGCCAGCGCCTTCTCCAGCATCCCGCCCGGATCCTCCGTCATCAGGGACGCCTTCCTGAGGTAGGCCTTGACCCGGTCGTCCGGCTGAAGGTCCGTCCTGGCCAGAAGCTCGTCCAGACGGGAGAGCGCCGCGGTCCGGTCCTTGAACTGCTCCTCCTGCAGGATCGCCACGTGGAGCAGCGCCCTGGGGAGAGTCGGTGCCGCTTCCATGAGCGTCGAGACGGCCTTCTGGGAGTCGCCGGCCGCCGCCAGGGACAGGCCCTGGTCGAGCTTGAACTGAGCGCCTCTCGGGGGGACCGCGATCGAGGCGGCTCGGCCCTGGAACCTGGCCATCAGTCGATGGTCCGGAGCGGGCGACGCGCCGATCAGATCGATCAGTCGCTCCAGCTCGGCCAGGGGGATCAGGGACAGGTACGGATCGTTGCCCACCGATCCGACCGTCCGCCGCACGGCTCCCATCCAGTCCGGCTTCATCCGGGTCAAGAACTCCGAGAGCGCCGCGATGAACGCCTTGGGATCGTTGTTCTTCGCCATCCCCCTCTCCAGGTCGCCGGCCAGGTAGGCGCCGTGACGCTGGGTCGCCTCCCTGCCCGCCTGGGTCTCGGGCCAGCGCAGAGCCACGCGCCTGTAGGTGGCCGAAGCCTCGTCGAGCTTCTTCTGGCCCTCCTGGACCTTGGCCAGGACGAGCCCCGCCTCCGGGCCGGTCTCGGTGCCGAACTTGACCGCGGTCAGGACGACCTCGGCCTGGTCGAGCTTCTTCTCCTTGACGTAGCCTCGGGCCAGCTTGAGGGCGAACGTCTCCTTCTTGTACCCGTTCTCGAACAGGTACCGGTACAGCGGCACCAGCTCGTCGTCCGTGTCGAAGTCGTGCTCCAGGACCTCCGTCTTGATCTCCAGGGCGCCGAAGCGAAGCGGCCCGTCCGGAACGGAGTCCAGGTACTGCTTGACGTAGCGGAGCGCCTGGTTGGGGAAGCGGGCCGACTTCACCTGGAGCCGCATCAGCTCGAGCCGGACCTCGTCCGCCACGGCGCTTCGGACCTTCGTCCCGGCCGACGGCTCCGGTTCGTCCCGGTCGTTCTTGGCCGTGCCGCTCTTCTGCCGCGGCGTGGCCTTGTCGCCGGCCCCGTCGCCGCCCGGCAGGCACTTGAGGGCGGCCCTGAACGCCTTCTTCGCCTCTTCGGGCTTGTCCAGGGAGAGCTGCAGCCTCCCGAGCTTCAGCAGCAGCGAGGCGTCTCCCGGGGTGGAGGAGATCAGGCGCAGCCGGGCCAGCCGGCCTTCGATGTCCTGGATCTCGAGCAGCGTCCGGGTCGTGGCGATCTCGGCGCCGAGCTTCGGATCGAACGGGAGCGCGGCCTGATAGACCTCCAGCGCCCGCCGGGGATTGCCCGCGTCGCGGTAGGCCCGGGCCAGCTGCGACAACAGCCTGGCCCGCACATCGCCGGACGGCTCCTTGCGGACCACGGCCTTCAGCAGCTCGAGCTTCTCCCGCTCTTTGAGAGCCCCTTCCTTGGCGAGCTCCACGCCGGCAAGCGTCCTGAACGGGCTGGCCCCATCGTTCCCGGCGTGGTAGATCGACTCGAACGACTGGCGAGCGCCCTCGTCGCGCTGGCGACTCCGGGCGGCTCTCCATTCGATCTCGCCCCTGAACGCCTGGGGGACCGCCTTCCCGGCCCGGTCCAGCTGCGCCCGGGCCGCGCCCGGATCGACCACGTCCTCCTGCTGGATCTTCCCCAGGAGCAGCCTGGCTCGCCCCACCAGCGGGGAGGTCGGGTACTGCTCGATGAAGCTCTCGAGCTCTTTCACCGCGCGGCTGAAGTGATGCTGGCCGTACCAGAACGAGGCGAAGACGAACTCCCGGTCGGCGTCGCCCTTGGCGGCCAGCACCTGGGAGATCGATGACTCGAGCTGCTGCCGGTACGTGTGAAGCAGAGCCTGGTGCCGCTCGCCCTCGGGCCTGGGCCTGCCTCTGGGAGAGGCGGTGGAGACGGGCTCCACGCCCGCGAGGAGCCGCTTCGCGGCCTCCGGGTCTTTGCGCGCCGCGAACGCCAGGAGCGCCCGGTGGTACAGCGCCACCTGGCCCCAGTGGCCGCTGGCGACCTTCTCGAGTCGCGAGAAGACCTCCTCGCCCTTCTCGGGGTCGTCCAGGAAGTAGGCGCACGCGAGGCCCCGGAGGAACAGTGCCTCGGAAGCCACGGACGCCGAGTCCGGAATCCGGGTGAGCGGCCCCAGCCCCTTCCGGTGGTCCCCTGCGGCCATGGCGAGCGCTCCCTGCAGCAGCAAGCCAGCCGGCACGATGGCCGCCGACGGGTAGCTCTTCTGGAGCTTCTCGATCCGGTCCCAGGCGAGGCTCTCCTTCGAGAGGGAGAGCCCTTCGATCAGCGCCTGATGGAACAGGGCGTCGGGCGCCTTGGGGCCCCGGGGGTACGACGTCCAGACCTTCTCGAACTCGGCCAGGGCGAGGTCGACCCGGTCGAGCCGCACGCCGCACTCGGTCCCCACCATGTAGCGGAGGAGATCGAAGTCGAGAGTGAACGGGTTCTCCACCGACAGTCTCCGGAGCACGAGCAGGAACCGCTCGGGGGACAGCAACGACTCGCTCTCCAGCAACGCCTTCTCCAGCTGCGCCTCGCTGGCGAGCTGGGCGGGCCCGTCCCTCAGGATCAGGTCGAGGGCAGCCCGGGCCAGGGAGCGCTCGCGCAGGGCCCGCTGCGCCCTGGCGAGCGCCAGCAGGGCGCGGCCGCGGAGCAGCGGCTGGCCGGCATGGCGTACGACCGCCTGCTGCAGCGTGACCACGGCCTCCCTGGCCCTGCCCTCCGTCACGAGGCGCTCGCCCAGAGCCAGGAGCGGCTCGGAGACCTGGCGATCCGCGGCCCGGTCGCTGTCGAACTCGTCGGCGATCTGCTGGAGCGACTCGACGTTGGCAGGCGTGGCGACCAGCTGACCCGGCCGGCCCAGGGCGAAGACGACGAACGCTGCAGCGACGCAGGGGTGGAGAAGGCGGAACCGATTTGCAGCGTGCACGGGGGTTACCTCGATGGACGATCAGAATACCATCAGAGACCGCTTCGGATCAAGATCCGGCGCCTCGCCGGACCGGGTCTGGCCTGAGAGCGCGAATCCAACCGGATCCCCTCCACTTCCATCGTGACCTCGGATCGAGGCCGCCGCTTCGTCACGAGCCAAGCCCTGCGCAACAGGTGGGGGATCCTGGCCGCAGCTGCCGGCGCGACCCGGCGACGCCGGTCCGGCGTCGATCCGCTGCTCTCCGGGCGCCCATCCGGCCTGCTTTCGAACAATAGGGTAAGCGAGGCGGCCGATTCTGTCGAAGATTGAGTAGGAGCCGTAGCGGCCTGCCGCTGCGTCGCCTTTGTCGCCTCCGGGAACCGCGAGTTCGACCCCTGAGGCTGTCAGCGATGGCTCCCGGCGAGCCCGGGTCCGCCCGAGCGGGGCGGGTCCGGACCGGCCGGATAGCCGGCGCACTGGTGTGGGAGGTCTCTGTGGTGGTGCGATCAGGTCGCCTGAAGACGCGGGCCATGGGGTTCTTGCCGGGAGAGCCGCGAGCGCCTGACGTCGGGCCGGGGGCCCGGCAGCTGGGGCTCGTGCTGGCGCTCATCCTGTCGGTGCTGGCGTGCTCGGACGCCGTCGCCCAGCCCCAGGGCCAGGTCACGAAGTTCGATATCACCGACCCCAGCCCCACGACGTTCACGGCCACGAACCCGTTCAGGACCAACCGGGACATCATCCGGATCAAGTTCACGCACAACGGGAGCTCCGGCAACTACTTCATCAGCACGCAGGGCGCCGACGTCGAGGGTTCCACCTTCCTCCCGCAGCCCAGCGACACCAGCGGCTCGGTGCTGGCCGGATTCCTGCAAGAGGGCGTGAAGACGATCAACCTGGTGCTGCTGCAGACCCGGCTGAACGTGGTGGCCCAGACCACGGTGCCGTTGACCGTGTTCTACGACCTCACTCCTCCGACGCTGACGCTCAACTCCATCCAGCTGGGCACTGGCGGCCGGGTGATCGGGCTCACCACGCCCCCGCCCGACACGAACAACCCGCAGGTCGAGCGGGTGGTCACGCCGAACCCGATCTACGTGAACACCAACACGGCCAAGACCTCCATCACCGCCAACGCGGTGGACAACGCCACCCCGCCCGCGGAGGTGCAGCTGTCGTACACGGTGCCGCAGGCCGGGCTGGCCCAGGCCAACATCACCGGCACCAACGGCGTGTTCACGTTCGACGTGGACCTGAGCGCCACGACGATCCCCGACGGCAACTACGACATCCAGGTCAGGGCGAACGACCAGGTCCACAACCCGACCACGGCGCAGCTGGAGCCGGGCAACCGGTCCGGCCCGGTCACGGTGAAGATCATCAAGGACACCAGGCGCCCCAGGGTCAGCAAGATCGAGATCTGCAGACAGGCCAACGCGACCTGCAGCATCCCCGCCGGATGCACCACCACCGGGGCCACGACCTACGTGGGCAACGAGACGATCCAGATCAAGATCACGTTCGACGAGAAGCTCACCAGCCCGCCCCGGGTGTCGGTCCTCCAGGCCAACATGACCAACGCCATCCAGGCGCCGCCCACCGGCAGCCAGACCGAGCCGGTGGACAACTTCACCTTCGTCTACGTGCCGATCCCCACCGAGACCTTCAACGGCCCTGCCCAGCTGCAGATCGTCGGCGAGGATGCCGGGGCCAACAACAACCCGAACAACCCGGGCTTCGGCACGGACCTGGCCGGGAACGGGGTCACCGCCACCTCCGACTCCTCGGCGGCGATCACGATAGCCAACGTGTTCGTGGTCGACACGGTGCCGCCCGACACCCGCAGGGCCGGCACGGGCGAGCAGCCCGATCAGACGATCCGGTACAGGTCCGAGCCGTTCCAGGGCCAGGTCGTCACCGCCGACACCTTCCCCACCGTGATCCGGGTCAGGGTCCGGGACTACGTCACCGCCGAGGGTCCGGCCGTGGTGGAGTATCCCCCCGCCACCGGCGTGTTCCCCTCTGGCGTCGACTTCAACCAGCTGGCCGGGGCCGGATCGTCGTCCACGACCACTTCGGTGGGCAACCTCGGCATCTCGCTCACCGGGCCCACGGGCACCCAGGTGCCGGGGATGCAGGGCGGCCAGGCTCCGACCGAGGTGACGTTCACCATCGGCGACTACAACAACCTCTCGACCAACGGCAACTTCGTGCGGGATCCGGTGGACGGGGTCCTGAGGCCCCGGGAAGGGACCTGGACGATCACGACCAACCTGGTCGACCGGGTCTGCAACAGACGCCAGCGGATCATCACGTTCCAGGTTGACACCACCCCGATCCGGGAGTCGTCGCTCACGGTCACCGTGGGCAACGCCCGGATGAACCGGAAGGGGAGCTGCGTTCCAGCGGCCAGCGGGCAGCCTCAACAGACGTTCCCCCAGATCTGCGTGAGCTCCACCGACGCGGACTTCTGGGCCACGTCCTCCAGGTTCGAGGTGCTGGCCTGCTTCAACGGGAACGACTCGCCCTGCTACCCCACGGTCATCTCCACGCCCACGGTGAACAACAACCAGGTGTGCGGCACCGTGACCGGGGTCCAGAAGGTCGACCCGACGGGGATCGACTTCCCGGTCCCCAAGCCCGCTCCGCCGGCTGCGTTCGTGCCGGCCGGCGAGCTCGACCCGCGGCTCGGCAGGTTCGACGGGCCCTACACGATCCGGGTCAAGCCGCAGGACGCGGCGGGCAACCGCGGCGTGCTCACCACGGAGGGACGCCGCGTCGACTACCTCGACTGGGACGTCAACCTGGACACGATCATGCCGTACACCCAGCGGACGTTCCCGCTGGACTGCGCCGCGACCAACGCCCCGCTCCGGTTCGTGGACGCCACCATGGTCGACCCGCCGGTGCGCAGGATCCCCCGGACGGAGGTGAACGGCGACTTCGCCAACCCCACCTTCGTGTCGGCGTACCGATGGGTGCGATCAGGGGCACGCTGCGGTTCATCCACATCCCGAACTCCACCGACCCGACGCAGCCCTCGTACTCGCCGGCCGACGACAGGTACAAGCTGCTCCTGGAGCTGACCGACAGGTACCAGAACGTGCGGACCCTTCCGACCGACGGCAGCATGGACGGGATCTACTCGATCGCGGTCGCCCCGGTGGACAGGGCCGGCAACTACATGATCGCCCCCGACTCGCTGGTCACCGCGGCGCCCCGGCGCGGCGCCTACTACGGCCTGCAGCAGTCGCCGACCACCACGATCGACATCGTGACCCACTACTTCCTGTACGACACGGCCAAGCCCAAGCTCGAGGTGGACAACTTCCCGGATGGGATCACCATGGGGAACTTCGAGTACTACCAGTCGCCGCAGCTGGTGGCGTTGCCCAGGAACACCGGGGCCAGCGGGTCGACGGCCGCCGCGGCCCAGGTCGGCTCCGACGCCACCGGCCCCGATCAGGCGGCGACGAGCCAGCACGCAGCCACGGTGAACGACTACCCGTCCGGCGGCACGCTGGCCGGCGGGCAGTTCCGCATCACCGGATGGGTCACGGACCTGTCGTCGAAGCAGCAGGTCTACGGGTCCGGCAGCGACAACCACCAGGGCGGCTCCGGCATCAGCCACGTGGAGTACTCGCTCCAGCTCGTCGACTCGAACTTCAACCTGATCCCGTGTCCGGCACCGTCGGTCGACCCCAGGGGCAACGTGCAGCTGACCTGCGTGAACCCGATCATACCGCTCCGTCGCGGGAAGCTCGAGCTGCCCGGAAACTTCGTCGACCCGACGCCCACCACGACCAACCCGTGGATAGGCGGCTCCACCGCCTGGGACACCCTTGTCCGGCCCAGGCACCGGTTCACCATCGAGGACACCCTGCCCGCCCCGGCGCAGATACCGACGCCCAGGCCCGCGCAGTCGCCGCCGAACCAGGACTTCTACCTGTTCGTGATCCGGGCCGTGGACAGGGCCGGAAACCAGACCGAGATCTCCCGCCGGGG
>JACQZM010000440.1 GCA_016213885.1 Candidatus Rifleibacteriota bacterium | reverse complement strand
GTGCGATCCGCGGCAGGCTGAACCCTCCGCTCATGGAGAGGCGTTCCTCGCGGAGGGGTGCCCAGAGGAGATCCGGGTCGTGCAGAGCGGGCGTCACGTCGAGTCGGCCCCCACGGTCTTCGGCTTGGGGATGAAGATCTGGAACGGCTTCAGGATGGTCAGCAAGCGAAGCCGTCCCGCGTGACACCTGGGGCAGGTTCGACGGTCTTCGTCTGCTGCCGGTTGATCCGTTGCCCCGTCGGGAAGCCGCTGCGTGACGTCGTCGGATGGCAGCGGAGGGGGTGTCGAACCGGCCTCTTCGAGAAGGTTGCGGCACAGCTCCAGGTTCTCGGCGCGGTGTCGGTTCGCGAACAGCCCGTAGTAACGGATCCGGACGAAGCCCCTCGGGAGCACGTGAAGAAGGAACCGACGGATGAACTCGACGGCGTCGAGGGTCATGGTGCGACGCCGGCCGCCCTGCTCGTAGTCCTTCCAGCGGAACTTGATCTTCCCGCCGTCGATCGACAGGAGCCGGTTGCTCGAGAAGGCGGTCCGGTGGGTGTAGCGTGCCAGGTACTTCAGGACCTGATCAGGACCGCCGAACGGAGGCTTCGCGTAGACGACCCACCCCTTGCGGTACAGGGGAGCCAGCAAGGCCTCGAAGCTCTTGGGCTCCCTCAAGGACTCGAGGGAACCGTGGAACGAGAGCTTGTTCCCATCGAACGCCTCCCGCAGGAAAGCCAGGAACTTGCCCCGGAAGAGTCGGCTGAGCACCAGAACGGGCAAGAAGAAGTCCTTCCGGCAGGAGATCCACTTCTCGCGATCCGGGGAGAGCCCCCCTCCGGGGATGATGCAGTGGACGTGAGGGTGGTCCAGCAGGTTCTGGCCCCAGGTGTGGAGGATCGACAGGAAGCCGATCCTGGCGCCGAGATGCTTCGGATCAGCCGCGATCTCGAGCAGGGTCTCGGAGACCGCCCGGAACAGGATGCCGTAGACGATGCGCTTGTTCTGGAGCGCCACCGCACGAAGAGCGCCAGGCAGCGTGAAGACCACGTGGAAGTACGGCACAGGAAGAAGCTCGGCCTGCCGATCCTCGAGCCAGTCGGCAGCGGCGGACCCCAGACATCGGGGGCAGTGCCGGTCGCGACAGGAGTTGTAGGAGATCTCGACGTGATCGCAGGTGTCGCACGAGTCGACGTGGCCTCCCAGCGCCGTGGTCCTGCACGCTACGATGTTCGTCAGGACACGGCGCTGCTCAGAGGAAACCGACGCACCATACTCGGCCAGGAACTTGTCCCCGTACCGGTTGATGACGTCGGCCACTTCATAGAGTGGCTTGGTCACGGCTCTCGGTCAGGCGATCGGAGGGAGGTCGTCCAGCGGACTCTTGATGGCGCCCAGAGTGGCCGGCGCGACGTGCGTGTACCCCTGCGTCGTGCGAAGGCTGCCATGGCCCAGCAAGATCTGGATGGCGCGAATGTTGGTGCCCGCCTCCAGGAGGTGGGTGGCATACGAGTGACGAAGCCCGTGGGGGGACACGATCTTGGTCAGACCTGCTCGCTTGCAGGCCGCCCGACAGATCTGGCCGATGGTGTTCTTGTTGATCGGATGATCGAGGTCGGCCCCGGGAAACAGCCAGACCTTCGGGCGATCGATCTTCCAGTAAGCGCGGAGTTGCTCGAGCAAGACGGGAGAGAGCGTGACGTAGCGGTCCTTGCGGCCCTTACCCTGGCGGATGCGCAACACCATGCGCTGGCTGTCGACATCGGTGACCTGCAGATGGGCGGCTTCCGACACCCGAAGGCCCATCCCGTAGATGGTGGCCAGGATCACCCGGTGCTTCGGGTTGGGGACGGCGTGGAGGAGACGGGCGACCTCCTCGCGACTGAGCACGACGGGGAGCCTCTGCTCCTTCCTGGGGTACGGGATGTATCGGACGGGGAACTCACGCCCCAGGGTTATTGTGAAGAAGAACCGGAGGGCCGAGACGACGATCTTGAGCCACGACCACGAGACCTTCTTCTTCTTCACCAGGAAGACCTGGTAGGCCCGAACGTCCTCCGGGCCCAGCTGGTCGGGCGGCCGGTTGAAATGGCGAGAGAACCCGGCGACCGCGCGGATGTAGTTGTCGCAGGTCCCGTTCGCGTAGTTGCGGATCTCCAGATCTTGCAGCATCTTCTTTCCCAGTACACCCATAGCGGGCCTCCTCTCACGGACGTTGACAACCGAGCTGTACCGCATCTGGCGCAGCGCAGAGAGGGGCCCGTTCTTTCTTACGCGAACAGGACAGGAAACGCCGAGACCTGGAGAGAACGTGTCCGGTGCTCGCGACGAAGTGGCACCGCCATGGGGTACGACAGGGAGAGGAGGATCAGGCTGACTGCGGGATCACGGATGTACCGGAGCGAACGGGGTTCCGAACTACCGCGGAGCTGTCTCAGCGAAGCGGTTTAGTTCAGTGCGCCGTGCGCGGCGCGCAGCGCCGAAACGGCGCTGGAGAAGGAGCATCCGTGAGGCGGGTTCCGCTGTTGCGCACCCGTGCCTGGCTCTGCTCCCCAGCGCGTCGGTGCTGGATAACCGGAAGGCGAAAGCTGACCGGGAAGTCACTTGGAGGTGAGAGTCCTCTGGGGACCCTGATGACGGGAACCCCTAGCCGAACGGCAACTGCGGCCGCCTGAGGCGGCGTGGGGAGGAAGCCGGAGGCAAAGCCCTGGCCTGAGGAACACGAAGCGCATGAGGCGAACATTCGGTGGGCGAGGGGGCTGACTGACCCGAAGCCCGATGTCATCCAGACCGGGTGGACGTATATGCGACAGGTGTATGGGGCGAAAGTGACGCGTTTTACCACGGGAGATCTGCTCGTCTGTCAGCGTCTGGGCAGCCCGGGCGCTGACTCAGCGACGCTGCAAGGCGCCGTCACGGGCGAGTCGAAGTCAGCAGAGGCCATAGTAGCCGCCGGCGCATGGCGGCTAAGGGCTGAACACGAGGAGCCGAACCGGCTCGAGGCGTTCGATGGGTGAATCAGGCGCAGAAAGTCGGGCTGGGATGCCCGTACGACTCCGGACGAGGGGCGGCGGAACTGCCCCGGGGACGGGGATCCGCGAGAACATTCTGGCTGCGTATCAGCGTGTGGTGCAGAACGGCGGGGCCCCAGGCGTGGACGGGATGACCGTCGACGATCTGATGCCCTACTGCCGGGAGCACTGGGCGCGAATCCGGAAGGAACTGCTCGACCGAACGTACGTACCCAAGCCGGTCCGCAAGGTAGAGATACCGAAGCCTGACGGCAAGGGCGTCCGGATGTTGGGCATCCCCACGACGCTCGATCGACTGCTTCAGCAGGCCGTCCTGCAGGTCCTCCAGCCCATCTTCGATCCGACGTTCTCGGACGGGAGCTTCGGCTTCCGGCCTGGTCGGAGCGCCCACGGCGCCGTGACCCGTGCCCGTGAGTATATCTCCGCCGGCTTCGACTGGTGTGTGGACCTCGACCTGGCAAAGTTCTTTGACCGGGTGAACCACGACATCTTGATGTCGCGGGTTGCCCGCCGTGTGAAGGACAAGCGGGTGCTCCACTTGATCCGCCGCTATCTTCAGGCGGGAATCATGGAGGCCGGTCTGGTGTCGCCACGCACGGAGGGAACACCGCAGGGTGGTCCCCTCTCCCCCCTGCTCTCCAACATCCTGCTCGACGAGCTGGACAAGGAGCTGGAGCGGCGCGGGCATCGATTCGTCCGCTACGCGGACGACGCGAACGTCTACGTCCGCTCCGAAGCGGCAGGGGCACGTGTGATGGCTTCCCTGGAGAAATTCCTCACCAACAAGCTC
>JACQZM010000439.1 GCA_016213885.1 Candidatus Rifleibacteriota bacterium | reverse complement strand
CCGTCCGCCTGAGGGGTGAAACGCCCCCTGGACGCATCGGCCGGCACCGCGAACTTCACCCCGGGTCCGGTGACGATCCGCATAAGGATCGATCCACCCGGCGTCGACGCCCCCGAAGAGCGCGGCAAGGGGCGCGACCAGCTCGTCCAGGGGCGGTGGCGCAGGGTCACGGAGCAGCACTGGAGCATGACCGCCCTGCCAAGGGCTCGGGGGCACCTCTCACCTGGATTCCCGGAGACTCGAAGGATGCTTGCCCCGAAGCACGACCAGTTGCTCCCCATGAGTCCGGATCTGAGGGAGGATCTGGGCCGCAGCGGCACTGGTGGACCCGAAAGGGTGAACTGTGAACCCGACTTGCACCCGACTTGTACCCGTGTGGGCGAGCCTGGCGACACTCCACCTCGGCTGCCTGTGTGCCCGGGCCTATCCCGACACGGTACGTCGGGCAGCGTCGGGGTCGCGGAGTGCCAGACGCATGAGGTAAACTGCCCAGGAGATTCGCATGGCAGCACCGATCGCCAGGCTGGAGCTGGTCGTGGTTGACGCCGATTTGGAGGCTCTGGCCCTGCGCGGCGTCCTCGAGTGTTTCGGCGTGCAAGTCACCTCGCACCTGGTTGGGCAGGCGAGCGACCTGGTCCGCATCCTGAGCGGTGCGGAGCCCCTGGCGAGATACGTTGTCATCTCGTGTCACGGCGACGACCGCGGCCTGATCCTGCCCGAGCTCCACGAGTCCGTCGACGCCGTCCAGCCGTACCGTGGCGCTCTCTCGCCTGCGGATCTGCGTTCCTTCCTGCGCCTGCAGGGCTGCGTCGTCGTGAACACCGGGTGTTCGCTGGGAACTCCCGAGTTCGTGGCGGCGTTCCTGCATGCGGGGTGCGCGGCCTACTGCGGCTGCAGCGGAGACCCCGGAGGAGACGAGGCGCTCGTCTACACCGTCAACTTCTTCTACCATCACCTCTGCCGTGGCGCATCACTGGAGGACGCGCACGCGCGGGCCGGCGTCCACTGCGATGGGGACGTGCCCTTCCACATGAGCCGCGCGGCGAGCTGAGTGGGCCCCAGAGGTTCACGACCATCTGGCGGGACATGCGCCCGGGCGCGGGGTGCTCCTGGCTCGCCGTCCGGTCGCCAGTCCCCGACCTCCGATCAGAGCCGCCCGCGAGCAGACCGGGCTTCGGATCGTCTGAACGCGCGATGAGCGCCCGCGCCCCGGCGCCCGCCAGGGACAGCCCGGGAGCCTGCCGTCAGCGGAACGCCGCCTCGTTGATCTCCGGGTCGAGGTAGGCCAGGGTCCGCGTGACCCGGTAGTCGTTGATGCTCTTCGGGGGTTCGAAGACGTAGCCCTGCCTGGCCCGGTAGCGACGCTTGGGCAGGGCCAGCACCGACGCCCTGAGATGGACCACTCCCATGTCCCAGGTCACCAGTCGCGTGTTCGCCAGCGCTCCGGAGATCTCGCCGTGCGGGTGGGCCAGGATCTCCCCCGCCACGTGCCTGCCGATGAACGGGAAGTTGGCCTTGCCGTAGTCGCCCCGGTAGTTGACCTGGCGGGCCACGACCCGGCCGGATTTCACGAACAGCCGCCAGAGCGCCATGCACTGCCGGGTCTCCGGAGCGTCGACGTCCTCCTCGTCGCGGGCCTCTGCCTCGCTGTCGACCGGGATCGCGCCGAACGGCGCCCCGCGGTAGGTCAGGATCAGATCGTACGGCACGCTGACCCGATCCAGCTGGATGGAAGAGGCTGTCGGTTCGATCCTGTCGGGAGCGCCGAACGTCAGCACCACCGTCGCGACGTCCTCTCCCAGCCGGAACAGCTCAGGGCCGAACGGCGAGTGGGTCGCCAGCTCACCCAGGATCCGGCGTTTCAGCGCCTGGAACTCCCGGTTGCCGGGATCGAACGACAGCGCCGACTCGATCTCGGAACGGGCCTGGATCGGGAACCGTCGTGCCAGGTGCTCCTTCGCCTGCCGGAAGTGGGCGTCTCCCTTGTCCCTCAGGAGCGCCTCTTCCTCCGAGATCTCCTCGTCGGATCCCGGGGCCGGTTGCGCCGGTGAGGCGGTGGGAGGAGGCCTGGCCGGCGCGGCGGAGGCGCTGACCGGCTCTTCACCGGGGTTCTCCCGTGGGCCCACCTCCTGGGCCGGCTCCGGCGCCGGGACCGGCGGCGCCCCGAGCCGGATCTCCGGCAGCGCCGTCTGCGTCGACTCCCCGCCGGCCGCCGTGGTCGGCGTCGTCGCGGTGCCGCTCCTGGGCTGACCCGGCTCGAACGACGAGAGCTCGAAGATGGGCCGATCGGCCCCGGTGGCGCGTTTCAGGCTTCGCCTGACCAGGCCGACCCCCGGCGCGAAGACCGTGTGGTAGGTCAGAAGCTTGGTGCCCGATTCCTGGCCGTCCCTGTACTTGGCCGTCTCCTCGAGGGTGACGGATCGCTGGAGGGTTCCGGCCAGGGTGGCGATCGGGCCCTCCTTGATCACCCCCACGTGAGCCCGGGGTTTCCCCCACTCCGATCCGACCGTGGCCGGGAAGCGGATCAACGGCTCCTCCGGCGTCGTCGACCTGAACGGGCCCTCTCGTCGCTCGCCCTGCGCCACGAGGAACAGCCCGCCGGGCCGGGTGGCCAGCACCCTGAGACGATCCATGGGCCGCGCTCCCGGGAGCTCGATCCTGTCACCCACGAGGACGGCGACCTCGCCCTTCAGTCTCACCGGCCCGAGAACGCTCCGCGTGAGGGTACCCGGCCCGAGCGAGTAGACCCACCGCGAGCCGGGGCACAGCGGCAGGTCGGTCTCGCGGATCCCGCCGGTGGTGACGCCGGTCTGGAGCGCTCCCGGACCTGGCGAGGCCGAGGCGCGCACGATCGGCGCACCGGACGCCGCGGGGGAGCCGACCGGCCTGGCCGTGGCGGTCGTGGCACCGGGGGCGGGAGTGGACTGCGGCGACGCACCGGGCGCCGGCCCGGCGGCGGTCGGCCCTGGCACCGGCGGGGGCGGCTGGGAGAGCTGAGCCACGAGCTTCTGCCCGGCCGCGTGGGTCGGGTCCAGCGAAATCGTCGCCTTGACCGCCGTCAGCGCTTCGGCGCGTCTGCCCGCGTACAGGAGCTCCAGCGCCCGGGTGTACTGCTCCGCCGCCCGGCGTCTCTTCTCCTCGATCTCCCGGGCTTCGCGCGCCTTCCTCTCCTGCTCTCTGGCCAGAGCCAGGCGCTTCTCCAGCGTCGCCAGGGCGGCGGCCACCTTCGACGTCATCGGCTCCTGGAGGGGTCGTTGGGCCAGCGCCTTCAGCCACTTGAGAGCACCCTCGGGATCCGTGCTCTCGAGGTCCGCGAGCCTCTTCAGCTCCTCCTCGAGCCGGGTGACCTCGAGCCGCCCCAACAGCTCCCTGGCCTCCACGCCGGCCGGCACCCCAGCGAACGCCGCGGCCTTCTTCAGCTCGTCGACCGCGGCGGCCTGGTTTCCCTGCACGACCGCCTCCTTGCCCCTGGCAAGGTGCTCCGCCGCCCGGGTCGCCGCCAGCTTCTGCTCGAGCCGCGCCAGCTCTCCCTGGGCGTCCCTGGCCTCCGGCGCCCCCGGGTAGTAGCGGATCAGCTTCTGGAGCATCTTGGTGCTCGCCTCGAGCTGGTTCGCCGAAGCCAGGGTCGTGGCCATCTCCTGGACAGTCCGTGCCGGGATCGCTTCCAGCGAGAGCACGAAGGAGCCCCGTGCCGGGAGCGTGAAGAGAAGCCGGTCTCCCACGAGCCACGAGAGCGTCGCTCCGCCGAGGTCCTCGCCGGGTTCGGGGAGAGCGATCGACTGTCCGGAGGCCATGGACATGATCAGCGGCTGCCGCTGGTTCTCCCGGTTGACCCCCGCGAGGAGCCGTCCGTCCGGGGAGAGCGTGAGCCCGGCCACCACGCCGGCCTCGCCAGGCACGTTGCGGAAGGTCAGGCGCTGCAGCGCCTCGGGGCGCCTCTTGATCACGTCTCCGTGGAGCCATGCCCTGGCCCTCGGATCGGCGGCGCGCGGGACCGCGCCTTCCCTGGGCTTCTTGTAAGAGAGCGTCTCCGTGTTGAGGAGGAGCCTCTCCTGGCCCGATGGCTCCGCCAGCAGCAGGTCGCGGTCGGAGACCCAGAACAGGGTCGCGTTGTCTCCCAGAGTCGAGGGCAGCGTGACCAGGCGGAGCGTTGCTGCTCCGTCCCTGGGCAGCGAGAGCAGCCAGAGCCCCTGTCCGCTCTGGAACCCGGCCGCCCTGCCCGCGCCCGGCGAGGGGAGCGCCGCCGACATCCCTCCGGGAAGCGAGAGCCTGAACACCTGGGTCAGGCCGCCGGCGAAACCGGGAACGCCGGCGACGGTCGGCTGGCCCGACACCGGCCTCAAGAGAGCCTCCACCGCGCCGAGGGCGATCCACTTGAACGGCACGTTCTGTGCCGGGGCGATGGCGGTCTGGCTGTCGTGGCCCGGGGCCGGGGAGAGCCGGACCGCGAGCTCCTGCGTCTGTCCGGGCGCCAGCGTGACCTGCTTTCGACGCTTCAGATGCCCCTTGAGCAAGAAGGTGAAGCTCAGGGTCTGTGGCTTCAACCGGAGCGTCAACGGTGTCTCGCCGTAGCGGTGGCCGTCGTGGGGCCTGAGCACCGCCGCGCCCGAGGGGTCCGAGGTGATGATCAGAGTCGCATCCCTCGAGTCGACCGGTGGCGGTCGGGGCGATGGGGCCGCGGCCGAGGCGGGCGCCGGGGTCGCGGCGGGCGACGGCGTGGCCGGCGCCGCGGACTCACCGGTCAGGACCTGGTTCAGCCGGCCCACCAGCGGGTCGGTCCCCAGCCGCGCCTTGATCACCCGGGAGTCCCGGGAGATCACGTAGGTGTACGGGTTCGTGCCGTAGTCGATCTCCTCGCCGATCTGGAACCGGTCCAGCTCGGCGGGGCTCAGCTCCTCGACCCGCGGGCCCTCGGCCCACCACTTCTTGAGCACCTCCGACGACGCGATCCGGTGACGGGTGCCGAACGAGTCGAGAAACCAGACCCACGAGGAACCCCTGGCCTTCAGGAGACGGCCCGGCCCCGGCTCCCCGGCCCCGCTCTGTGCCGGCGAGAGGAGCGCGCCTGCGCCCGTGGCGGCGAGCCCCGGAGCGTGGGCGGCGCCGACCGCAGGCACGGTCACCCACAGGGCGAGAAGGAGGATGCTAGCTTTCATGGCCATGACAACAACAGACTGCGTTCGGCAGCGGCGAGTATTGTATCAAACCGCATCTGTCCCGGGCAAGGACGGGAAGACCCGGCGCCTCGCCGGGTCCGAGTCGCAAGACCCGGCGCCTCGCCGGGTCCGAGTCGCGCCCCCGAGCGCGACCTCCAACCTGATCCCCTCCTCTTTCTTCTCTCTCCCGATTTCTTCTCTCCCCCGAGCGCGACTTCGAATGGACCCCCT
>JACQZM010000438.1 GCA_016213885.1 Candidatus Rifleibacteriota bacterium | reverse complement strand
GGAGACGATCATGCGCGACGGTCGGTTCATGATCGGTCAGGAGCCCGGCGGTCCGGCGGTCTGACCGGGCAGGCGGGACTCTTGGCCCGCCGGCCCCATGGCAGAAGCCCGGCGCGGGGAAGGGCCACGACGGCAGGAGAGTCGGATCATGACGAGCCCCCAGCAGATCATCGAGCAGGCCGTGAAGGCGGCCGCGGCGTTTCGCGAGCTGGATCAGAAACGTGTGGACGCCATCGTGCGAGCCGTGTACCTCGCGGCTCTGGACGCCAGGGTGAAGCTCGCCCGGCTGGCCAATGAAGAGACCGGACTGGGGGTCCGGGAGCACAAGGTCATCAAGAACGTCATCGCCGCGCAGCTCGTGTACGAGGACATCAAGAACCAGCGCACGGTCGGCGTGATCTCGGAGGATCCGCGGGGCGGCATGGTGGAGCTCGCTCGACCGCTGGGTCCGATCATGGGCTTCATCCCGGTGACGAACCCCACGTCGACGGCGATCTTCAAGAGCCTGATCACGATGAAGACCCGCAATCCGCTCATCCTGAGCTCGTCTCCGGCGGCCCGGCGGTGCACCACCGCCACGGCCCAGCGCTGCGACGACGCCGCGCTTTCCGCGGGAGCGCCGGAGCACTGCATCCAGTGGTTCACCAAGCCGACCGCCCATGCCGTGGAGGAGATGCTCGACAGCCGTCACCTGGCTCTCATCCTGGCCACCGGCACCGACAAGATCGTCCGGCGGGCCCACACGTCGGGCACCCCGGCGATCGGCGTCGGGCCTGGCAACGTGCCGGTCTACATCGGGGTGACCGCCGACATCGCCTTCGCCGTGCGCAACATCATCGAATCGAAGACGTTCGACAATGGAACGGTCTGCGCCAGCGAGCAGTCCGTGGTGGTCCGGCGCCTCCTCGCCGACGCGGTCATCCAGGAGTTCCAGCGCTGCGGGGCCCACTTCTTGACCCGCGAGGAGGCCGACAAGGTGGCGGCGATCGCCTACGACCCCGACGCCAGGGCCATGAAGGCCACCGTGGTCGGGCAATCGGTCCAGGTGATCGCCCGGAGAGCCGGCATCTGCGTTCCCGAGGACGTGGTCGTCCTGATGGCCCGGCTGGACGGAGTCGGGGTCGACCATCCGCTCTCGGCGGAGATCCTCGCCCCGATCCTGGGGTTCTACGTCGAGGAGGACTTCGAGACCGCCATCGGGCGATGCAGCGAGATCACGCGGTTCGGGGGGACCGGACACACGGCGGTCATCTACTCGAACACCGACGAGCGGGTGGAGTACTTTGCCGAGAAGGTCGATGCGAGCCGTATCCTGGTGAACATGTCGTCGACGTTCGGCGCCCTGGGCGGGATGTACAGCTCGCTGAATCCGTCGTTCACCCTGGGGTGTGGCTCCGGGGGCCGCAACATCACCACGGACAACATCACCACCCGCCACCTGCTGAACATCCACCGGCTCGCACGCCGGAGACCCAACCCTCGCTGGATCGCCTTCGACAAGGCGCGATACCTCGACGACGCGGTTGCCGCGGAGCAGCTCGAAGCCGAGTTCAACAGGAACTTCTGACGGCAGTGCCCCCGGGTCGATTCGACCCGCCTCACTTCGACGCGTGGAACGGCCCGATCCGGGTCTCCCCGGCTGCGAGGGCGTCGCGGATCCGACCGATCCACACCTCCGATGCCGGATCGCCGCCGGGCCTTGCCGCCGAGGCGGTCTCGAACAGGGCGAGGGCGTCTCGAAGACCGCCCGACTCGACCTTGGCGAGCGCCACGTGGAAGGCCGCCACCCATCGGCGGTTCTCGTCGGTGGCGCTGATCGGCTCGTAGCATGACATCCCGTCCTCGATGCCCTTGACGGCCACGGTCCCCCACCGGCGGAAGGTCACATCGTCGGCCCCCTCGACCAGCTCGTAGGTGTCATGGTCGCAGAGGATCCTGACGCCGCACTGGGCCGAAGCCGGCTCGAAGCGGGCCGCGCGATTGACGGTCCGGCCGACGATCGTGAAGCCGATCTGGTGGCTCGAGCCGAAGTTGCCGACACAGACCTCGCCGGAGGCCAGGCCGATCTTCACCTCGCGGAAGGCATCACCCTGCGGCTGGGCCCGGACCCGCTCGCTGATCCGGAGCAGGCACAGCACAGCCGATCGGGCCACAGCCCTCCGGTGGCCGTCGGTGGCCGCCTCCCAGGCCCGTCTGGTCTCCGGCGACCGCTCGAGCATCCCGGCCTGTTGCCTCTCGAGGGCCGCGAGCGCGCTCTCCAGGCGGGCGATCTCCGGGGAGGGAGCCTCGGCCGAGCTCGTCGCGTCGACTCTCCGCAGGGTCTGAAGGTCCATCCGGACGATCTCGATTTCGTCGAACAGGAGTTGCCTTCGAAGATCGGCCACCAGCGACCAGTGGCGCGAGAACTGACCGCCGAGCCAGCCCATCGCGGCATCGCCGATGAACTTGTCCACGACCCCTTCGTGGGTGACCACGATCTCGTCGCGGGCGATGTCCATGACCCGACGGAGCCGGGTCGCCAGTCCCTCGATGTCGGTTCCGAGGCGCTCCGTCGTGGCGGTGAATCCGCAGACATCGATGAACAGCACGCTCATCCACCGGGAGTAGTAGCGCTCCAGACTCTCCGGGGCCTCCACGAACTTCTTGACCACGGCCGGAGAGAAGCAGTTGCCGAGGATCTCTATCTCCTGGTTCTTCCGCTGGTCCGCCGCCAGGCTCCCGACGATGAACACCGAGGCGAGAACCGAGACCAGCACCAGCAACAGGACGAACCCCTGCTGCTTGTCGGCGTTCCGGAGCCCACGTTCCAGGGAGATGACGAACGTGCGCTCACCATCCGGGAAAGTCCGCCTGAGCGTGATCTTCGGGATGAGCGGATTGTCCGCGTCTCGACCGGTCAAGACATCGGCCCACCGAAGGACCTCCGCGGGGGAACCGGTCCGGTCGAGCCTCTCCTGCAGCCTGGCCTCGATCCGGGAGATTTCCATGGACTGGATGGTGTAAGAGGCGACGACGAACCCGAGGAGCACCAGCGGAACTCCGACGAAGAGCGCCCGGTTGAACGCCGGCGTCTCCTGGAGAGCCGGCGGCGCCCTCTTGAGGAACGCGAGCCCCCGGGCGATCCGGAGCGCCCGGGCGACCCGGATCATGCCCATGAAGCGCACGGCCTGGCTCAGCCGGGCGATCCGGACCATGCGGACCGCGCTCAGTGCCTGGAGCTGGAAGACCGCCACCCCGATCAGTTCCACGAGAGAGCTGAGGAGCGGCAACGTCGACACCAGGTCGACCAGGAACCAGGGCGTCTTCAGGTAGGGGCGGCCCCGGAAGACGATCTTGGCCACCAGGTCGACGGCGAAGGTCAGATCGATGACGAGGCCTGTCCAGAACAGCCAGGCCTTCGCCTCGACCGGGAAGAACCGGAACAGCTCCGCCAGGTAGAGGAGCACGGCGAAGCCGGCCAGGACGAGGAGCGGTCGATCGAGAGATTCGATCCGAGGGGCCAACTTCTCCTTCAGGGACATGGCTTCAGGGCACTCTCTCGTACCTCTCACTCTACCGGCGTCCGCCGCCCCCACCTCCGGGCCTGCGCCGTCGACTCACCGGCCCGGAGCCCGGAGCTGGCCGGCAAAGGCTCTTCTGAAGCTGCTCGCGAGGCTGGAAGCTCGCCACGTCGATCGCCTCGCCGAGCCGAGCGGAGAACTCCTTCACCGGCATCGACCCGGCGGGCCGCCCCGTGCGCTTCTCCAGGTCGTGGATGAACCGTCCCCAGAGCCACTCCCGGCGGGATACCTCCCGTGGATCCTTGACGCGCCCGAACTCCTGGACGTACCGGTTGTGCCGGCACAGCATCCGGAACACATGCTCTCCGTTCGGCCTCGGCAGCGGCAGACCCAGGATCTGGACGTCGTTTCCGACCTCGTGGACCGGCTGGCCCCACTCGCTGTAGCCGCCGAAGATGGTGCTCAGCGTCTTGAGCGCCCCGGCCAGCTTGGGCTGGTCGAGCAACCCCAGGATCCTCTCGACGATCGGCATCGTGACCGTGCGGTGGAGCGTCGGCTCGGCCAGGGAGACTCCGATCTCGATCTCCTCCCGCGCCGTTCTGAGCAGCACCACCGATCGCAGCCGCTGGTCCGTGGCCAGGTGGACCCTGACCCCGACCGCCGCCGGGCGCGTCAATGCGGAGAGGATCCCCTGGACGACCCGATCGACCGGGATGAGGTTCAGCTCCGCCGACGGGTCTCCGGGGAACACCGTGGCCAGCCGCGCGATCATCCAGACCCGGGACCGTTCCGCCCAGGAGCCCCGGACGCTGTCGATCGCCTGCTTGACCCGGCCGAAGGCGTTGACCGGCGCGTTGACCACCTTGGTGTCGCCCCGGTTGTTGCCGGTCCGCGAATGACCCACCACGATCGACGGGCACAGCTGGATGACCGGCAGACCCTGCTCCAGCATGTATCGATCGGTCTCGATCGATCCCATCGCCTTGGTGACCTCGTAGAAGTTGTTGTAGTAGTTCCGCGGGAAGACGATCTCGTCCTCCCGGGCCGGAGCCCGGGTCTGACGCCCGTGGATGTACGACGTCTCGATCGAGAGGTGACTCACGAACCGGCTGCCCTTGGCGGTCTGCATCCGCCGGGAGAACGCCAGGGCATTCAGGCTGCCGAGGACGTTGGCCCGGTAGGAGTTCTCGTAGGTATCGTCGAAGGAGACGCTGGCCGCGCAGTGGATCACGTGGGTGAGCTTGCGGGACAGCCGGACGGCCTCCCGCTCCGAGATTCCAAGCCCGGGCTTCTCTATGTCGCCCTCGATGAACCGGAACTTGCGGCGAGCCGGGTGCTTCTTGAGCCACAGCAGATCCATGAGCTCACGACCCCGCTCGGCGGGGCTCATGACGCGGATGAGCTCCCGGGTCTTCCGGTCGCGGATCTCCTTGGGCCTGATGACGACCACCAGCTCTGCGATCTCGGGCCGGTCAGCGGCCTGCGCGATGACCTCCTGGCCGATGAAGCCGGTTCCGCCCGTGAGCAGCACGCAGAGCGACGGCTTCTTGTCGACCCGGGCGGCCCTGAACCTCCTCGTCGCCTCCTTGCGCAGCGCCGCGACCCGCGCCGAGGCCTGCTCCCGCGAGAGGGCCGATCGCCTGTAGCGGAAGTAGTACTCCCGCTCCTTGTAACCCAGGAGCTTCTTGCCCAGCTCGACGGCTCGCGACCTGCCCAGCAGGCCGGCGATCCAGTCCACCACCCTCTTGCCCACGCTCCGGATCGATCTGACCTTCTCGGTCACCAGCTCGGGATCGTGGGTCCACCGGACCGCCTGCCCCATGAGGTACCGCACGTACACGTCCACGATGTGGAAGTCCCGGTGGTGCCTGACGAGCAGCTGGCCCGGGTGGATCACCTCGTGCATGATCTCTCCGGTGAGCAGGTTCACCTTCTCGACGTAGCTGGACGGCGGCTGCACGTCCGGCGGTAGCATCAACCGCTTCACTGGGAACCTCCTGGAAGGCGCGATCGGCGTCGGCTCCATCATACACGCCACCGGGTCGTGGCTCAATCGATCGCGGCGGTCCGCGATCGCCGGCCGCG
>JACQZM010000437.1 GCA_016213885.1 Candidatus Rifleibacteriota bacterium | reverse complement strand
CAGCCCGCGTAGTAGAAGAAGTGCGCGGCCGCGAGCGGCAGATCGACGTCGCGCGACTCCTTGATCGGCTTGCCGCCATCGAGGCTCTCGATCACCGCGAGCTCGCGCCGGAGGCCGTGGAACTGCTCGTCGCGGCGGGACGGCGCCGGCTGGCCGGTTCCGTGAACGCCATCGTTCACTCGATCGCTCCGGGAAGGCCCGATCGGGTGCGCGCCGCGGCCGCACTGGCCGCGGGGCTGCTGGGCGGCCCCGGGTCGCCCCTGCCGGAGGCCTCGAGCGACCTCGCCGTCGAGGCGCTGGGGTCGCTTCTCGCGGACAAGAGCCCGGCGCAGAGAGCGATCGCTGCCTGGTCGCTGGGGCGCTGGCATCATCCGAAGGCGGTGGAGAATCTGCGTCACACGGCCCTCGGGGCGACGGACGACACCGGCCGTGCGGCGCTCGCGCTGGCCCGGCTGGGCACCGTCTTGGCTGCCGCCGAACTGGCCGCCGTGGCCGACCGGCTGCGTCACGTCTCCGGACCGCAGGCGCTCCATCGCCGGGCGCGCCTGGGTCTGGCGCTCTCGCTGTTGGGACACCCCCGATCCGGGGAGCTTCTGGACGAGCTGACCAGGGTGCCGGCCTCTCTGCCGGGCGCCCGGCTCGGGCGATGGCTGGGACAGCAGCTCTCCCGAAGGGTGTTGCCGGGCCGTCCGGACCCCGGTCCGGAGGGCCACGACGAGGTGCTCTGGATCGATCCGGTGGCGATCGTCCAGCCCTCGGGCATCCGGCTCGCGACCGGGCAGGTGATCTGGCTGCGTGTCACGGGGGCCTGTGGCTGGGGAGACCCCGCCCTTCCGGGAGGCGAGCCCGGGCCGGCGGTGGTTCCCTACGTTCTGCTGGGCGGGGAGGCGCGCCCGGTCGGCTCCGACTGGACCTCGTTCGTGGCGGGAGGAACCGGCGAGCTGGAGGTGTGGCTGCTCGATCGGCCACACCGTTTCACGCCCGGCCGGGATCAAGGCGTCCTGCCGTCCCGGGGCCAGGGGCTCCTGGCGCTCCAGGTTCGCCGCTCTCCTCACCTCTGGGGCCCGACGGCCTCGTCGGTCTCCAGGTAGAGAATCGGGACGCCGTCGCGAGCCCCACCGGGGCCGGCCGCACGCCCCGGCAGCCTACGACCGCTTCGGCTCGTGCAGGTAGTGCGGCCAGGAGCTCCCCACGGCGTACGGGGTGCTGAACAGGATGTTGCAGATGAACTTCGTCTGGATCACGGTCTCGGGCGGCACCAGGTGGGGCAGGGAACCGTCGTGGAACAGCATGAACGAATCGTAGCCGAAACTCCCCATGTGCCTCCGGAGAGCCGACGGGCTGCTACCCATCTTCTCGAGCCCGAACGGATGCAGCTCACACACGACGAACGGCACCCGCCTGCTGGCGATCAGAGACGAGGCTCCCCGGAGAACCGTGTGCTCCGCCCCCTCCGTGTCGATCTTGATCAGCTTCACCTCCGACACGCCGGAGCGGACGACTTCCGCATCGATCGTGGTCGCCTGCAGAGAGATCTTCCTGGGCGCTTCCCGACTCTTCACGTTGTTGGGCAGCTGGCCCGGATCCCACATCGCGCTTCCGCCGCTATCGTCGCTGTTGATGAAGAACTCCACGGGACCGGTCTTGTCGGCCGCGGCCTGCTCGATGATGCTGACGTGGTCGAAGGCGTTCAGATCGCGATTGTGGCGAAGCCGTGCGCAGTTCCCGGGGTCGGGCTCCACGCTCAGGACCCGGCCTCTCGACCCCACCAGGGCGGCGGCAAGCATGGTGAAGAAGCCGCAGTTCCCCCCCACATCGATCGCCACATCGCCGTCGCGCAGCACCCGCAGGAACACGTTGGAGACGTCGGGCTCGTAGAAGATGCCCTTGGAGACGTGGTCGAGCACGTGCGACTCGTTGGGACGGCCGGGGTCGAGATCGAGCCGCATCGAACAGGGGCGGCTTCCACCGCCTATGGCCATGTCGATCAGGCTCATGTCGTCCTTCCTCGCCCGGCGTTTGGGCGCGTTCTCGAAGGACCCGGCCCGGCTCCGGGCTCACGGGAGGTCCCCGGCCGAGGGAGAAGGACCGGGGAGTCGGACGGTCTCAACGATACGACGCGACGATTTCGCGGGTCAAGAGAGCCTGCCGCACAATGACCCGCTGCAGCCAGGCCGAGGCCTGCTCACAGGCCCGACTCCGCAAGACAGGCGGGGGATCCTGGCCGCACCGCCTGGATCGTCGCGAGGGCTCGCGAGAAGCCCGGGGCCGAGGCGGGCGGAGTCACTTCTCGACGGCGTCGAGCAGTCCCTGGGCGACCCGTTTCCAGGGGAACCGCTTCATGTCCTCGGACCCCTGTCGCCCCATCTCCCCCAGACGGTCTCGGTTCCGGTACGCCCACTCCAGCTTCTCGATGGTCTCGTCCAGGTCCGGATCGGACCAGCTGGCGGCGATCTCGGCGCCGACCTGGATGGGCATCGGCCGGTGCTTCTCGATCAGGACGGCGCACTCCTTGCGGAGGACATCCCTGTGGCCCGAGTTGTACGACGCGACCACCGGCTTGCCGCAGGCGAGGTACTCCATGAGCACCATGTTGGTGCCGCCCTCGACGCGGTTGGGGAACAGCCCGACGTCCGAGGCGTGGTACACCGAGGGGAGCAGGCGGTTGTCGCGGGGCCCGACGGTGATGACGCGGCCCGGGTCGATGCCGTTGGCGGCCAGCAGTCCGTTCATCCAGCCGATGTAGTCGTTGCTGGCCGGCGGCTGGTAGCAAATGTACCTGGACGCCGCCATGGTGTCGCGCGACTCGGGCCAGAAGTTGAACCACGAGTTGATCAGGAACACGTCGCGATGCCGATCCTGCAGCACCTTGTAGGCCCGGATCACCAGGTCTTGCCCCTTGCGCAGCTCGAACTTCCCTCCGGAGAACACGACGAACCGATCCTGCAGGAAGGCGCGGGGCTCGGGGGCCGGGTGGAACAGGCCGGTGTCGACGCCGTGCAGCACGACGCTGACTCTGGTCAGGCCGTGCTGCCTCAACACGTCGGCACAGTAGGTCGAACCGGTGGCAAGATGGCGATACAGGGCCCGGGCTCTCCGGATCGTGGCCGGGGGCAGGATGTTCTCCTCGAAGACCGCGAAGCCCACCTGGGACGGCGGATGGACCTGGGGTACGAACGGAGCGAGAGTCCGGCCGAAGCAGGCCTGGATCACCGGTCCGGGCAGACGCCAGACAGGCCCCTGGAGGTGCTGCAGGTCTTGCGCGGTGGGCAGGAGCTGGCGAATCCGGAAGCTGTCGATCTCGTCGTCGATGGTCTGCGCGCGGTCCGGCGGCAAGATGAGCCGGGTGGGCGCGATCCGGGCCATCTCCAGCACCACCTGCTTGCCCAGAACGCCCCAGCCGGAGTTCGAACCGATCGGCAAGGCCGCGTAGACCATCGAGATACCTCGCGATCCCCGGTGCCCTGGGGCCGCCGGTCCAATCGCCCGTCGGCGCTAGCATAGCATCCGGGCTCCCCGGTCCGGCGGTTTCGAGCCCGAGGCGCCACCCGGACCCGGGCCCGACCGGGGCCTCGGACAAGACCGTCCGCCTCCGATCGGACCCCTCATCTCGATTGGCTCAGGGGGCCGACCGCGTGGTAGCATTCCACCAAGATCCTCCCGGTCCGGTCAAGACCGGGTGCCGCTCCGGCGTTGCCCGCGGACGACCAGCCATCACTCCAGGGTCGGGCCCCGGGCGACCCCGCCTCCATGAACAACCGCTCCGGTGACAACCTTCTCCGGGTCGCGATGGATCGTCATCGCCAGGGGCGCCACGACGAGGCGGAGAAGCTCTGCCGCGAGGCGCTGGAGCTCGAGCCGCGCAGCTCCGACGCCCTCTGCAACCTGGGCAACGCCCTGCTGGAGCAGGGTCGCCTCGAGGAGGCCCAGGCACGCTACCGGCAGGCGCTGGAGATCAGACCGGAGTTCGCGAACGCCCACTGGAACCTGGGGCTCGGGCTGCTCCTCGGCGGCAACCTGGAAGAGGGCTGGGCCGAGTACGAGTGGCGATGGCGGAACCCGGAGCCCGGGCTGCGCAGGCCTGACCTGCCGGGAGCCCGGTGGCGCGGGGAGGATCTCCGGGGCCGCACCCTGCTGGTCTGGGCCGAGCAGGGCATCGGCGATGTCATCCAGTTCTGCCGCTACGCTGGCCTCCTCGCCGCCAGGGGTGCGCGGGTGGTCCTCCTCTGCCAGCCTCCGCTGAAGCCGCTGGTGGAACGACTCGAGGGCGTATCCCGGGTCGTCGCGGAGGGTGACGAGATCGGCCCCTACCACTACCACGTCCCGATGCTGAGCGTTCCGGGCGTGTTCGGAACGACGCTCCAGACCGTCCCCGCGGCGGTCCCCTACCTCTTCGCGGACCCGGGCCGGCTCGAGCCGTGGCGACAGAGGATCCTCTCCGTCCGGGCGGGGCTCCGGGTCGGAGTCGTCTGGGCCGGCAGCCCGGACCACGAGAGCGACGGTCAGCGGTCATGCCCGCTCGAGCATCTCCGCGGTCTGGCCGACATCCCGGGCGCCGTCTTCTTCAGCCTGCAGAAGGGAGCCGCGGCCCGGGAGCTCGGGAACCGAGGGGGCGCGGCGCCGTTCGTCGATCTCGCGCCTGAGCTCGCCGACTTCGCCGACACGGCAGCGGCGATCCACCATCTCGATCTGGTGATCTCCGTGGACACGGCGGTGGCCCACCTGGCCGGCGCGATGGCCAGGCCGGTCTGGACGCTGCTGGCGTTCGTTCCAGACTGGCGATGGCTTCTGGATCGGGAGGACAGCCCCTGGTACCCGACGATGCGGCTGTTCCGACAGCCCGTCGCCGGCGACTGGTCGGCCGTCGTCGAGAGGGTGCGACGGCAGCTGCTCTCGTCGACCGCCTCGCCGGCCGGTGGCCACCCGGTCGATCCGGGCCCGGCCGCGGACCCCGTGGATGCCCCGGACGCGGTCCCACCGGTCCGTCACGGGTCCGACGGCGATGACGCGCCCGGTCCTGCGGTCGAGGACAGCGAGATCGCCATCGGGCTCGCGGGCGATCGGGTGGCCGTGCAGTTCCGGGGCGGCGCGCCGGGGGCGGCCGCGACCGATCGCGCGGGCAGCGACCTCTTCAGGGCCGCGGTGGAGCATCACAGGCACGATCGGTTCGAGGAGGCGGAGAGGCTGTGCCGAAAGGTGCTGCAGCTCGACCCGGACCAGGCGCAGGTGCTGCACCTGCTGGGGCTCGTCATCCAGCGGAGCCAGGTCGCGGAGGGCCCGGGGGGTCCAGGGAGGCCGGTGCGCGGCAACGGTCCCCCTGACTTCGACGCCCCCCGGCACTCCGGGAACCGTCTGGCCGAGGCGGCGGCCTGCTACCGGAGGGCGCTGGAGCTCGAGCCGGATCGCTTCCAGGTCCTGTGCAACCTGGGAGTCATCCTGCACGACCAAGGGCTGCTGCAAGAAGCCCAGAGGTGCTACGGCAGGGCGCTGGAGCTCCGACCGGACTACGTGGAGGCCCACTTCAACCTGGGTCACCTCCTTTGCGAGCAGCGCCGGCTCGTCGACGCCCAGAGGTGCTACCGGCGGGCGCTGGAGCATCGGCCCGACTTCGCGAGGGCCCACTTCAACCTGGGGATGACGCTGCTGCTCGGTGGCGACCTGGAGCCTGGCTGGGCCGAGTACGAGTGGCGATGGAGGAACCCGGATCAGAAGCTGCGGCCGCTGGACCTGCCGGGACCTCTGTGGAAGGGGGAGGATCCCCGCGGTCTGACCGTGCTGGTGTGGGGAGAGCAGGGCATCGGCGACGTCGTCCAGTTCTGTCGCTACGTTCCGCTCCTCGCCGCCAGGGGCGCCCGGGTGCTCCTCCTCTGTCACCGCTCCCTGAAGAGTCTGCTGCGCCGACTCGAGGGTGTCTCGCAGGTCGTCGTGGAGGGAGACCGGCCGGACCGGTACCATCATCACGTCCCCATCCTGAACGTCCCGGGCGTGTTCGGCACGACCCTCCAGACCGTCCCGTCGACGGTCCCGTACCTGAACGCGGACCCGGGCCGGCTGGAACCCTGGCGACAGAGGATCCTCTCCGTCGGGGCGAAGTTCCGGGTCGGCATCGTCTGGGCCGGCAGCCCGGACCACAAGAACGACCGGAACCGGTCGTGCTCCCTCGAGATGTTCAGCCGTCTGGCCCCTGTCCCTGGCACGGCGTTCTTCAGCCTGCAGAAAGGCGCCGCGGCCCGGGAGCTCCTGACCGCTCCGGCCGGGGTGCCGTTCGTCGATCTCGGGCCGGAGCTCGCCGACTTCGCCGACACGGCAGCGGCGATCCACCATCGCGACCTGGTGATCTCCGTGGACACGGCGGTGGCCCACCTGGCCGGCGCGATGGCCAGGCCGGTCTGGACGCTGCTCCCGTTCGTTCCCGACTGGCGTTGGCTCCTGGATCGGGAGGACAGCCCCTGGTACCCGACGATGCGGCTGTTCCGACAGCCCGCTGCCGGCGACTGGCCGACGGTGCTGGAACGGGTGCGACGGCAGCTGCTGTCGTCGACCGGACCAGGGCAACGCCGCGACTCCCTGGGCCTTCAGGACGTCACGGATCACCCCCCCGGCAGCGCCCTCCAGGAGGCGGCGCTGGAGCACCACAGGCGCGGTCGCCTCGGGGAGGCGGAGCGCCTGTACCGCCAGGTGCTGGAGCTCGACCACGATCAGGTGCGGGCGCTGTACCTCCTGGGCACCGTGATCCAGCAGAGCTGGGCCGCCGGCTCTCCGGACACTCCCGGCGGGGCTCTGGCCACGGAGCAGAGGCTGGACGAGGCGCTGCGGTGCTACAGGCGGGTGCTGGAGCTGGAGCCGGACCACGTCGAGGCCCGCGGCAATCTCGGGGTCGCCCTGCAGGCCCGGGGCCGGCCGGCCGAGGCCGAAGCGTGCTACCGCCGGGCGCTGGAACTGAGGCCGGACTACACGGAGGCCCACTACAACCTGGGAATCGCCCTGCAGGTCCAGGGCAGGCAGGCCGAGGCCGCACCCTGTTTCCGCCGGGCGCTGGAGCTGAAGCCGGACTACTTCGAGGCCTGGAACAACCTGGGCAACGTCCTCCGGGGCCTGGGCCAGCTGGCGGAGGCCGAGCAGTGCTACCGCCGGGCGCTGGAGATACGGCCGGACCACATCAAGGCGCACAACAACCTCGGCATCGTCCTCATGGAACGAGGTGGATGGCAGCAGGCCGTGGACTGCTACCGGAGGGCGCTGGAGCTGGAGCCCGACTACGCCGAGGCCCACTTCAACCTGGGGGTCGTTCTGAAGAACCAGGGGAGGCTGGCCGAGGCCGAGCTGAGCTACCGGCGGGCGGTGGAGATCGACCCGACCCATGCCGAGTCTCACTACGGGCTGGGCTACGTCCTGCTGGAGCAGGGCCAGCCGGCCGAGGCCGAGCTGAGCTACCGGCGGGCGATCGAGATCGATCCGGCCCACTCCAGGGCGCGCTGCAACCTCGGCATCGCCCTGATGGCTCAAGGTCGATGGCACCTCGCGACCGACTGCTTCCGGCGCGTTCTGGAGCTCGCACCGGAGTTCGCCGGCGGCCACTGGGGTCTGGGGATCATGCACCTGCTCGAGGGCGATCTGGCCCGCGGCTGGGTCGAGTACGAGTGGCGGTGGCGCAACCACGACCTTTCCCTGCACAAGCCCGATCTGCCGGGACCTTTGTGGAAGGGGGAGGAACTCCGTGGCAAGACTCTCCTGGTCTGGGCCGAGCAGGGCATCGGCGACGTGATCCAGTTCTGTCGCTACGTCCCGCTCCTCGCCGCCAGGGGGGCCACCGTGGTGCTCCTCTGCCAGCGGTCGCTGAGCGCCCTCCTGGAGCGGCTCGAAGGCGTCTCGCGGGTGATCGTGGAGGGCGACGATACCGGCCCCTACCACTACCAGATCCCGATGATGAGCCTGCCCGGCCTCCTCGAGACCACCGTTTGGACCATCCCGTCCACGGTGCCTTACCTCGGCGCGGACCCGGCCCGGCTCGAGTCGTGGCGACGGAGGATCCTCTCCGTGCCGGGCCAGCTCCGGGTCGGCGTCGTCTGGGCGGGTAGCCCGGTCCACAAGAACGACCGCAACCGATCGTGCTCCCTCGATCTGTTCTCCCGTCTGACCGCTGTCCCTGGCCTCGCTTTCTTCAGCCTGCAGAAGGGTGACGCGGCGCGTCAGCTTCTCGAGCGGCCGGGTCTGGTTCCGTTCGTCGATCTCGGACCGGAGCTCGACGACTTCGCCGACACGGCGGCGGCCATCCACCATCTCGACCTGGTGATCTCCGTCGACACGGCGGTGGCGCACCTGGCCGGGGCGATGGCGAGGCAGGTGTGGACGCTCGTGCCGTTCGCGCCGGACTGGCGGTGGCTCCTGGAGCGTGAGGACAGCCCCTGGTATCCGACGATGCGGCTGTTCAGACAGCCTGCCATCGGGGACTGGGCGACCGTGATGGAGCGCGTGCGTCATCGGTTGTCATCGACGGTCCCGGCTCGAGTGCCCGGCAGCGCCGTCATCCACGAAGCCGCTCCGGCTCCGCCCTCCGGAGACCACCTCCTCGTGGCGGCCATGACGCATCAGCGCCAGGGCCGTCTCGAGGAGGCGGAGCGGCTGTACCGTAGGGCGCTGGAGGTCGATCCTGACCGAGCCCGGACGCTCTATCTCCTCGGGTTCGTCATCCAGCAACGTCGCGGCAACGCCGCGCCCACCGGGGCCAGGGCGCTCCGGGCGGACGACCCGCTCGACGAGGCAGAGGCGTGCTACCGGAGAGTCCTGGAGCTGGAGCCGGGTCACGTCGAGGCCCACGCGAACCTCGGGGTCGCGCTGCAGGCCCGGGGACGGCCCGTCGAGGCCGAGGCCTGCTACCGGCGCGCTCTCGAGCTGAGGCCTGACTTCGTGCTGGCCCATGCCAACCTCGGGGTCGTGCTGCAGGCCCAGGGGCGGTCCGCCGAGGCCGAGGCGTGCTGCCGGCGAGCGCTGGAGCTGGCGCCGGACGACACGGAGGCTCACTACAACCTGGGCGTCGTGGTGCAGACCCGGATGCGGCCGGCCGAGGCCGAGGCCTGCTACCGCCGGACGCTGGAGCTAGAACCGGGTCACGCCGAGGCGCACGGCAACCTGGGGGTCGTCCTGCAGGACCAGGGGCGGCTCGTCGAGGCCGAGGCGTCCCACCGGCGGGCCGTGGAGCTCATGCCGGGGTGCGGCCACGCCCACTACAATTTGGGGGTCGTCGTACAGGCCCAGCGACGGCTGCCCGAGGCGGAGATCTGCTACCGGAGGGCTCTGGAGCTCACGCCGGACCACGTCGGAGCCTGCAACAACCTGGGCAACGTGATCCGGGACCAGGGGCGGCTCGTCGAGGCGGAGAGGTGCTACCGGCGGGCCCTCGAGATCGATCCCCTTCACTGCAACGCTCACAACAACCTGGGGCTCATCCTCCTGGAGCAGGGCCAGTGGCATTCCGGCGTGGAGTCCTGCCGGCGGGCGCTGGAGCTCAAGCCCGACTTCGGCAGCGCCCACTGGAACCTCGGGATCATGCTGCTGCTCGGCGGCGACCTGGAGCACGGCTGGGAGGAGTACGACTGGCGCTGGAGGAACCCGGACCTGGCTCTCCGAAAGCTGGACCCTCCGGGGCCTCTGTGGCGTGGAGAGGACCTCCGAGGTCAGACCCTGATGGTCTGGACCGAGCAGGGCATCGGCGACGCGATCCAGTTCTGTCGCTACCTGCCGATCCTCGCCGCGGGGCGAGTCGAGGTCATCGTGGTCTGCAAGCACCCTCTCAGGGCCCTCCTGGGGCGACTCGAGGGCGTCTCGCAGGTGGTCGTCGAGGGCGAGAAGACCGGTCCCTACCACTACCACGTGCCGATGTTGAGCCTGCCACGCCTCATGAAGACGACTCTGCAGACCATCCCCTCCGCCGTCCCGTACCTCTCGGCGGAACCTGGCCGGCTCGAACGGTGGCGGCAGCGGATTCTCGGCGTCCCCGGCAAGATCCGCGTCGGTGTCGTCTGGGCCGGCAGTCCGGAGCACAAGAACGACCGCAACCGGTCGTGCTCCCTCGAGCTGTTCTCGCGGCTGGCCACGGTTCCTGACGCGGCGTTCTTCAGCCTGCAGAAGGGTGATGCGGCGCGGCAGCTTCTCGACCTGGGCGACAGGGCGCCCTTCGTGGACTTCGGGCCGGACCTGGACGATTTCGCCGACACGGCGGCCGTTGTGCAGCATCTCGACCTGGTGATCTCCGTGGACACGGCGGTGGCTCACCTGGCCGGCGCGATGGCGAGACCGGTGTGGACGCTCGTTCCGTTCGCGCCGGACTGGCGGTGGCTCCTGGATCGCGAGGACAGCCCCTGGTATCCGACGATGCTGCTGTTCCGCCAGCCCTCCATCGGCGACTGGACGACGGCGATCGAACGGGTGCGTCAGCGGCTGCTCTCGCTGGTCGGTGCGCCGGCCCTGGCGACCGCCGGGGCTGGCGGCGGCGCCGCGGACCGGGGACGATCGTCCATGGCGATCGGCCCCTGGACCGGGGTGGCCCAGCCGCCCTCCGTCAGCGAACTGTTCAGAACCGCGGCGGGGCTGCACGTGCAAGGTCGGGTCCAGGAGGCGGAGCGGCTGTACCGCCGGGTCCTGGAGCTGAAGCCGGACCAGGCCGGAGCCCGCGTCAACCTCGGCGCCGCCCTGCAGGCCCAGGGGAGGCTGATCGAGGCCGAGGCCTGTTTCCGCGAGGCGCTGGACCTCGGGCCGGACGACACGGCGGGCCACTTCAACCTGGGATTCGCCCTGCAGGCCCAGGGGAGGCCGCGAGAGGCCGAGGCCTGCTATCGCCGGGCGCTGCAGCTGGCGCCGACCCTCGTCGAGGCTCACCGCAACCTGGAGGTGGTCCTCCGGGAGCAGGGTCGGATCGCCGAGGCCGTGGACTGCTGCCGGAGGGTCGTCGAGCTGGCGCCTGATGCCGCCGCCCACGCCAATCTCGGCGCCGCCCTTCACACCCAGGGCCGCGCTGCCGAGGCCGAGGCCTGCTGCCGCCGGTCGCTGGAGATCATGCCGACTCACGCCGAGGCCTGCAACAACCTGGGCCTCGTGCTCCGCAGCATGGGCCGACTCGCCGAAGCAGAGGAGGCCTACCGGCGAGCGCTGCAGCTCCA
>JACQZM010000222.1 GCA_016213885.1 Candidatus Rifleibacteriota bacterium | reverse complement strand
ACCAGCTCCCCCTCGAAGAGCGCTCTTCCCTTCAGGAGTCCGAGCCAGCCGCGAACCTCGCCGAGGAGCCGGCTCCCGTAGTTGTCCACGTCGAGCTCCACGTGGAGCGGCCGGGAGTCGCACACCTTCAGGTGGGCGTCGGAGGTGCCCTCCTTCAGCCCCGGGCCCAGCACGAGCTGGACGTTCAGGTCGGTGAACCGGTTCAGCAGGAGCACCGACCGCTCCAGCGACATCCTCTGGATCGCCAGGTCGAGCTCCGGCGCGAAGAAGCCCCTGAGGAACTCGGAGCCGTCGTGGTGGTTGCCGCTCACCAGGACCCGTCCCAGACGCCCCTCCACCACCTGGATCCGGACGATCCCGCCGTCGAGCTCCTGGGCCGGCAGGAACGCCCGGGCCAGGTAGAACCCCCGGTTGTGGTAGGCCCTGGAGATCTCCAGCGCCAGCCGTTTCAGCTGGCTCAGGGAGCACGACCGTCCCTCGTAGCGGTCGACCATCGCCGACATCTCGTCCGGCGGAATCACGGAGTTGCCCACCACACAGATCTCCGAGACCGGGATCATCCTCGGGTCGCCGTGGGGTCCGTCGTGGTCGTCGGTGCCGCCGCTCCCGTTTCCGGTCGCGGAGTGGCCACGTCCCGTATCTTCCGGCTCCCTCGCCCGGGCTTCTCGGCCCCTGGAGCGACTCGGGCCGACCCGCCGGCGGGTGGCACGGGGCTCTTCCTCGTCCGGGTCGACCGGATCGGTCCGGGCGCTGGCCCGGCCGCGATCCCGCTCCGGCCGGTCTCGCTCCAGCTCGGCGCGGCTGTACCACTTTCCCCTGGTCCCGCCCTCGGCCGGGGCCCCGGTGGAGCCCAGGACGAGAGCGACCCAGAAAATCCAGCCGGCGGCCAGAGCGACGCGAACGCGCCGGCTCGACAGGCGACCGCCGACCCGGAGCCCGGAGCGCCCCGCCGGGCGCCCCCCCCAGTCGTTGTCCCGTGGATCCCGTGGCCTCATCGACGACCTTCTCCTGAGCACCGCCACCGGAGGGCTAGTCCTCATCCTCCGACTCGTATTCGACCTTGAAGCACTCCTCCTGGTCGCGCGCGGCCAGACCGCAGTACCCCGCGCTCGTCACGGTCTTGCGGTACATCTGGCACTGCTCTCGAAGGCATGGGCTCGAGACGAGCGGGCACACCTTGAGCCTCGCACCTGCTTTCTTCTTCACCACGGCCTTTCCCCAGAACATGTCGCGCCTCCTGGCTCCTAGCGGGGCACCAGCACCTCGTGGATGCGGTTGGAGAACTGCGGATCCGTGGGCGCCTTGGTGAAGATGACCCTGGTCGCGTCGGGCGCCCAGTCCAGGTTGATCCCCGGCACCGTGGTGATCCGGGTCGCGTTGGTTCCGTCCAGGTCCATCGTGTAGATGCCGTTCGGCGGCTCGTTCGTCGCGGGCGGGTCCCGCCAGGCAAAGGCGATCTTGGCGCCGTCCGGTCTCAGCGTCGGCGACTCCGGCGTGGAGATGGTCTGGTTGTCCCTGGTGCGCGGCGTGATCTGGAGCCGCCCGCCGCCGGCGGAGAACACCGTGAAGATCCCGGCGGATCGCAACCCGGACCCGCCGTTCAGGCTGTACGAGTAGTAGACCCGACCGGTGGGCGACCACTCCATCCCGCTCATCGTCACCACTCCGGCGAGGGTGTCGATGATCGCCGAGGTGGACGTCGTCGCCACCAGCGACCCGGTCGATCGGTCGACCAGCATCCTCCTGATGTTCGGATTCAGAAAGTAGACGAACGACTGGCCGTCCGGCGCCCACGACGGGTGGAGGTACTGCGTGTCCACCGGGAGCAGGTTCCGCACCCCGGTCCCGTCGGAGCGGCACGTGCCGATGGACGACGTGCTCGCCGGCGAGGAGAACGACCGGACGAACAGCAGGTCCCTGGTGTCGGGGCTCCAGGAGAGGCCGGCGAACGGCGTCACGTGCGCGTCCCTGGTCAGGAGCTGATCGAAGATCTGGACCGTCGGGTCGGTGAGCGCCAGCTCCCCGACGGCCGGGCTGGCGTTGTTCGCCCGGACGATCTGGCTGCCGTTCGGGGAGTGCTCGAGCTCGAACGCCTGGGTCCTGGTGTTGGCCACCCGGTGGCTGTCCAGCTGGATCTGGGGCACCACCAGGCTGGTCGATCCCGGCACCATGGTCAGCGGTCCGACGGTCTTGCAGAAGAAGTCGGTCTTGCAGAGGGTCAGCGAGTAGGTCGAAAGCGGCAGGTTGTCGAACACGAAGTGCCGGCCCACCGCCGCTGCGGCTATGGTGTTCTCGATGAACCCGTCGTGGGTGTAGTTGACGGCGTACGTGCCCTCCTCGACGTTGGTGACCGAGTAGTCGCCGGTGGCGTTCGTGGTGGCGGTCCGGTTGGTCCCCACCAGGGTCACGGTGGTGCCGGAGTGGTCGGCGCGGCCCTGCAGCAGCACCCTGCCGGTGACGGTGCTGCCGGCCTTCAGCACCAGGTCGGGGATCAGAGCGATCTGTCCGGCCGAGAGCTGGATGAATCGCAGCCGGGTCCGGAGGATCTCACCGCCCACCAGAGCGGTCGCCACCACGTCGTAGAGCCCGGGGCAGATGCCCGGCAACTCGAACGACCCGTCCACCTTGGTGTACGTGTCGCACCGACACGGCGGGTTCCGGACCGGCTCCAGGAAGACCTTGGCCGCGGGCACCCGCGCCAGGTTCTGGTCGAGCACGACCCCCTTGATGCGGGCGGTCGGCTCGGGGAGCAGCAGGTCCGGTTGTGGGCCGCAGCCGACCCCGATACCAAGGCCGCACAGCACGGCGATGACGTAGATCAGTACGCTCCGGGTGCGAAACAGTGCCAGGACTTGTCCCATCTTCTTCCAAAACACGAGGAAATGAAGCGGAAGTTGTCCACTTCACACCTTCCATCGGTGTTCCTCGGCGGATTCTGAAGGGGCCGGCCAGGATCCCCCGGCTGTTTCGCGAAGTCGGGCCTGTGATCGGGCGGCGGCCTGGCTACAGAGGCACCGAGGACGTGGAGGGGATGGAATTGAAGTCGCGCTCGGGAGAGAGAGGAAAGAGGAAAGGATCCGGATCGAGGTCGCTGGCGGGAGCGCCGGTTACTTGTCGACCAGCTTGTCCACGGCCTGCTGGGCCGAGTCGAGCTTCGGCTGTGGAGCGTTCTCGTCCCGGAGCACCTTCAGGTGCTCTTCGATGGCCCGCTGCAGCACCGGCGACACCGAGGGCAGCGGCGGCACGGGGGTGGCGCCGGCCCTGGGAACCGCCAGGATCGGGGAGCGACCCGGCACCAGCACCACCGGGGAGGCGGCCGGTGCGGGTGAAGCCGATGCCGGCGACGGGGCCGTGGTCCCGGGGCTGGCGACGGCGGAAGCCGGGACGACCGTCGCGGCCGGGGCAGGCGCGGGCGACGTCGTCCGGGCCGAGGTGGGAGACGATGAGGGCGCCGGAGAGGAGGCCGCCAGGAGCAACGCCACGAGACAGCCGATCTTGAGCAGATGGAGCATGGCGGCAGTATAGCGATCGATCGTCGCCCGATGCAAGATGACCATGGCCGTGCTATCTTGGAGACTGTCCCGGGACCCGCGTGATGCCGCAGCCTGCTGCGACGACCGGGGGCCCGGGACGGCTCCTCCGCCGAGGCGCCGGACCGAGCGATGCTCCGGCGATCCTGGACCCGCTGGAACGGCCGCCTTCCCCCGAATCGAATCATGTCCAAGTTCATCCGGCCAGATATCCGGGTCAAGCCGACGCTCGGCGTCTCCCCTCGCCCGCTGCCGAGGTCGCTGATCGACACCTATTACCAGTCCGAGGCCGAGTTCAGGAAGTTCATCGAGCGTCTCGAGTCGGATCCCACGTTCCGGGATCTGGTGGACAAGGGGATCGTCCGGAAGGTGCACTTCAAGGGCCGCGTGCCCCAGCACCGCTACGAGGAGACCAAGGACGAGGAGATGGTGCACTTCTTCAAGAAGTACAACATCGCCCGCCAGCCGGACTGGGAGCACGACTTTCTGAACCGCGCCGCCATCGGCCGCAAGCACGAGATCGCCAAGAAGTACGGAGTTCCGGTGGGCGAGCTCCTGTCGGTGCTGCGCTACACCGCCTTCCTCACCACGATGAGAGACACCCTGCCGGAGGTCTCGGTCACCTCGACCAGCGAGGATGACGCGGACTTCCTCAGGTTCACCCCCTCGGAATCGGTGTTCGACACGGGGCCGGTGGCCGAGGAGCTGGCCCGGTTCGTCCAGCGGTACGGCGTCGCCCGGGAGACCTTCGTGGAGTGCTTCCTGGGGCTGGACTTCGACGAGGAGGCGATCCTCGGGAAGATCCCCTGCTCACGGCCGGAGATCGCCAGGGTGCGGGCGCTCGTGGAGAAGCTCCAGGTTCTCAACTCGTTCTGCGTGGAGGCCGTCGGGGCCCGCCAGCCGAGCGCTGGCCGGCACCGGGAGAAGTTCGGGCCGATCGCGGAGTTTCGACGGGTGGGCGACACCCTGGACGTGAAGATCAACCTGATGGACGACACGGTCTATGCCGCCAAGTACCGGATCACCACGGAGGCTGACGCCGGGGAGGGCGAGCTGACCAAGGCTCAGAGCGACTTCTTGAACCAGTTGAGGGCGGTCAACCAGAGGAAGAACGTTCTTCACCGCCTGATCGCGTTCCTGTTCAAGTATCAGTACAAGTACCTGCTCACCGGGAACCCGCTCGATCTGTTTCCGCTGTCGCAGGCAGCGGCGGCCAAGGCGATCTTCGAGGAAGAGGCGACCGTGAGCCGGCTCATCCGGGACAAGACGATCGTCACCCCGTGCGGGGTCGTGCCGATGAAGTTCTTCTTCCACAAGGTCTCGAAGGTCGTGGAGAACCTGGTGCTCCTGAGGGAGAGCCAGGAGATCGCGCGGAAGGCGCGGTCCCGCCCGTACACCGACGTGGAGATCCGGGAGCTGCTGAAGCGGGTGTACCACGTGGACCTCTCGCGCCGGTCGATCACGTACCACCGGAATCGCTGCCTCACCAGGTCCAACTACTACACCAGGGTCCGCAAGGCCAGGGACAAGGGCGGATCGGACCGGCCACCGGACCGGCCCGCCAGGTAGCTCTCCGATGTCCGGCAGCACGAGACACAGGGCCGGGCGCCCGGCTGCCCGATCGAGCTCCCCGTTCACCGCGGGCCGCGAGGCGCTGGACCGGCGGGACTATCCAGCCGCGATCCACCACTACACCGCGGCGCTCGCCCGCGAGCCCAGCCCGGAAGCCCGAAACAACCTGGCCATCGCCCTGTTCAGAAGCGGGAGGCTCGACGAAGCCTGCTCCCAGCTGAGGGAGGTGGTGCGGCTCAAGCCCGAGGCGACGGAGCCCCGCTACAACCTGGGCCTCGTGCTGAAGGAGCTTGGCCGGACCGTCGAGGCGCTGGAGTGTTTTCTGGCCGCGCTCGAGAGGGATCCGGACCATGCCGAGTCGCTGTTCCAGGTCGGCGCCCACCACCTCGCAGCGGGGCGGTACGACGAGGCGCTGGCCGCGCTGGGTCGGGTGGAGCAGGCCTGGCCGCCGGCCGGTTCGCCCGGCGTCTCGAAGGCTGCGAGGGCCTCGCTGCTTGCGAACCTCGGGGCCGCGGCGCTGGGGGCCGGCAGGCCAGAGGAGGCGCTGGAGTGGCTGAAGAGGGCGCTGGAGCTCGCGCCGGACGACCCGAGGCTCCACCTCAACGCGGGGCTGGCGCTGGAGCGGCTCGGCAAGAGGGACGAGGTGGTGGGGCACTACAGGGCCGTGCCCCGGCTGGCCCCCGACTGGGTCGAGGGGGCGCTCCGGCTGGCCACCTTCTTCGCCCAGGAGCGGCCCCGTGACCCGGCGCACCGGCAGGAGGCGATCGAGACTCTCAGGGAGGTCCTGGAGCTGCCGGTCTCGGAGGACGAGGTCAAGAGACGGCAGCTCGCCCGGGCCTGGTTCCTCCTGGGAAGCCTCTACGACGACCTGCCGGACCGGTACCCCGACGCGATCGAGGCGTACCGCAAGGGGCTGGCCCTGGAGCCCGGCTTCTCCACGGCGCACAACAATCTCGGCGCCCTCTACCTCCAGAGTGGAAACGACCAGCAGGCGCTGGAGCACCTCGAGCAGGCGCTCCTCGCGGCGCCCAACTCGCGGAACGTGCACCGCAACCTGGCCAAGCTGCTCTACCACAGACAGACCGTCGAGCAGGGCGCCAGGCTGTTCTGCCGGATCGCGGAGCAGGGCGGCGCCAGCGCGGGCGTGGGGCTGTTCGGACTGGCCCAGGCGCTGGTGGATCAGGCGTCGGTGGAGGCGTACGAGGACCTGTACAGCCGGGGCCATCAGGTGAAGAACAGGGTGGGCATGGCGGCCAGCCGCCTCAAGCGCCTGGCCCGGGCGGTCCGGTCGGGCGAGCTGGCCGGCGAACCCCTGGCCAGGAAGCTCGACGAGGCGCTGGCCGACCAGGAAGATCTGTACGCTCTGCTCGTGGCGATCCTCCGGGTCGTCCGCCCGGAGAGCCTGAAGCCCGTGGAGGTGGACGTGGGTGAGGCGCTCCACCGGCTCGTGGCCAGGCTCCGGACGGTCCACAAGGGGCGGGCGCGGATCAAGCTCCAGGTCCAGCCCGGGATGCCTCTGGTGAGGGTCGACAAGGCGCGGACCGCCGAGGTGATCAACAACCTGGTGGGCAACGCCGTGGAGGCTCTGTCGGAGCGCTACGGCGACGACGCTGCCAGGAAGGGGCTGGTGATCGTCACGGCCGCGAGCCTCCCGGCCAGCCGGGAGGTGCTCGTGTCCGTGGAGGACAACGGGCCGGGCATCCATCCCACCAGCATCCAGGAGGTCTTCAGGCCCGGGTTCACCACCAAGCCGGCCGGAAGCGGGCTGGGGCTCGCCATCTCGCGCCGGATCGTGGCCGACCACGGCGGCGTTCTGGAGGTGGAGGGACGCTGGGGCCAGGGCGCCCGGTTCACGGCTCGCATCCCCATGGACCTGGAGGCCAAGTCGGCGCCCACGGGACTCTGGTCCCGGCCGCTGGTGGTGGCCGAGCCGGAGGCGCTGCTGGTGGACGAGCTGGCCTGAGGCCGGGCAGGAGCGTTCACGCCGTCGGGTCGAGCCTGGCGGCCGATCGGACCCGGTCGGGCGCCGCCAGGATCCCCCACCTGTTTCGCAGAGCTTGGCTCGTGACGAAGCGGCGGCCTGGATCCAAGGTCACGATGGAAGTGGAGGGGATTCACCCGAAGTCGCGCTCGGGGGAGAGAACAAAGAGGAAGGGATCCGGATTGAGGTCGCGCTCGGGAGAGAGAACAAAGAGGAAGGGATCCGGATTGAGGTCGCGCTCGGGGGCGCGACTCGGACCCGGCGAGGCGCCGGGTCTTTGGTTGAAATCTGTTCTGTTCTCGGTGATACTCTGTCAGGGCCTGGCGGGATCGTCTTTCCGCCCAGGTCCGCGAATCCCGCCATGCGCATCCTCATCGCCGACGACCAGCCGGAAGTGACCCGGAGCATCGCCAGCATCTGCAACGACCGCGGTTTCGACACGGTGTGCGTGGCCCGGGGAGAGGAAGCCGTGGCCCGGGTGAAGGCGGAGCCGTCGGGGTTCGCGCTGGTCATCCTGGACTACGACTTCGGCCGTCGCCGGAAGAACGGTCTGGAGGCGTTCCGCGAGATCAAGGCGCTGGTCCCGGAGCTGCCCGTGGTCTTTCTGACCGGGCAGGGGACCGTGGCCATCGCGGTGG
This sequence comes from Candidatus Rifleibacteriota bacterium, assembly GCA_016213885.1. Classification (GTDB taxonomy): domain Bacteria; phylum Muiribacteriota; class UBA6191; order JACPRK01; family JACQZM01; genus JACQZM01. The sequence goes on along the minus strand of JACQZM010000222.1, from coordinate 2,960 downwards.
AGGCGATGACGCTCGGGGCGGCGGACTTCCTGGAGAAAGACCGGGATTTCGAGGACAACGTGGAGATCGCCCTGGCCAAGGCCCAGCGTCTGCTGGCGATCCTCGGCGAGAACCGGTCGCTGAAGGAGGAGAACCGGGACCTGAAGGGCCAGGTCGACTTCTACAAGGAGGAGCTCTACCGCCGCTACTCCATCGTCGGCACCACGTTGAAGGAGACTCTGGCCCTGGTGGAGAAGCTGGCCCAGATCCCCAGGCCGGTGCTCATCCGGGGGGAGCGCGGCACGGGCAAGGAGCTCATCGCCGCTGCGATCCACAAGGCGAGCCCTCGACGCGGCGGACCGTTCGTCACGGTGAACTGCGCCGCCCTGGCGGAGGGGCTGCTGGAGTGCGAGCTGTTCGGCCAGGAGGAGAACTGCTACCCCGGGGCGCCGTTCCGGCGGGGGCGGTTCGAGATGGCCAGCCGGGGCACCCTCTTTCTGGACGAGGTGGGCAACATGCCGCTGGAGTTCCAGCAGAAGGTGCTCAGGGTGCTCGAGTACCAGCAGTTCGAACGGGTCGGCGGCACCCAGACGATCAAGGTGGACGTCCGGATCATCGCCGCGACCAACGCCGACCTGGAGGCGGAGATGCGCCGGGGGCGGTTCCGCGAAGACCTGTACGACCGGCTGGCGTTCGAGACGATCCGGCTGCCGCCGCTCCGTGAACGGCCCGACGACGTCCCGATGCTGGCGGCCCACTTCCTCAACGCCATCTCCCAGGAGATCACCGGCGTGACGCCGAAAGAGTTCGCTCCGGAAGCCCTCGAGACGCTCAAGACCTACCCCTGGCACGGAAACGTGAGGGAGCTGAAGCACTACGTGGAGCGCCTGGCCTACCGCGTCACGGAGTCGACGATACGGCCGGAGCACCTGCCTCCTCCCAGGCTGGTCGACGCCGAGGAAGACGCGGTGGGCCTGAGCCTGGCCGAGCGCACGGCCCGGTTCCGTCGCAAGCTGGTGAACCGGGCGCTGGCCGAATGGGGAAGGGATCTGGACAAGGTCGCGAGCAGCCTGGGGGTCGGCCGCTCCGAGCTGGAGGTCATGATCCGGGAGATGGGGTTGTCCGCGCAGGACACCCGGTCTCCTCTGAAGCGCTTGATCTAGTACTGGAGCGGCGCGTGTCTTTCTGGTAAGGTAGGAGCGCCTGTCGGGACGTCGCCGGGGGTGACTCGAAACCCCGGTGCCAGAAGGAGGCTGTGGGACAATGGGTGTGTTTTCCAGGCTCTCGCGGATGATCAAGGCCAACATCAACGCCCTGCTCGATGCGGCCGAGGATCCTGAGAAGACGTTGAACCAGATCATCGCCGACATGAAAGAGGGGCAGCGGGAGGCCAAGGAGCAGGTCGCCCAGGCCATGGTCGACGAGAAGAAGATGGAGCGGCGGGTCACCGAGACCCGCACCGAGGCGGCCCGCTGGCGCGAGAAGGCGCAACTGGCCCTGCAGCGGGGCGACGAGAACCTGGCCAAGCAGGCGCTGGTCAGGCACAAGGCGTCCAACGAGATGGCCGAGGCCTACGGCAAGGAGCTGGAGAAGCAGAAGGCCGCCGTGGCCCAGCTGAGGCAGGCGCTCGAGTTGATGGAGAAGAAGATCGAGAGCGCCAAGGCCCAGAGAGCGGTGCTCCTCACCAGAAAGAAGGTGGCCGAGACCACCCGCCAGATCTCCCAGACCGCCTCGGACATGAAGATCCCCACCTCGTTCGCCGAGTTCGACAGGATCGCCGAGAAGATCGAGGACATGGAGATCAAGGCCGGCGTCATGCTGGAGCTCTCCGAGGACAAGCTCAAGAGCAAGCTGGACGAGGCCGAGGTGGACCGCGACACGCTCCTCATCGATGACGAGCTGTCGAAGCTGAAGGCGGAGATGGGCCTCCTCGAAGACAAGTCCGGCGAGAAGGACAAGGACAAGGACAAGGGCGGCCAGTAGGCGCGACGGAGCGGATCGGCGGAGCGGGTCCACAACGGCGACGCGGTACCCCGTGGCCCGACCGCCGATCCTCCGGACCGGTCGTTCCGGATCGACCCGGGTCGGCCGCCCCTCCGATCCGGCCTGCGGGCTTACGGCCCCGGCCCGTGGGGCTCTCGGCCAGGCCCCTTTACCCAGCCAACACCATGCCGCTGAACCCCGGGCAGACCGTCGGCCTCTATCGAGTCGGCCGGCTCCTCAAGGCAGGTGCCGTCTACGAGACGCACCAGGCGTTCGGGCCTGCCGGCGTACCGGTGGTGCTCAAGCTGTTCGGCAGCTCGTTCCTGGTGCCGATCCTCGACGCGTCGTACACGACCGATACGGGCGAACCCAGGGCGCTGGTGGTCCGCGAGTACGTCCAGGGGCTGTCGCTGGCCGAGCGGCTCGGCCAGGGCCAGGCGTTGCCGCTGGAAGATGCGGTCTCGCTGGCCCGGGACGTCTTGAACCTGCTGGCGGACGTCCACTCCAGGGGGGTCTACGTCCAGAGCTTGAAGCCGACGAACTTGATCCGGCTTCCCGGCGGGCCGCTGCGGCTCACCGACGCGGGGTTCTGGCTCGACGACGAGACGCAGCCCGAGCTGTACCAGTACCTGGCGCCGGAGCAGCAGTTCGGCGAGCTTGGCGACTTCAGGGCCGATCTGTTCGCCGCCGGGGTCATCCTCTACCGGGCGCTGGCCGGCCGGTTCCCGTACAGCTCGCCCACGCCGGAGCTGTTGCTGGCCCAGAAGGCCGCGATGGAGTTCATCCCGCTCGATGGGCCTCCGGCGCTGGTGCAGCTGATCCGGTCGGTCCTCTCGCCGGAGCCGTCGGCTCGACCGGACAGCGCCCAGTCTGCCCTGGCCGGGCTGGTGCTCACCGGGCAAGGCGGCCTGGAGCTTCACCACCCGGCACCGTGGCCGGTCCAGCCGCCGACGCAGTCCCAGCCGCCGACGCAGTCCCAGCCGCCGGCGCAGCTCCAG
>JACQZM010000245.1:14363-37295 GCA_016213885.1 Candidatus Rifleibacteriota bacterium | reverse complement strand
CTGTCACGACAAGATCCGGTAGATCATCTCCCGGGTCAGCGGCCAGGCCTCGGAGCCGCCCCGGCCGCCCCCAGGGAATCGGCTCTCCAACATCCAGAAGATCCTGCTGGTCCAGGAGACGATCGAGCGGGAGATCCGCCCGGTCCTGAAGATGGACGGCGGCGACATCGAGCTGGTGGACATGGAAGGCAACAACGTCATCGTGGCGCTCCGCGGCACCTGCTCCCACTGCAGGGTGGCTTCGTTCACCCTGCGCGATGTGGTCCAGGCGAAGCTCCGGGAGTTCGTGCTGCCCGACCTGAACGTCATCGAGGCGTGAGATGAGACAGATCTACCTGGACAACAACGCCACCACGAAGGTCGCCCCGGAGGTCGTCGAGGCGATCCTGCCGTTCTTCAACGACTACTACGGCAATCCGTCCAGCATGCACACCTTCGGCGGGGGTGTGATGAGACACGTGGACCAGGCCCGACAGGAGATCGCCGGGCTCCTCGGCGCGTCTCCCGGCGAGATCGTCTTCACCGGCGGCGGTTCGGAGAGCGACAACCTGGCGATCCGCGGCACCATCGAGGCGCTGGCCGGCCGCAAGCGGCACCTGATCACCACCCGGGTGGAGCACCCGGCGGTCCGGGAGGTGTTCCACCACTACCAGAAGAACGGCTACCAGTTGACGGAGCTGACGGTGGACGGATCGGGCGCCCTGGACCTGGACGAGCTCGAGCAGTCGATCACGCCCGACACGGCCCTCGTGAGCGTGATGTGGGCCAACAACGAGACCGGGGTCATCTTCCCGATCGAGAAGGTCGCCCAGATCGTGAAGGCGAAGGGGTCGGTCTTCCACACCGACGCGGTGCAGGCCGCGGGCAAGATCCCGATCGACGTGTCCCGGGTGCCCGTCGACCTGCTCACCGTCTCGGGCCACAAGCTCCACGCCCCCAAGGGTGTGGGTGTGCTGTACGTGCGAAAGGGCACCAAGCTGGCTCCGCTGATCCTGGGGGGGCACCAGGAGAAGGGCCGGAGGGCCGGCACGGAGAACGTTCCCGGCGTCGTCGGGCTGGGCAGGGCGGCGGCGCTGGCGTCGACCTGGATGAGCGACGAGAACACCCGGGTGCGTCACCTCAGGGACAAGCTCGAGCGCGGCATCGTGGCCAGCTGCAAGGACGTGCGGGTCAACGGCAAGGACCGTCTGCCCAACACGCTCAACGTGAGCTTCGAGTTCATCGAGGGGGAGGCGATCCTCCTGATGCTCGACGACCTGGGGATCTGCGCCTCGTCCGGATCGGCCTGCGCCTCCGGCTCCCTCGAGCCGAGCCACGTCATGCGAGCGATGGGCGTGCCGTTCACCGCGGCCCACGGGTCGATCCGGTTCAGCCTGAGCCGCTTCAACACCGAGGACGAGATAGACTACGTGATCCAGCAGCTTCCCGGCGTCACGAACCGCCTGAGGGAGCTCTCGCCCTTCGCGGACGCTCCGGCCTGGCAAGGCACTCCGCTGGCCCACGACCACGACCACGAGCACTGACGAGCCCCGCGGAAGGCGCGCCCCGGCTCGATCCCGGGGCCGACGGCCACCGACCCTAAGGAGATGAGATGGACCTGCAGACCGCCCTCAAGACCGCGCTCGACTTCGAGTCCAACGTGTTCGAGACCTACGAGGCCGCGGCCAGAGAGTCCACGGACCCGCTGGCCCGGAAGGTGTTCGTGACCCTGGCCAAGGAGGAGCAGGACCACATCGCCTACCTTCGGTCCCGGCTGGACGAGTGGCAGAGGACAGGCCACGTGCAGCCGCTGGAACTCAAGACCGTGGTGCCGAGCGCCCGGAGGATCAAGGCCACCCTGGACCGCCTCGAGGCGGGAATCGGCGCGCCAGCCCTCCAGACCACGGAGGTGGAGTGGCTGAAGAAAGCGCTGGCGGCAGAGCGGGAGACCTCGGGTTTCTACCGGAAGATGGTCTCGGAGCTGCCCCCGGAGGGTCAGAACCTGTTCGCCCGGTTCGTGGAGATCGAAGAGGGGCACCTGGCGATCGTGCAGGCCCAGATCGACTCGGTCACCGGCTCGGGCTGCTGGTTCGACGTGCAGGAGTTCGACCTGGAAGCGGGCTAGAGGGTGCCCTCGGGAGGCGTGAGCAGGCTCGCGACACCCCGAGAAACCGTTGACCCCCCGCCGGGGAAGGAGTCGTTCATGGATCCTGTGGCACCGCACCTCACCGAAGGGCTCGAGCAGGCCATGGTGGCCGAGAGCGACGGCTACCACTTCTACATGATGGCTGCCGAGAACACGTCGGACGAGCAGGGCAAGAGCGCTTTCCGCGCCCTGGCCCAGGAAGAGCTGGATCACCTGCAGTTCCTGAAGACGCAGTACCAGGCGCTGATCTCGACCGGCAAGCCCGACGAGAACGCCAGGCTCGGCCACAGAGCCGAGTTCTCCGGCGCGAGCCCTATCTTCTCCACGGCCCTCATGAGCCGGGTCAAAGAGGCCCACTACGAGATGAGCGCCCTCTCGATCGCGATCGGGCTCGAGCTCTCGGCGGTGCAGCACTACGGCAAGCTGGCCCAGGAGTCCGCCGACGCCACGGTCAAGGCGTTCTTCGCGGAGCTCTCCGACTGGGAATCGGGTCACTACGAGGCGCTGCTCAGGCAGCAGGAGACGCTGAAGGACGACTACTGGGCCGCCGGCGGGTTCTCGCCGCTCTGACGTTCCGGCGCTCGAGCACGGCGATCGCACAAGAAATTCCTCTTCGGTAACGATCCTGTTCGGTCGATCTAACCGTTGAGGAGACGCCATGCTCGACATATTCAAGCTCGTCCTTTCGTCCGTTCACTCTCTACCACCCGTTCTTCGTTACAGCTTCGTGCTTCTGTTCTTCACCACGGCCATCGTGGGAACAGTGGCTTTCAAGCACTGGCTGGAGAACCGCAAGACCAACAAGGACACGGACCTGTGGGCCTGCATGCCCGTGGAGCTCGCCGTCGTCCAGGTCGTCCTGTGGGGGATCTGGGGTACCGCGAGCCTCTCCTCGGTGTACGTCATCGAGGACGGCAGGCCGAAACCGGTCGCCTCGGCGGCGGCCAGCCCCGCGGCGGTCGGCGGTCACGCGCCGATGGCCCTGGCCAAGGCCCACGCCAGGTCGAAGCGAGACGCCCACTCGAGCGCCCTGAGCCCCAGGAAAGCCCCGGCGATCCAGGAAGCCGGCGCCGGCCGTGGCACCGATGCCATGCTGGCGGGCGAGGTCGTGCCGCCGGCGAGGCCTGCGCCGGTGCGCTCGAGGGCCAGGGGAGGCAAGGCGGCGGCACCGGTCGAGGCCCGATCGCTGTCGCCGGAGAACGCCGTGGCGCCTCCTGAGCTGGCCACCGGCTCGCCCCCGCATCCGGCAGGTGGCCTGGCCAGCAGGGTGGACTCGACCGCCCCGGTGGCTCCTCCCCTGGCGCCGGTCGAGGCGACCGCCGACGGATCCGATCTGACGCAGGGGACGCGCAGGACCCACGCCGAGCCGTTCAGACCGGGCAAGAGGCTCAAGCGCAAGGCGAGGGTCCACTCCCCGGCCCCGGAGTCCGCGGTCGTCGAGGCGGCAGCACCGCCTCCGTCTGCGGAGCCGCCGGCCGTGGCCGAAGAGCCGGCCGCGCCGGCCAGAGAGCTGGTCCCGGCGCCGGCCCGGCGAGCGGGAGGTCTGAAGGCCGCCCTGACCGAGCCGCTGCGGCGGCTCCAGGCAGAGGTACGGAGCCTGCGGGCAGCGGCCGACGCCGCGGCCGACGGAGCGGCCAGGCCGAGCGCGTCGGCCAGGCAGCGCGAGATCTCCCCTGCCGCGGTTCCCGATCCGGCCGTTGGCGCGGCCCCGGAGTCCCGCTCCGAGGCGGCCCCGGTCGGATCCCCCGTGCCGGTGGCCCCACCCGCGGCCCCACCGGCTCCGGCCCAGACGACCGACAGCGCAGCGGCAGCGGCGTCACCGGCGCCAGCGGCTCACTAGTCCATCGCTCCGGAGGGAGCCTGCCGATCGGCTCGCAGGTCGCGGCAGCCCGCTCGAACCGAGGCGTCCACGGAACCGACCGTGGGCGCCTCGCCTCTGACGTCCCGGGCCGATCGTCGGGCCCGGCCCGCCGCCGGCCGGCCGCCTCGATCGCCGCGGCGCCTGGACCGGGCGACGGGCTTGACCTTGGGCCGCGATTGTAACTACGATGGGCCGGTCAGCCGACCATCAAGGAGCCCACCCATGTCCAGACCGATGCTGCTCGCCGTCGCCCTCGTCCTCTCCTGTCTGGCCACCCGGCCGGTCCTCGCCGCGGAGGCCCAGGTGCCCAAGATCGACTTCGAGAAGTACACCCTGCCCAACGGTCTGGATGTGATCCTCCACGTCGATCGGAAGCTTCCGGTGGTCCACGTCAACCTGTGGTTCCACGTCGGCTCGAAGAACGAGCGGGCCGGCAAGACCGGGTTCGCCCATCTGTTCGAGCACATGATGTTCCAGGGATCGAAGAACTCCCCCGGGAACTACCTGACCCAGGCCGAAAAGGTCGGGGCCAACCTGGCCCAGGGTGGGGTCAACGGCACCACCGACACGGACCGCACGAACTACTTCATGACGGCGCCGTCGGGAGCGCTGGAGCGGATGCTCTGGCTGGAGTCCGATCGCATCACCGGGCTCCTGGACGCCATGACCAAGGCGAAGCTCGACAACCAGCGAGACGTGGTCAAGAACGAGCGGCGCCAGGGCCTGGAGAACACGCCCTACGGACGATCTTACGAGCTCGTGCCGGAAAACCTCTTTCCGCCCGGCCACCCCTACTCGTGGACCGTGATCGGGAGTCACGAGGACCTGACCGCGGCGACCCTGGACGACGTGAAGGAGTTCTTCAAGACCTACTACACGCCCAACAACCTGACCCTGGTCGTGGCCGGCGACTTCGACCGCGGCCGGGCCAAGGCGTGGATCCAGACGTACTTCGGCTCCATCCCGCCGGGTCCGGCGCTGGCCCGGCCGGCCCGGATGCCGGTGACGCTCGACGAGAGCAAGCTCGTCGTCGTGGCCGACCGAGTGCCCCTGGGGCGGACCTACCTGGTCTGGCCCGGCGTGCCCTACTTCGATCCGGCCGAGGCGGACCTGGATCTGGCCTCGCTGATCCTGGCCGACGGGCTCTCGTCCCGGCTCCAGAAGGCGCTGATCTACGACAAGCAGCTGTGCTCCGCCATCGAGTCCCAGGACAGCACCATGGAGATCGCCGGTACCTTCGTGGTCCAGGCCACGGCGCGGCCCGGCGTCGCCCTGGAGCAGATCGAGCAGGTCGTCGACGCCGAGATCCACCGGCTCGCCGCGGACGGTCCCACGGCCGGCGAGCTCGAGCGGGCCAAGAACAAGCTGGAGTACGCGTTCGTGACGGGCCTCGAGCGGATCGGCGGCTTCGGTGGCAAGGCGGACCGACTGGCGCTCTACAACACCTATCTCGGCCGACCGGACATGTTCGATGCCGACGTGGCTCGCTACAGGGCGGTCACCGCTCAGTCGCTGAAGGCCAGCTTGACCCGGTACGTGGACGGCAAGAAGCGCCTCACCGTGCGGTTCGTGCCGGAGAGGTCGAGTCGACCGCCGGAGGTGGCGCTGGACCGGTCCAAGACCCCGAACCTGGCTCCGGACCGACCGTTCAAGACCCCGGAGGTGAAGACCAGGTCTCTGGCCAACGGGCTGGAGCTGTTCGTCATCGAGAGGCCCGATCTGCCCAAGGTGAGCGTCGACTTCGTCGTGAAGACCGGGTCGTGCCGGGAGCCGGCCGACAAGGCGGGGCTGTCGCTCTTGACGGTCCAGATGATGAACAAGGGCACCAAGGGGCGGAAGGCTCTGGAGATCGAAGAGACGCTGGCGAGCCTGGGCACGCGGATCGAGCACACCAACGGCGTCGAGGGCTCGTTTCTGGCCGTCAACGTTCTCAAGAGGAACTGGAAGGCCGCCATGGAGGTGCTGGCCGACGTGGTGCAGCACCCCACTTTCCCGCCGGAGGAGCTGGAGCGAGAGCGGAAGAAGGCTCTGGACGACCTGCTCCAGTCCCAGCAGGACCCGAACCGCATCGCCAGCCGGGTCCTCCGGGGCCTCGTCTTCGGCGTCGATCATCCCTACGGTCACTCGGTCCTGGGGACCGAGCAGACCCTGAAGGCGATCACGGCCCAGGATATCATGGATCTGTACAAGCGGTTCTACGTTCCCTCCAACGCGGCGCTGGTCATGACCGGAGACGTGACGCTGGAGGAAGCCGAGCAGGTGGCGAGAGAGCTGTTCGGCTCCTTCAGCGGCGCTCCGGTGGAGCCGCTGGCCGTGCCGCCTCCCACGCCGGCGGCACCCGGAACGATCTACCTGGTGGACCGGCAGGACGCGGCCCAGTCGGTGGTGGGCCTCATCCTCCCGGGGACCCCGAGGAGCGCCCCGGACTACCACGCCCTCCAGATCGTCGACACGATCTGGGGTGGAACGTTCTCCGCCCGGCTCAACCTGAACCTGCGAGAGAACAAGGGCTACACGTACGGGGTCTTCTCACGGCCCACGTTCCTGTCGAAGGCCGGCTCCTGGCAAGCGGCGGGGGGCGTCCAGACCAAAGTCACCAGGGAGGCTGTGGCGGAGTTCGTCAAGGAGACCCGGGGGATCCACGGCGGGCACCCCATAACCACCCAGGAGTGGTCGACGCGAAGGCCAAGCGGATCCGCGGCTACGCCCAGTCGTTCGAGAAGCTGGAGGACATGGCCTCGACGGTGGCGCTGCTCTGGGTGCTCGACCGCCCCGTGAGCGACCTGGCCAACGAGCCGGACGAGCTGGCGAAGATCTCCCTGGAGCAGGCCCACGGTACGGCCCGCCGCTACGCCGCTCCCTCGCAGATGCGGATCCTCGTCGTGGGCGACCGGTCCAAGGTGGAAGACGGCCTCAAGAAGGTCGGCGCGGGGCCGGTCGTGATCCTCGATTCGATGGGCCAGCCGGTGAAGTAGGGTCACGACGGCGATCCCGTGGACGTGGGGCTGCTCTCCCGGCTCCGGGTCGGCGATGGCCGTGCCGACCGGTCACCGGGCCAGGTACGGATCGAGAGCCATCAGCAGCGCCACCGCCAGCACCAGCCGGGTCACGGCGGCCACGGTGCCGGGCGCCGATCCGGCGGCCGGCCCCTGCGTCAACAGCTTCAACCCCTGCCCGGTCATCGCGGCGGCGGCCAGGGCCAGAGCCGCCACGACCGGCCACGAGCGGACAGCGCCGAAGACCGGCAACAGCAGGCCGCAGACGGCGGCGAGACAGAGCCAGGTGGCAGCGAGCCGCGTCAGCTGCATCGGCGTCAGCCGCGCCGACGGAACCGGCAGACCGGCCTCCCGATACTCGTCGCCGAAGCGCAGCACCAGCAGCCAGAAGTGCGGCACCTGCCACACCCAGAAGAAGAAGGCGATGGCCGCCAGCCGCAGGTCCAGAGGCTGGCCCGCGGCGACCCATCCGATGGCCGGAGGGATGGCGCCCACCACGGCTCCGGGCACCACGGCGAACGCCGTGACCCTCTTCAGCGCCGTGTAGAGCCCGTTGTACCAGCCGATCGCCGCCGCTCCGAGCAGCGCCGGGACGGGGCCGGCGCCGAGACCCAGCGCCGCGAGACCGACCGCGATCGACCCCGCGGACAGCACCAGCGCCGTGGTCGGTCCGATCCGGCCTGCCGGAACGGGGCGGTCCCGGGTCCGCGGCATCGCCCGGTCGATCGCCCGCTCCTGCCACTGGTTCAACGCCGAGGCGCCGCAGGCCAAGAGCAGCACCGCCGGGGCGACCACGAGGATGCTGCCGGCGACCCGCTGCGCTGCCAGGACGTGGGCGCCTGCCGCCGTGGCGGTCACGGCCAGGCATAGCGGCAGCCTGACCAGGCGGACCAGGTCGGACAGCAGCCCGGGCGGCCGGCTCGGCGACACGGCGTCACCCATGCGGCAGAAGCCGGGAAACGCGGCGCGTCATCGCTTGGGCACCGTCCCCAGCGACTCGAGGTAGGTCACGATGGCGACCAGCTCCTGCCGGCTCAGCTCCCGCTTCGGCATCACCGGCGGATACCCCTTCATGAGCCTCACCCCCGGATCGGTGATCCCCTGGATCAGCACCGTCTCGTCCACCAGGGTCTTCGTGGTCGCTTCGCCCACCACGAACTCCTGGACGCTTCCGAAGAGCCCCTTGAACGTGGGCCCCACGCCGGTCTTCCCGTCCACGGAGTGGCACTCGAGACAGTCGTGCCTCTTCAGCATGGCCAGCGCCGGAGGCTCATCCGGCGCCACCGTGGGTCGCGGCCCGGGGGAGGCCGACGGCGACGCCGCGGGCACGGGGTCCTTGTGCCGCATCGCGTCATCCCGGGAGAAATACCAGGTCTTGAAGTCCGCTTCGGGCATCACGTGGACCTTGGAGAGCATGTACGAGTGGTTAACCCCGCAGATGACGGAGCACTGGATGTCGAACGATCCCAGCAGCAGCGGTGTGAACCAGAGCGATCCGGTGGCGCCGGGGACCACGTCCAGCTTCAGGCGGAACGCCGGGATGAAGAAGCCGTGGATGACATCCGACGACTTGAGCTCCAGCCTCACCGGACGGCCCAGCGCCACGTACAGCTCGCTGGTCTGGCGGCCGCTGGGGTACTTGAACGACCAGGCCCACTGCTTGCCCGTCACCTCCACGACCATGGAGTCCCGGGGCGGGTCCTTCAGCTGGCGGTAGTTGGTCCAGCCGAAGGTGAACATCACCAGGAAGAGCCCCAGCGGCACCACGGTCCAGACGAGCTCCAGCCAGAAGTTCCCTTCGATGTCCACCGGCTCCGGGTTCCTCGAGCGGCTGTACCGGATCACGAAGTAGACGATGGCGAAGGTGATGGCGAGCAGGAACGCCACGGACACGGCGAAGATGAACAGGAAGACCGAGTCGACGCTCTGGCTGACGCTGGAAGCTTGCTCGAGGAAGGGCACGGTCGACTCCTAGCGGAACGCCACGTCCAGGAAGGTCATTCCGATGAAGATCACGAGAGTGGCCAGGGCCACGAGCACCATGATCTTGAACAGCGGCGCCTCGTACTTCAGGTGCATGAAGATGTACAGCACCAGTCCGGCCTTGGTCGGAGTGATGAACAGCATGGCCAGCACGGCCAGCGCCGGCGAGACGAAGCTCGCGGCCACCAGCACCGCCGTCAGGCCCACGAGCACGAGCCACACGACTATCAGCGTCCGGTACTCGACGATGTGCACCGTTCCTCGATTCGGTCAGACCGTCAGATAGAAGAGGGGCAGGATGAAGATCCACACGACATCCACCAGATGCCAGTAGAGCCCCGCGTTCTCGAGCAGCACGTGATCGTCCGGGGTGACGCGGTCGACCGCCACGAGCCCCAGCACCACCACGAGCACGATCAGACCGGCCAGTACGTGCAGGCCGTGGAGGCCGGTCGTGGAGTAGTAGAGGCCGAAGAACAGCACCTCTCCGGGGGGGCGTCCGATCAGACCGGGCCCGCCGGGGTACAGCCCGTGGTGGATCTTGGCGCCCCACTCGAGCCACTTGTTCACGAGAAAGGTAACGGCCAGCAGCGCCGTCACGGCCAGGAGCGTCATGCAGAGCCGCTTCTGTCCCTTCTGCAGCGCCGTGAGGCAGCAGGCCACGGACAGGCTGGAGGTGAGCAGCACGAACGTGTTCGCGATGCCGAACACGTGGCTCAGCTCCTTGCCGGCGCTGGCGAACTCGTGCGGATAGCGCCCCCTGTACACCGCGTAGAGCAGGAAGAGCCCGCCGAACAGCAGCATCTCCGTCAGGAGGAACAGCCACATGCCGACCCGGGCGCCCTCGGGATCCCGGTGGTCCAGGGCCTCGTGGACCGGGTCGCTCATGCCTTCCTCCCGGGATTGTACGCGTAGGGGCCCCCGGTGATCGTGGGGATCGCCGCGAAGTTCTCGACGGGCGGCGGCGAGGAGAGGGTCCATTCCAGGGTGCGGCCGCCCCAGGGGTCGGCCGGCGCCCGCTCGCCCCTGAAGAGCGCCTTCACCAGGTTCCCGAAGAAGATCGCCAGTCCCAGCACCAGGACGAACGCCCCCACCGTGGCCACGGAGTGCCCGGTGTGGAACTGCGGCAGATGATCGAAGTACCGGCGGGGCATCCCCATCAGCCCCAGCACCAGCATGCTGAAGTAGAACAGGTTGAACCCGACGAACAGGGGGACCCAGGCGACCACGGCGGTGGCCCTGCAGTACATGCGGCCGAACATCTTGGGGAACCAGTAGAGCAGAGCCGCGAAGAAGGCGAAACCGGTCCCTCCGAACATCACGTAGTGGAAGTGGCCCACGATGAAGTAGGTGTCGTGGAGGTGCACGTTCAGGGCCAGGGCGCCCTGCATCACTCCGGTGAGGCCGCCGAGAGAGAAGAGGAAGATGAAGGTGAGGGCGTAGAGCATCGGCGGGGCGAGCTCGATCGACCCCCTGTAGAGAGTGGCGGTCCAGTTGAACACCTTGATGGCGCTGGGAACGGCCACGATGAAGGTGAAGAGCGAGAACACCAGGTTCGCCGCCTCGCCCATGCCCGAGGTGAACATGTGGTGGGCCCAGACGATCGACCCGAAGGCGGCGATGGCCAGAGACGAGTACGCGATCGCCTTGTACCCGAAGATGGTCCGGCGAGCGAACGTCGGGATGATCTCCGTGATCGCCCCCATGGCCGGCACGATCATCACGTAGACCGCCGGGTGCGAGTAGATCCAGAACAGGTGCTGATAGAGGAGAGGGTCGCCGCCCTTGGCCGGGTCGAACACGCCGATGCCGAAGAACCGCTCCGCGATCACCAGGAGCAGGGTGATGCCGATGATCGGCGTCGCGATGACCTGGATCCACCCGGTGGCGTAGAGCGCCCACACGAACAGCGGCATCCGGTGCCAGGTCATCCCGGGGGCCCGCAGCCGGTGCACCGTCGTGATGAAGTTGATCCCGGTCAGGATCGACGACATCCCCAGGACGAACGCCGCGAACACGGCCAGCGACACGTTCGTCCCCGTCCGCAGACTGTAGGGAGCGTAGAACGTCCACCCGGTGTCCGGGGCGCCGGAGCCGGTGAACAGCGAGAGGACCGCCAGCAGCGCGCCGGTCACGAAGAACCACCACGAGGCCAGGTTGACTCTCGGAAAGGAGACGTCTCCAGCGCCGATCAGGATCGGAAGGAAGAAGTTCCCGAACACGGCCGGCAGGCCCGGCACCACGAACATGAAGATCATGATCACGCCGTGGACCGTGAACAGGCCGTTGTACGTCGCCGGCTGCATGATCGTGGGGCCCGCGGTCCACTGCTCGATCCGCATCAGGATGCCGATGGTCACGGCGACCCAGAACATGGTCACCATCAGCGTCAGGTAGAGAACGCCGATCCGCTTGTGGTCGACGGAGCCGATCCACGACCAGAGACCTCCGGCTCCCTGCCGATCGAGGTAGCTTCGGGCGTCGGCTCCCGCTGGTTCGTGCTGACTCATTCGGGTCCCTTCGCGACCGGCCTCCCGGCCCTGATGAGGATGACGACGAAGAGGGCCAGACCCACGAGGGTGACGGCCCCCACCAGGCGGGTCAGACGGAACACCTGCTGACGGCTCTCCGGGTCGTAGACGGTGCAGAACTGGAGCGCCTTGATCACGGTGGGCCGGGCCTGTCCCCTGGTCGCCTCGCGGATCGCCATCTCCAGGTCCGCGGCGGGGAAGTTCACGCCGTACATGTACCGCGTCACGACCCCGGTCGGAGAGAGCACCACGACGACCCCCGGATGCACGAACTCCTTCCCCTGGCTCCTGTACTGGAACCCCACGGCCCGGGTCAACGCCTCCACGGAGCTCGGACGCCCCCCCGTCGCGTCCGTGCGGCCCACCAGCAGCCGCCAGGTCGAGGGCGAGAACGGCCTCTTGAGCTGCTTGATCAGGTTGTCCCGCTTCTTCCGGGCGATCTGAGGCGTGTCGCGCTCGTCGAAGCTCACCGTGACCACCCTGAACGTCCGGTCAGGGTCGAGCTTCAGCTCGTTGAGCGCGTCCACCAGGCCGTTCAACAGCGGCGTGCAGATGCCGGAGCACCGGAAGTAGTTCAGGGTCAGCACCACCGGCCGGTCCGCCAGCTGCCGCAGCGTGATCTCACGCCCGTGCTCGTCGAGGAACGGGACGTCCAGCGGGACCTTCTGCCCGAGCCGCTCCTGGACGCCCACGTCGCCGGGGGAGACGGCCTGGCTGGCCCCGGCGGGGGCAAAGACCGGCAGCGCCAGCCAGAGCCAGACGATCGTCGGCACCGTTCTCATGGCGTCACTTCCTGTCGGGGATCTGCGCCAGCAGCGACTCGTGGAGGCTCCGCCAGCTCTCGGCCGCCCGGGTCCGGTCCATCACGATCTTGTTCCAGAGCCGCGCCGCCCGGGACGCGGTGAAGGGCGCCGCACCGAACAGCACCGGAGGCTCGATCGCCTCCTTCACCAGGGCCGCCTCGGCCTGCTTCACCGGGATCCTGGGAGGGACCACCTCCGGCGCGGTGGCCAGCCTGGCCGACAGAGCCGCCAGCGCCGCCGGGTCCTCGTCGGGCCGCGGGAAGGCGGCCAGAGCCTGTACCTTGTGGGCCAGCGCCATCCGGTCCGGCGGCGAGAGAACCTCGAACGCCGCCATGGCGGAGCCCGGGATGCCCTTCTCCAGCGTCGTGAAGATCCCGGAGAGGCGAGGACCGTTCTTCCAGCCGTCGGGCCTGGAGAGATCCCGTGGCCTCGGGTTCAAGCCGACCGCCGCGGGGCCGTCGCCGCGTCCGTTCACGCCGTGGCAGGGGACGCAGTTGGAGTCGTACAGCTGCCCGCCCCGCTCCAGCAACACCGGGGTGAAGACCAGCAGCGTCCGGGGCTCCACCGGAGGCACCGTGTACCCCTTCATCGGGGGGTAATCGGTCAGGTCGAGCCAGCCGGTCCGGGCAGCGGGCACGGCGGGCTCTCCGGGGGCCGGCACCAGGAGCCCCCTGAGACCGGGAACCACGATGACCAGGAACAGCGTCGCCAGCGCGATGGCCACGACGATCGAGAGGAACGCCTGGACCAGGCGACGCAGCTCCTCCTGGCTGGTGTACTCCTCGAGCCTCACAGGTGAAACGCCAGCCCTTCCGCCAGGAACGGGTCGCCCACCGGCATGTCCTCGCCCCGGGCCATGGCGCGTCGGGCCCACAGGAGGGCGTACCCCAGGAAGAACATGGCGAAGCTCAGCTCGGGCCACGACAGGAGCGGCACGGCCCCGAGAACCGGGAAGATGAGCCAGTACAGGTCCAAGAGGTGCGCCCCGAGCACCAGGCCGACCACGCGGCAGAGCGTCTTCAGATCGCCCTTGGAGCCGCGGGGGATCAGTGCCAGGAAAGGGACCAGGAAGTGCGCGATGGCCAGGATCAGCGTCACGGTCTGCCACGGCCCGTGGACCCGGTGCTTGTACCAGTACACCTCCTCGGGGAGGTTGCCGTACCACATGATGAGGTACTGGGCGAACGCGATGTACGACCAGAACACGGTGAAGGCGAAGAGGAAGGCGCCGAGGTTGTAGAGGTGGTCCGGCCGCACCCCGGGGAGCCTGCCTTGACCGATCAGGTACGCGACCCCCAGCACCGTGGCGGCCAGACCGGCCAGGAAGGCGCCGGCGAACAGGTACACGCCCAGGATGTCGGAGTACCACTCCGGCTCGAGGCTGGAGATCCAGTCGAACGCCACCACGGTCACGGTGAGCCCGAAGAAGATCGCGAAGACCGGGGCGAACCGGCGCAGCCTCAGCGTCAAGGCCGGGTCTCTGGAGCTGTCCTGCTCGAGGGAGCTGCCCACCAGGACCCGGTACGAGACGAGCCACAGGGCGAAGCAGACCACGACCCTGAACGCGAAGAACGGCACGTTCAGCCACGCCGACTTGGCGGCCACGATCGGCGCGAGTACCGCGCCGGGCCGCGCCCAGGGGTAGAGCACCGGCAGGGAGAAGAGCGCCAGCAGCGCCGCCGGCACCAGCGGCACCACGAGCCCGGAGATCCTCTCCGGAATCCGCCGGATCGGGACGCTCCAGCGGGCGCCGACCAGGTGCTCCAGGGACACGACGAAGAGCGACCCCAACGCCACGGTCAGGAGGAACAGGAACCACAGCAGGAAGTTCGCCCAGAACCGGGCCGGGCCGTGCACGGTGAACGAGCAGACCATGCCGATGAGCCCCAGCATGGCCACGGCCAGCAGGCGGCGCTCCACGGTCTCGCTCGGGTTCACCTAGAAGTCCCTCGCTTCCGCATTCTGGGCCCGCTGCAGGGCCCGCACGTAGTGGACCGCCGCCCACCGCTCGTCCTGGGACAGCTCCCGGACGTAGGGGGGCATGCTGTTCTTGCCCGCCACGATCACGTGGTAGATCTGGCCGTCCGGCAGCGCGCGCGCCGCCGCCGTGTGGAGATTGGCCGGCTTGGCCCCGTACGCCGCGGACAGGAGCGCCTTGCCGTCGCCCAGGGAACCGTGACAGACCAGGCAGCGCTCGCCGTACACCCGCCGGCCCAGCGCCAGCACCGGTCCGGTCCGGGCCAGCGGGTTGCCCAGCACTGAAGCCTCTTCCTGTCGGGTGAACGGGTGGGGCAGGCGTCCCCGCGCCACGGTGCCCGGCACCGGGAGCCGGGCGGCCCGGCCGTCCTCGAAGAAGCCGGACCCGCCCTGGGCCGAGAGCCTCGGCTGCTCCAGCATGTGGACCATGGGGGGGAGCGCGGGGAACGCCTTGACGGCGACCCAGGTGCCCAGGCCGGCCGCCACCACGGCGACTCCGGCGACCAGCGCGGCAACGGCAGCCGCGGCGATGGAGACGGTGTACGGCCCAGGGGGCCGGGCCACCACCTCCACGGCGACCGCCCCGGCCTCGGTCAGGGCACGCTGCGCCGCCGCCACGTCCAGCCCGTCGCCCTCCGACTCCACGGCCAGCGCCAGACGATCCCGGGTGATCGCCGACATCGACGACGAGCCCAGCAGCGGATGGTCGAGCTCCGGGAGTCTGTTGAGCAGCAGCAGCATGCCCAGGCCGGCGGTGAACGTGGCGAACAGCACCATCACCTCGAACATGATCGGAACGAACGCCTGCCACGAGGTGGCCGGCTTGCCGCCGGTGATCAGCGGGTAATCGACGGCGCTGATCCAGTACTGGAAGGCGAAGGCGGTGACCGTCCCCACGATCCCCATCACCAGCACCATGCCCGGGAGCGGGGACCGCCGCAACCCCAGCGCCTGGTCGATGCCGTGGACCGGGTAGGGGGTGTAGGCCTCGAGCCGGCCGAGCCCGCGGGGCCGGAGTCTGGCGATCGCCTCCAGGAGCGCCCGGGGCGTCTCGAAGAGGCCGACCACGGCGTGGACCGGATCGCTCACGACGCCACCCCCTCATGGCCCGGCTGCGCTCCCTGGAGCGCGGCCTTGACCTCGGTCGTGGCGATGATCGGGAGGACCCTGGCGAACAGCAGGACCAGGCTGAAGAACAGCCCGAACGATCCCAGCAGGATGCCGAAGTCCACCGGGGTGGGCCAGTAGACGTGCCACGACGACGGCAGGTAGTCCTGGGAGAGCGAGATCACGATGATGACGAACCGCTCGAACCACATGCCCACCGTGACCGCCAGCGCGACGAACAGCATCACCGGGTAGGACCGACGCCACTTCGGGACCCAGAAGAGCTGCGGCGCCAGGATGTTGCAGCCGATGCAGATCCACCCGGCCCACCAGTACGTGCCGGCCACGTACTGCCGGAACGTGTGGTGGAGGAACGGGTTCATGCTGTACCAGGCCGTGAACGCTTCCATCAGGTACGAGTAGCCCATGAGGCACGAGGTGCCCAGGATGACCTTGTTCATCAGGTCGAGGTGCCGGAGGGTGATGAGGTTCCCGAGGTCCATGGACTCCCGGACCACCACGAGCACGATGACCACCATGGCGAAGCCGGCGAAGATGGCCCCGGTCACGAAGTAGGGCGGGAAGATCGTCATGTGCCACCCTGGCACCAGCGACACGGCGAAATCGAACGACACCACGCTGTGGACGGAGAGGACCAGCCCGGTGGCGAGCCCGGCCAGCAGCAGGTACGCCTTCTCGAAGTGGAGCCAGTGGGTGGCGCTGCCGCGCCACCCCAGGCTCAGGATGGCGTAGATCACCTTGCGGAAGCCTGGCCTGGTGCGGTCCCTCAGCGAAGCGAGGTCGGGCACCAGCCCCAGGTACCAGAACATCAGCGACACGGAGAAGTAGGTGTTGACGGCGAACACGTCCCACATCAGGGGCGACCGGAAGTTGGGCCAGATCCCCCGCTGGTTCGGGTAGGGGAACAGCCAGAAGGCGAGCCACGGACGACCCACGTGGATCAGCGGGAAGATCCCGGCGCACATGACCGCGAAGATCGTCATCGCCTCGGCGAAGCGGGCGATGGCGTTGCGCCAGCGGGCCCTGAACAGGAAGAGGATGGCGGAGATGAGCGTCCCTGCGTGACCGATCCCGATCCAGAACACGAAGTTGATGATGTCGAAACCCCAGAAGACCGGCCGGTTGTTGCCCCACACTCCGATCCCGGTGCAGATCGTGTAGACGATGAGCAGCGCCCCCACGGCGAAGCAGCCCAGCGTGAACGCCAGTGCCACGAACCACTTGAGCGGCGGTGGACGGTCGGGAAACGCCAGGACCTGGTCGTCGAGGGAACCGGCTGTCACGGGCCCGGTCGACAGAGGCTCCGGCACCAGCTCCGGCGGGAGGCTCGTGGTCGTGGTGGCCATCCTAGCCTCTGCCTCCCAGGGAGTTGGAGATCCGGGCCAGGTAGGTCACCGAGGGCTTCGCGCCCAGCTCCTCGAGGACCTTGTAGCCGCGTTCGTCGAGCGAGAGCCGGGCCACCCGGCTGGACGGGTCTTTCAGATCGCCGAACACGATCGCCCTGGCAGGACACGCCGCGGCACAGGCGGGCACGATCTCTCCGTCCCCGAGCGTGCGCCCCTCGACCTTGGCCCTCTGCCTGGCGTCCTGGATCCGCTGGATGCAGAAGGTGCACTTCTCCATCACGCCGCGGGGCCGCACGGTCACCTCGGGGTTGAAGACCAGGCTCTCGGGCTCACGCTTGGACGCCGTGAACTCGAGGAAGTTGAAGCGGCGGACCCGGTACGGACAGTTGTTGCCGCAGTAGCGGGTGCCCACGCAGCGGTTGTACACCATCTGGTTGAGGCCGTCGGTGCTGTGGTTGGTGGCGTACACCGGGCACACGGTCTCGCACGGGGCGTTGTCGCACTGCTGACACAGCATGGGCTGGAACAACACCCACGGGTTGTCGACGCCACCTTCGTAGTAGCGGTCGATCCGCATCCAGTGCATCTCCCGACCCTTCACCACCTGCTCGGGCCCGACGCAGGCGATGTTGTTCTCCGACTGGCAGGCGATGACGCAGGTGCTGCAGCCGGTGCAGCGGGTCAGGTCGATGGCCATGCCCCACTTGTGCTCGGGGTATTTCTGGTCCGGGTAGAGAGAGGCCAGCTCGGCGACCGGGTGCGCCGTGAGACGCCGGAGCTTGTCCGCGTCGTCGGCGAGGCTGAAATGACGCACGATGTCGCGTCCCTCGAGCCGGCCGTGACGCTGGGCGAACGGAAGCGGCACCCTGCGGCCCAGGGGGCTGAGAGCCACGCCGTACCTGAGGTGGGGTGATCCCGACCCGGCGTCGAGCAGCGGGAAGACGCTGGCGCCCACGCCGCGGGCCACGGCTCCGGTGCGCCGGCCATACCCCATGGCCACGGTCACCACGCCCGGAGCCTGACCCGGCTGCACCACCACCGGAAGATCCGTGGCCGCGCCCCTGGTCTCGAGTCTCACCAGATCCCCGTCGGTGAGGCCGTAGCGGGAGGCGTCGGCCGGCGACACGAGCGCCCCGTTTCCCCAGGTGAGCTTGGTGATCGGGTCCGGCAGCTCCTGGAGCCAGCCGGAGTTGGCGTGGCGACCGTCGAACACCCCCACCGCGGGGACCGCGATCAGCTCGAGGACGCCGGCCGGCCGGTCCGCCGCCGCCCTGGCCGCCGCGGCCACGGCGCCGCCGGAGAACGCGCGAGCAGGGGCCGGCGGGACCTCGCGTCCGGCCACGCCGTCGTGGAGAGCTGCCTGCCAGAACCGTTCGAACGGCACCGGGCTGCCGGAGGGCCAGACCTGCTTGCGCCAGAGCGTCTTCACATGATCATGGTAGGAGGCGGGCACCGACGCCCCCAGCGCCTTCGCCCACCGCAGCAGTATCTCCTCGGCCTGCAACGTGTCGTAGAGCGGCGCGATCGCCGGCTGCTGCAGGCAGAGCATGTCGGTCGCGGTCTCGTGGTCGCCCCACGACTCGAGCCAGTGGTTCTCCGGCAGCACCACCTGGCTGACGGCGGCGGTCTCGTCGGCCAGGGAACCGATCGTCGCCTTGAACGCCACTCCGGCCACCACGGACCGCCAGAGGCCCGCGTCGGGCCAGGTGTAGGCCGGGTTGGTCCCCCAGAAGACCACGGCGGCGAACCGGCCGGACGCGGCGTCCTTGAAGACCGTTGCCAGCTCTCTCCAGCTCGCGAGGCCCAGCGGCGACTCCCGGGAAGCGTCCAGCGTCCTGCCTTCCGAGCCGAGCATGGCGTTGAGGAGGTGGCAGGCCACGTGGGCCTCACCGGGCAGAGCGGTCCCTGCCATCACCAGGGAGCGCCCCTGCTCCCGCTCCAGATCGCTCACGACCCCCATCAACGGTCCCGGGGCGGCGCCCGACTCCCGGCCGATCCGCTCCAGGTCGAA
Source organism: Candidatus Rifleibacteriota bacterium (assembly GCA_016213885.1). Classification (GTDB taxonomy): domain Bacteria; phylum Muiribacteriota; class UBA6191; order JACPRK01; family JACQZM01; genus JACQZM01. The sequence continues at coordinate 18,534 of JACQZM010000245.1, read as the reverse complement.
CGGGACCAGCCAGCGAGGATCGACCGAGGTCGGAAGCGGTACGCCGTTCCCGTGAAGAGCGTTCGCCAGGGCGAAGATGACCGCCGCGGCCCTGGAGGGCGGCAGCCGGAACCGGTGGTCCGCCACGGCGCCGGTCAGACTGACCCCGCCCTCGAACACGTAGAGCCGGTTCATCCGGGCGTCCAGAGCGCTCTCGGGCCTGTTGGAGACGAACCCCGCCACCGCCTCCGGCCGGTCCGGGCCCAGGAAGTCGGCCTCGAACGAGACGATGACGTGGGCCCGCTCGGGCAACGGTCGGGCCCGTCGGACCTCGCCGAAGCATGCGGCCAGCGCCTCCAGCTCACCGTCGCCCACCGTGGGCTCCCACGCCACGTGCTTCATCCCCGGCAGCGCCTTCCCGAGATCGGCGATCAGCGCCCGCGTCGACGGCGACCGCACGGCGCCCGTGACCAGCAGCACCGGCCTGGACCGCTGGCGGGCCTCCAGCAGGATGGGCACGACCCTGCCGTCCGCGTCGGCCCACGTGACTGGCCGCCCCTCCACGAGCGGCCGGGCCAGCCGGTCCGGATCGTAGAGTCGTAGCACCTCGGCGATGGCGCGGAGCGAGGTCTTGCCTTTCGACGTCGGGTGGGCGTCGTTGCCCTCGATGTGGATCGGGCGGCCTTCCCGGGTCTTCACCAGCACGCTGTACGACGAGAGCGCCTCCTGGAAGGCGGAGGCGTAGAATCCGGGGACGCCGGGCTGGGTGCCCTCGACCGCCCGGGTCAGGGGAGCCACCTGGCCCCGGCCCGGACAGCCGGTACCGGTGGCGAGCGCTGCCGTGGCTCCCATCAACGACAGGAAGCGGCGCCGGGACAGGCCGCTCCGGGGCGGCGGCTCCACCTTCCCTGGCCCGAACTCCCGACGTCCGTCGTGATCCATGGCGTTCCTCTTCGCTCGGGTCGTTCACCGGCGCCGGACAGAGCCGGGCGGCGCCTCCACACGAGGCGCGTGATGACGCGCCGTTCCATCGTCGAGCTGCCTGAAGGAGTCCTGGTCGCGGCCGCCCGGTGCCGCCGGTCCCGGCCGGTGGCCGAACAGACGCTCCCACGCTTCTCGAAGAGCCTCCAGTGGTTCCCTCTTCGCCTTTCCCATCGACGGCCTCACCGGTGGCAGGCCTGGCAGTGCTCGGGCCCCCGGACGATCGAGGACCCCCTGGGCAGCGCATCGGCGGGGTTCCGGTGGCAGCCCAGGCAGGCGCCCATCCTCAAGGACATGTGCTGTTTCAGAACGGTCATCCCCTGGACATCGCCGTGACAGGTCTGACAGGCGATGCCCGCGGTCACGTGGGGCCGGTGATCGAAGAAGACGTGGGCCGGCAGCGCGTGCACCCGCTCCCAGGCCACCGTCGCCCCGGACTCGTGGATCCGGGTCAGCTGCTGGATCGCCGGTCGATCCGTCCGGGTGACCCGGTGACAGTTCATGCAGGTCTCCACGGCGGGAACGCCGGCGTGGCGCGACCGGGTCGTGCCGCTGTGGCAGTAGACGCAGGGGATGCTCAGGGTCCCGGCGTGGAGCTTGTGGGAGAACGGGATCGGCTGCCGCGGGGCGTAGCCTGTGGCCAGATGGCTCGGCTGGGTCACCCAGCCGACGGTCACCACGGTGCACCCCACCGCCGCGATGCCCGCGACCACCACGATCCGCAGCAGGCGGTCGCGGGACAGGGCGAAGGCCCGCTCGAAGACCCGTCCCAGGTCCGGTACTGTCATCGGAACAGCAGCCCCCGGCCGGCGATTCCCGGGGCGCCGGGACGCCCGGGCGTCGCTCGGTTGGTCGGTTCTGCAGTAAACCAGATCGCGACCCGGGATGCAACTGGCAGGGCCGCCCAGGATCCCCCACCTGTTTCGCGGACCCGGCTCAGGCCCACTCCTCGACGATCTCCCGGGCGGCGCCGGGCATCAGGCCGGCGAGCCACGCCAGGTCGAGGATGGTGAACCGGTCACGGATCGTGTGGGCGTTCACGAACGCCGTCAGCACGCGCTCCCGGGACAGCCCGAGGTCGGCGACCCTGCAGGCCGCGCCGGCCCTCTTCAGGCACGACGCGACCTGCCCGGCCCGGCGGACCATCGGAGCCAGCTCGGATCGCAGGCTGTCCCACCGATCGTTCTCGCCCAGGTGCTGCGGGGCGGCCTCCAGCCGCTCCCTCTTCCGTGACCAGGCGAGCGCCACGTTCCGCGCCAGCGGCCCCCAGAGCCGCTCGTCGATGACTCGGTGCGGCACGGCGAACGTCGGCGCTTCGAGCTGGAGCATCCTCTCGTAGAGCGCGCTGGCCAGGATCGTCCCCACGCCCACCTGGCGCCCGTGGAGGTCGTGGGCCGTGCGGTCGACCGACGACATCATGTCCAGGCAGTGGCTGATCAGATGCTCGCCCCCCGACGACGGGGCCGAGCTCTCCGCCATGGTCATGGCCACGCCGGTCAGGATGAGCCCCTCGAACAGCGCCGCCAGCGACCTGGCCTCCCGTGAAGCCAGCGCTGCCGGGTCATCCAGGTAGAGCGGCTCGATCTCCCCGATGAGCCCCACGGATCGACCGCAGAAGTAGTCGCCGAAGAGCAGGTTGTTCAGTCTCCAGTCGGCGCTCGACACCGGCTTGGCCACGATGTCGCCCAGCCCGGACGCCGTCAATCGGTACGGCGCGTCCGCCAGCACCGCCAGGCTCGAGAAGACGGCCACGGGCGGCGCCGCTCTCTGGAGCGTCTTGACCCCGGAGACCGTGGGCGCCACGTTGGCGGAGGCGTAGCCGTTCATGCTGGCCGCGGTGGCGAAGGCGAAGTACGGTACCCGGCGCTCGAACGCCACCCACTTCACGAGGTCGCTGACCACACCGCTGCCCACGGCGACCATCATCCGGCAGGCCGGCAGACGCTCGCAGAGCCTGGCGAACGTGAGGTCGTCGCAGACCGGGTCGCCCCCGCCCTCCCGGTCTTCCAGGATCTCGTGGAAGACCGTGAACCCGGCCGCCCCGAGCGCCTCGGCCACGCGATCGCCCGCCGCGAGCCGGGTACGCGCGTCGTCGAGGACCACGACGGTCCGACCGGCCGCTTCCCCCGGACACCGGTCGAGCGCCCTCTGGCAGAGCCGGTCCACGGCGTCGTCGGCCAGAACCACCAGCTCCGGAACGATCGAATGGGTCCTGCCGCACTCGCAGTCGAACCGGCTTCCGTAAAGATCGGTTCTCATGGTGGCGCCTCGATTCGAGGGGGTTCCGCGGAACGGCTCGAGGGTGGCCCTCGGGTTCGCCGCGGTGCGCACATCTTCCGCAGAATCGGAACCCGGTGTCAAGGCCGGCGACACCGTGGCCCGGGTCGAGCGCGGCCACCAATCGGGCGCACTACCCACCGGAGCCGAGCCGGACGGCGTCGCTCGACCGGAACCACCCCGATCAGGACGAGCGTCCTCGCAAATCCGGTCCTGGGTGGTACCATGGGCAGCAGCGTCGGAGTCGACAGCCATGGCGGAATACAAGCTCATCAACGAGATCGGCCGGGGGGCCATGGGCATCGTCTACACGGCTCTCCAGCTCCCGCTGGAGCGGGTGGTGGCGGTGAAGCTGATCCGTGCCGTCCCGGCGGAGGACGACGAACTCTCCAAGCGCTTCCACCTCGAGATGGCGGCCTGCACCAAGCTCGTCCACCCCCACATCATCAAGATCTTCGACTCCGGCGTGATGGACGAGAGACTGTTCTTCGCGATGGAGTACCTCGCCGATGCCGCGTCGCTCCGTGAGATCCTCGACCGGGAGGGGGCGCTCCCGGTGTCGCGAGCCGTGGGCATCACGCTCCAGCTGCTCGACGCCATCGGCTACTGTCACGAGCGGTCGTTCGTGCACCGGGACCTGAAGCCGTCCAACCTCATGATCGGGAGGGACGACCACGTGACCCTGATGGATTTCGGGCTGGTCAGAGACCTGAACCGGACGCCCGTGACCGCTCCCGGAGTGGTCCTCGGCGCCCCACGATACAGGTCGCCGGAGATGCTGCAATCGCTGGCGGTGGGGCCCGAAGCGGATCTCTGGGGGGCCGGGACGATCCTGTACGAGTTGCTCACGGGACGACCCGCCTTCTGTACGGAGGCCCAGGAACAGCTGCTGAGCCAGATCGTGCTGTGCCAGTTCATACCGGCTAGCCAGGCG
>JACQZM010000245.1:0-14334 GCA_016213885.1 Candidatus Rifleibacteriota bacterium | reverse complement strand
CCCGGCCGCGAGGGTGGCGTCGGCGCGAGAGGCGATCCAGCTCGTGAAAGACTGGCATGCAGGCTGCACGAAGGCGTCACGATCCGCAGTCTCTCGCGCCACGCCGAGGCTCGGGAGGCAAGGCCCCGACGCCCCCTCGCCCGACGGCTCCGGCGCCGATCCGGACCGTCGGGCCAGAAAGAAGACCGAGGCTCGGGTGCTCGAGGCCAGCAGGCGCGGGCTCAGGTTCGCGGCGGCGGCCCTGGTTGCCGTTGTGGTCTTGATCCTGGGTGCCTTGATCCTGTTGCTGAAGCTCCGGGGACGCTAGCGAGTCCAGAGGCCCCGCGGGCGACCGAGGGGAGCGCCAGACCGAGGCGATCGCGACGCACCTCGCGGCACTCGCCCGGCGGGTCGGATCAGCCCTCGAGCGGCCTGGCCGTCCGGCCTTCTTCGGGAGGGAACACCACGGCTATCGCGAAGGTCAACACCACGCCGAACACGATGGTCAGCTGCCAGTCGATCCGGTCTGCGTAGAGAGTCCGGGTGAGGTTGTCCCACCACGATCCCTTGAACCAGTCGGCCTGGCCGAAAAGGTCCCTGGCTCGCCAGAAGATGAGCAGGGCCGTGATCGTGGGCAGGGCGATCAGGTTGCCGAGCGAGGAGCCTCGCCGGGTCAACAGGCCGACAAGGAAGATCCCCAGGAGTCCACCGTAGGTGAAGGCCACCAGCTTGAACCCGAGCCAGAGGATCCCCTCGGCCTTGGAGAACAGCAGAGCCAGAACCGCCAGCACGATCGAGGAGACGATCGTGGCCGCGCGGGAGGCGAACACGTAGTGTTCCTCGGTCCGGCCCGGGACGAGGGGGCGGTAGAAGTCGACGATGGCGCTCGAGGCGAGGGCGTTGATGGCGGCGCTGGTGCTGCCCATGGCCGCCGAGAAGAGGGCGGCCACCAGCATGCCCCGGAACCCCGACGGGAGGACCTTGGCGATGAACTCCGGAAACACGTAGTCCGCCTTCTGCGAGGCCACGACCAGGATTCCTGGATGGGTCTGGGCGTAGGCGTAGAGGGCCACCCCGATGAAGAGGAGCCCGCCGGTCATGGGAAGGTCGACGAGGGCCGACGTGAGCATGGACCGGAGCGCCTCGCCGCCGTTCTTGGTCGAGAGCAGCCGCTGCATCATGTCCTGGTCGCACCCGTAGGCCGCGGTGGAGGTGACGAACGCGAAGGCGATCATCACCAGGATGTCCTTCCAGGTGACCCAGGTCCAGAAGTCGCGAAGAAAGAGCTTGTTGACCGGCTTCCCGTCCGGCCCGACCGTGTCGTTGGCGATCCTGATGATCTCCGTCAAGCCTCCCGGCACGGCGTTGATCACGATGACGAACGTCAGCACGATGCCGGTGATGAGGATCGTGAACTGCACGACGTCGGTCCAGATGACCGACTTGAGACCGCCGTACACCACGTACGCGCAGGTCGATCCGACCACGAGGATGACCGAGAGCTGGATCGGGATCTGCAGGATGACGTCCAGCGCCAGGGCGATCGCCGTGACCCTCACGGCGCTGGCCAGCAGCCGAGTGACCAGGAAGTAGACCGCCCCCAGTCGCTGGGAGGAGGTGCCGAATCGCTGGCCCAGCCACTCGTAGATGCTGATGACGCCGGACCTGTGGTAGGCCTGCACGAAGAGGAAGCCCACCACGAGGCAGGCCGCGATGTTGCCGAACGTGGTGAAGAAGAACTTCATGTTCTCCGCGTAGGCCTGGCCGGGCTTCCCTATGAACGACAACGCCGAGAACGCCGCCGCGGTGAACGAGATGAACACGGCCCACCACGGCATCTGTCGTTCGGCCACGAACATCTGCGCGACCGACTTGGCTCTTCCTCCGCTCCAGATACCCAGGGCGATGATACCGATGAAGTAGGCGACGACCAGGAGGAGATCGAGCGGGGTGAGGTAGCCGAAGGTCATGAGGCCTGGCCTTTCCGAGGGTCGGGAAGGGGACGCGTGGAGCGTCCGTCACGGGGGCGCCATTATACAACATCAGCAGGCGACGTCCAGTTCGGGCACGGTTCGAGCCTGCCATCCGCGCCCCCCCCGATGTCTCTTGGCGACAGACACTCACGAAGATAGCATGATACTAGTATAATGAGTGTCCACCCCGCGCGGAGATCGTCCCCGGAATCGACGCTCTCTCGAGCGGTGTCGTCGCTGACCAGCCGTTGCCTCGACCGGCCCGCCGGAGCGCCGCAACGCCACGACCGGAGCGCCTGGAACCGGATCGAGGCCGCCCTGTTCGGCTCTCGCTGACCGGCCGTCGAGGGACGGCGCCCGTCTCAGAGGCTGCCGTTCGCCAGGAGCCGCACCAGGTCCGTGACCTCCACGGCCATGCGGGCGTCCAGCGCCACGGCGCTGGCGTGCTCTCCCCTGAGGGCGAAGCAGGCCCGCCGGGTGACCGGCGGGGAGTGCCGCCGGTCCGTGAACTGGAGAGCCCCCACGTAGGTCATCTGGGCCAGCTTGGACGCGCTGGAGATCCCGAAGCCCAGCTTCGTGGCGATGACCACGTCGGACACGCTTCCCATCAGGCCCAGCTTCTCGAACGCCACGTCGACGAAGCGGGCGCTGTCGTGCCCCATCGCCTTCAGCACCACGGCCAGACTGTGCCAGCGGGCTCCCGCGATGCTCCGGGACGTGGTCAGGTGGGGGTGCCAGGCGGCCATGGCGACCATCCGGACCATGTCGTAGGCCGAGACCAGGTTGGCGCCCGGCTCGCCCAGGGCGGCCGGGCCCACGGCCACGACCTGGCCATCACGGGTCACGAGCTTCGGCCGCGCGATCAGAGAACCGTCGCCGTAGGCCCCGCGGAAGGTGACGTCGTGGCCCGTGTGCTGTTCCACCATCGCCTCCCGCTCCTGCCGTTTCAGGAACCGCCCCAGAGTCTCTGCGCCGGCGTTCGAGCGAGGAACTCCCTTCTCGTAGCTGACGATCTCCTTGAGCAGCTGCGGCACCTGGACGGTGGGCCCGGCGCCCGCGGCCGGGCCAAGGAGCATCTGGTCGATCTCCAGGTCCGGATGCTGTTCGTTCACCAGGCTCACGAGGTTGAACGCCTGGATGATCTTCGTGGCGCTCCAGAACTGGGCGTTCGCCGTTGCGTTGCGGCCGTGCCACGCGACCCCGGGCTCGCCCCGGGACGACCGGACCACGACCACGCAGGCGCTCTTGATCGTCGGATCGAGCCCGCTCAGGGCGGCCGAGCCGATCGACTTCGGCATCACGCCCCTGGTGGGCATCGCCTCGCCACCGTCTCCGTCGGGCCCGGTGAGCGGTCGGGCCAGCCGGGTCGCGATGGCCGGAGCGTCGGATTCGAACGGTGACGAATCGAGCCCCCGATCCAGGAACGAGAGGTGCCTGGAGGTGGAGCCCTCGGCCTCTTCCTGGGCCATCAGCTCCCGATAGAGGGCGGCCCGATCCAGCGTGCACATCGAGGAGCGAGATCGGACCCCCCTGCTGGGCCATCGCGGCCGGGACGGTCGACAGGGCCACGAACGACACCATCGTGAGGAACCCGACTGGCAGGTTCGCCTTCATCACGCTGACCTCCCCGGGCACGGCTCTGTCGGTTCGCCGGTCGGCGTTTCCCGCGATTCTCCGTCAAGCAACTCCCGTGCCCGCCAGGCACCGGGTGCCCCGGAGCGATGCCCGTTGCTGCCCGCCAGCTTCTACAGCGAAGGTCGACGAGATGTTCTCGCGCCGCCTCGGAGGCCGGCCCGCCCGGCCCGTGGCCTCGCACTTTGAACCGGAACCAGCTAGACTCGTTCATGCTCTGGAGCCGCGCCGCCGGAGGAGAACACCGTGGCTGACCAACCGGGAGGCCCCATGGACCCCGCAGCGGAGTCGACCCGCTGGATCGAGGCGCTGGCCGACCCGGATGCCGGGGTGGCCGCGTCGGCTGCCCGATCGCTCGGACCGCTGGCTCTCTCGTCGCCTCCGGTCCGGGAGGCGCTGATCCGGGCGCTCCTGGATCCACGGCCGGCCGTACGCGACGTGGCGGCAGAGGGCCTTGCGAAGATCGCCCCGGACACGGTCGAGTGGTTTCCTCAGCTCGAGGGACTGTTTGCGGACAGACCAGCCGACGCGACCGTGGCAGGTCTCGAGCGTCCCGGGAACCGGGTGCCCGTGGGGTCACCGGAGGGCCGGGAGGCGGCGCTTGCCCGGGACCGTCAGCTCGACCGGGCTCCGAGTCTGGAGGATCTGCACTCGCGTCGACTGGCGGCGGCTTCGATCCGGGGAGGAGCGGATCGACACGCGGCCCGGACCTGTCTGGCCGATCCCGATCCGGTCGTCCGCTACTGGGGCCTGTCGACGTTCGTCGGGGGCCGGGGCGCGTGGATTCCCGGCCCCAGACTGCCTTGCTGCGGATGGCCCGCGGCACCGGGACCGGCCGCGGCGGATGAATCGGATCCGTTCGCCGGGCTGCTGAGGGGTTTCGAGCGTGCACCGGACCGGTCCACCGACCCGGAGCAGGTTCTCGCGGACGCGCCGGCATCGGTGGCCCGGCGGCAACCGGCTGTACGGGTTGCACTGGAGAGTGTCCGAGACCCGCATCCGGCGATGCGGCATCTCGCCGTCCGGGCGTTGCGGGCCGTGGACTTTCCCACCGCCGAGATCGTGGAGGCGCTGGTCGGCCTGGCAGACGATCCGGCGAGCCGCGTCCGGGCAGAGGTGGCCCGGGCGCTGGGACGGCTCTTCCACCCGGTGATCCACGGAGAGGCGCGGCAACGAGACTCGATCGCCGAGGAGCTCCGCGGTCTGGGGATCGGCGCCGATCCCGGGACCGGCGAACACCACAGGAGCCGCGCGACGGCCCTGGAGGCGCTCGACCATCTCCTGGACGACCCTGATCGCGAGGTCCGCCGTGCCGTCGGGACGGTCTTCGTGGAGTACCCGGCGGTCCGGGCCCGCTGCGAGGACGGTCTGATCGCAATGCTGTCGAGTCGCGAGCCGTTCGATCGGCTCGTGGCCGTCAGCGCTCTGAGCCAGGACGATCGGCCCTCCGAACCGGTGGAGCGGGCGTTGACCGCGGCGCTGGATGACGAACATCCCGAGATCCGCCGCCGGGCCGCTCTCGGGCTGGGCGGCCGGCTGGAGTTGGCTCCCGAGAGCGCCTCCCGGCTCGCCCGGACTCTCGACGATCCGGACCCCCAGGTGCGACTGAACTCCCTGGAGGCGCTGGCCCGTCACCGAGTCGTGCCGGCCAGCGCCCTCGGTGAGGCGACGTCGCTCGCTCGCGACCCGGACGACGCATCGAGAGCGGTGGCGGTGCTCGCCCTGGCCTCGCTGTGCTCGACCTGCTCCGAGGCTCTCCAGCTACTTCTCGGGGCGTCCCTGGACTCGGCGTGGTCCGTGCGCATCGCTCTGGCAAGCGCCGCCGGCTCAGGAGCGCTTCCACCCGCCGCGGCTCTGGAGGTGCTTCTCCAGCTGTTACGGGACCGCGAGGAGATCGTCCGGGAGGCCGCGGTACAGGCGGTCAAGACCGCCGGTCCCCGCTGCCCCGAGCTCGTCGCCGCCCTGATCGAGCTGATTCCGGACGACCAGCGGCCGGCGCCGCCGGAGCTCCTTCCGGCCTTGGAGACGCTGGGCTCCGGGGCCGCGGGCCCCCTGCTGACCTGCGTCGTGGCCGATCCGAAAGGACGAGGCTGCTGGGCCCTCGACGTCTTGCGGTCGCTGCAACCGGTGCCTCCCGAGGCGTTGCCGATCGCCCTGGCTCTCCTCGAGGAGGACGGTCTGGACGCCCTCGCCGGCTCCCTGATCGAGCGGGTCGACCCGCGCCTGGGGGACCTTCCGCTTCCCTGGCCGGACGAGCCCGATCTGGAGGCGCTTCGTCGCGTCAGCGTGGCCGAGGCAGCCGATGATCAGGGCATCGCGGCGAGACTGTGTCCGCTCGTTGCCCGGTGGCTCGACGGCCCGGAGACCTGGGCGCTGGCCACCTGCCTCGCCACCACCCTCGGCCGGATGGCTGCCCCTCTCCACGGACAGCTCTTGCAGCTCCGAGAGCGACGACCCGGGAGCTGGCTCGTTCACCGAGCGCTGGAGCGGATCGACGAGCCCGGGGCTCCGCCAGGCGTCCAGGAGCTTGGCGATCTGCTCGACCGGGAGACCCGGCACCGCCGGGAGACCGACGAGGTCGTGCAGGCGATCGGCGAGCTGGGCCCGGCGGCCGGAATCCTGGTGCGGACGCTGAGGAGTCGGCTGACCTCCCCGGCCGCGGGCTCGTTCTCGTGCCCCCATGTCGTCGTCGCCGAGGCGCTGGGACGGATCGGTCCGGCCGCCGAGGAGGCCGTGCCGGACCTGGTCTCGTGTGCCCTCGGACCGGACGTTCAGCTCAGGCCGTGGGCTCTCTGGGCTCTGAAGCAGATCAGACGGCCGAGGCCAGCCGATCCCCCGACAGCCCAGCGTTCATGAGCGGGCCCCTCCGCCTCGGGCGCCCCGCTTGTTCTCGCAATCCGGCGGGACGGGCCGACCTCGCCGGCCTTCGCCTCCCGTGCCAGCGCCCGGGCAGCGCGAGGTCGACGACGGGTGCCAGCCGGGCCAAAGCTGTGTAGAATGGGCAGACCTTGGAGGGGCGGCCCGCGGGGGTCCAGCGGGGCCGATGCGCAGCAGCGGCCCAGCTGTCTTCGATGCCTCCCCGCCCGAGTCCCGGCGCGGCCGGCGAGCCCGGAGGGCGCGTCAGCCGGGCAGATCTGCGGAGGCGTCGGGGAACCAACGTACAGACAGCCCGGAACCGTACCGGCTGGAGCCTCCGGGACCGCCGCACGGGGACGTTTCGGCCGAGGAGGATCTCGATGAAGAACACCTGCCTTCGATCTGCCACGATGCTCGTCGGCATGGCGGTCTGGACGCTGATAGGGCCGACCGCCATCCGTGCCGGAAGCGACCCGTCCCTGGTCGCGCCGATCGTGCCGGTGCGGCCTGGAATCCAGGACGGGCCGACCCAGCGGCGACTGGTGGCCCGGTCGATCCTGACGCCCTACTTCGAGGGCCGGTTCGCCGAGGGCTTCGTGGTCGGGATCACCGACGGCAAGAGGTCGCAGATCTTCGGCGTGGGGTGTTTCGGGCCGGACAGGGTCGCCGAGCCCGGTCGGGTCGTCTTCGAGATCGGCTCCGTGACCAAGACGTTCACGGCGCTCCTCCTGGCCCAGCTGGCCGAGCTGGGTGTGGTGCAGCTGTCCGATCCGATCCAGAAGTTCCTGCCCGGCGTTCAAGGCGACCCGCCCGCCGGGCAAGAGGTACGACTACTCCAACCTGGGCGCCGGGCTCCTGGGCCACCTGCTGTGCCGGGCCACCGGCCGGTCGCTGGACGATCTCATGGTCGAACGGATCTGTCGGCCCCTGGGACTGGACTCGACCCGTATCGTCGCGACGGACCGGATGCGCCAGCGGCTCGTCACCGGCCACGAGGCCGGAGTGGGGCCGGTGCCTCTGTGGCGGTACGGCGTGCTCGCAGGGTGCGCCGCGCTCCTGTCGGATGCCGCCGATCTGGTCCGCTATCTCGAGGCGCAGCTCGTCCCCGGCGACGATCCGGTGGGCCGGGCGATCCGGGTCACCCAGGCCGAGCGGTTCGTCGTGCAGCAGGGCGTGCTCGCCATGGGTCTGGGCTGGCACCTGACCGGGCAGGGCGACAACCGGGACTGGGTCCACGCGGGCGGAACGTACGGGTGCACGTCCTACGTGGCGTTCAACCCGGTGAGACGGGTGGGGCTCGTCCTGCTCACGAACTCGGGCATCCACGGGTGGATCCCCGCCGCGGGCAGCCAGCTGTTCGAATACCTGTGCGGACGGCCGTACAGGATCCCGCAGCTGCCTCGGAGCACCACGGTGGCCGCTGAAGAGCTCCGCCGGTTCGAGGGGAGGTACCGCTACGTCCACGACCGTTCCACGGTTCGCGCCACGGTCGAGCAGGACCATCTGCGGCTCAGGTCCGAGGGCGAACCGGACCAGGGCGTCGCCGCGTTTCCGCTGGGAGCGGGCCGCTTCATCGCGAAGAGCGCCGCCGTCGCGTTCAAGTTCGACCTGGATCCGGCCACCGGTCGCGTCCGGTCGTTCGCGCAGCACGAGGGTCCAGAGCCGCTCAAGGCCGTCCGGATCGACTGACGCCGGGCCGCACGATGAGCGGGCCCGCCGCCCTCACCCCGCCCCGGTCGAGAAGACCGCTCCTCCTTGCGATCGCCGTGCTCTGGGCGATCGTGGGAGCGCTGCTGGCGGTCTCGCTCTCCCTCACGGGCGGCCAGGTCACGCTGGCCCTGGACGACGCCTACATCCACCTGGCGATGGCGAAGAACTTCGCCCTCCACGGCGTCTGGGGGGTGACGCGGCACGCCTTCTCGTCGGCCTCCTCGTCGCCTCTCTGGACGCTGACCATGGCGACGCTGTTCAAGCTGCTGGGCCCCCACCCTGTCCTGGCCCTCGTGGTCAACCTCATCCTGGGGACGGTTCTGGTGGTGGCGGTGGACCGGTTCCTCGCGGTCCGGCATCCCGACGTGAGCGATCGGTGGCGGGCCGGCGCGGCCCTTGCGGTGGCGCTGGTCACTCCGGTTCCCACCATGGTGCTGATCGGCATGGAGCACACGGCGGCGGCGCTGTTCACGATCGTCTTCGCTCATCTGGTCGCCTCGGAGCTGGCGCTGGCCGATCCGCGTCGCACCGTGGCGCCGGCCACGCTCCTTTCGGGAGCGCTGGTCACCACGATCCGGTACGAGGGGCTGTTCCTGGTCGCCGCGGCCTGTCTCCTGTACGCGCTGCGAAGGCGGGTCCGGGGAGCCGTGCTCCTCGCGGCCACGGCGCTGGCTCCGCTGGTCGCGTACGGCGCCGTGTCCGCCGCCGCCTCGTGGGACTGGTTGCCGGCCACGGTGCTCCTCAAGGGGAAGCGTCCGGCGATCCTCGACGATTCCGGACAGGTGTCGGCGCCCCGGATCGCGACGACCTGGTTGCGAACGGTGGCGACGACGACGCGACGCCTGGTCGAGGCGCTGGGCTACTCGAGCTACTCGTCGATCGTGGGACAGCCACCGCTGCTGGCCCTGGTCGCGATCGCCCTCGTGGCCTGGTTCGCCCGGGCCTCCAGGGGGCCCTGGTAGGAAGGGCAGGTCGAGATCGTGCTGATTCTGGCCACGGCGTTCGGGCACATGCAGTTCGCCCGGGCCGGCTGGTTCTACAGGTACGAGGCGTACCTGGTCACGTTCGGCGCGTACGTCGCGAGCCGCTGGCTGCTCGAGAGCACCGGCACGATCTCGCGATGGATCACGACCTCCCCCAGCCCGGCCGCCACCGCCTTGGCCGCGACGGCGCTGGCGCTCTTCGCCCTGGTTCCGGTGGTGCAACGGGCGCTGTGGGCCACCCTCTCCGCACCGCGGGCCGCGGCGAACATCCACCAGCAGCAGCGTCAGGTCGCCCGGTTCCTCAAGGCTCACTACGAGGGCGCTGCCGTGGCGCTGATCGACGTGGGCCTGGCCAACTTCGAGGTCGATCTGAGATGCCTGGACATGGCCGGTCTGGCCGACCTGGAGGTGTGGCGAGAGGTGAAGGCCGGGCGATGGAGCGCCGACGCTCTGGCAGCCATGGCGGCCCGACGCGGGGTGGTGCTGGCGGTGATGCACCAGGGCGGATGGCTTCCCTACCCCGGCCGGGGACCGCCGGCGGCCTGGCGGGCCATGGGGTCCTGGCGGATCCCGCTGAACGTGGTGTGCGCGCACGACACAGTCACCTTCCACGCCCCCGGCCCGGACTCGCGACAGCGACTCGCGGACTCCCTGGAGGCGTTCACGCCTCACCTCGCTCCTGGCGTGGTCCCCGGCGAGTACCTGCGATGAGCTCTCCCGACGGGCCGGACCGACCCGGCGGCGAGAGCGACCGGGGTCGCCACAACCGGCTCCAGCCCTACCTCCTGGAGGCGATCGGCCTCGTGTACCGGCCGCTCCTGGACCGCCGGCGCCGCCGGCTCCTCGGAACGCTGCAGGGGGAGGTGCTGGAGATCGGCCCCGGCACCGGGCCGAACCTCCCGTACTACACCAAGGACGTCCGCTGGACCGGCGTGGAGCCCAACGTGCGCATGCACGGCTGGCTCGAGGGCAAGGCCAGCCGGCTGGGCCTGCGGTTCCGGGTCGTGGAAAGCGCTGCGGAGCGGCTCCCGGCGGCCGACAGCTCCGTCGACGCCGTGGTGTCGACGCTGGTGTTGTGCACGGTCCGCGACCCCCCGGGCGCCGTCTCCGAGGCGATGAGGGTGCTGAGGCCCGGCGGCCGGTTCATCTGCATCGAGCATGTGGCAGCCCCGGAGCGGAGCTGGCTCGGCTGGACCCAGCGACGGATCCGGCCGCTCTGGCGCGCCCTGGCCGATGGGTGCGAGCCTGACCGCCGGACCTGGGAGGTGCTGGAGAGCGCCGGCTTCTCCGGCCTGGAGATCGAGCGCTTCTGGCTGCCGCTGCCGCTCGTCTGCCCTCACCTGGCCGCCATCTGCACGCGGTGAGCCGATCCGCCGCCGCGGCTTGCGATCCGGCCCCTTGCCGATCGCCGACGATTGACGTAGAGTGCATTGACGACGTCGGCCTCGGTCGCCGATCGCTCGCGCGGCGGTCGGACCGGGGGCGAGACAGGGGGCCTGCCCGGCCGCGCTGGCGCAGGCACCCCCCGACGCGGCCCTGCCCGCCGGGCCGCCACAGCCACCACCCCACGCCACGATGGAAATCCTGCTCACCTCCGAAGGGCTCATCAGTCTGCTCACGCTCACCACACTCGAGATCGTGCTCGGGATCGACAACATCATCTTCCTCGCCATCCTGGTGGCCAGGCTGCCGAAGCAGCAGCAGCCGTTCGCCAGGCGGGTCGGCCTGCTCCTGGCCATGGGGACCAGGATCCTGCTCCTGCTCACGCTCAGCTGGATCATGGGGCTCAAGGTCGAGCTGTTCCGGGTGCTCGGCCACTCCGTGAGCGGACGGGACCTGATCCTCCTCCTGGGTGGGCTCTTCCTCATCGGAAAGGCCACCTTCGAGATCCACGACAAGCTCGAGGGGCCGGAGGAGGCGGACTCCTGGTGGCCGACGGCTGCGGCATGCACGTGGACTAGGGCTACATCTACTTCGCCATGGCCTTTTCGGTCTTCGTCGAGTCGCTGAACATGAGGTTCAGAAGGAAGCACTCGGCGGTGACGCTGAGGGGGAATCTCACGCCGGAGGTGGCGCTCGCCACCGGCCAGGCCGGCCAGCCCTCGGATACCGACGGCCATCGGCCGTGACACCGAGGCCATGAAAGGGATCCTGATCGTCCGCAAGTACAAGAACCGCCGACTCTACGATACGGAGCGATCGGCCCACATCACCCGCGAGGATCTCATCGAGACGATCCGGGGCGGTCGGGTCGTGCAGGTGCAAGAGGCGATCTCGGGGGAGGACGTCACCGTGGAGACGCTGCTGCAGCTCTACCTGTCCGACGCGGGCCCCGGGGTCAACGCGGCGATTCCCTCGGAGTTCGCCCATTTTCTGATCCGGGCCGGCGAGGAGGGGCTGGCCAGGTTCTTCAGGGAGTTCCTGCCCCAGGCGCTGCAGACCTTCCAGGCAGGGGTGCGCACCCTGGCGGGGCAGCAGCAGCGCTTCATCGATCCCTACACGCTGTTCGGGGGCTTCGGCCCGTCGTGGACCAACCCCTGGGGCGGCCCCCCCTCCGCGACCCCCGCCGGCCCGGCGCCGACCGACATGGCCGACGAGGTGAGCCGCCTGAAGAGCCGGCTGAAAGACCTGGAGACGCGTCTCGCCCGACCACGGAAGAGACGCTGAGCCCGGCGCGCCGGACGGGAACGACGAGACCGCCCGCGACTCCTGCTGGAGGCGCGGGCGGCTCTCTTCGATCCGGCGGTCGAGCGACGCTCTCGCTCAGGCTCTGGGCTGGGTCATCCCTTCGAGGCTCGAGTGGAACCGCTTGAGGCCCTCGATCCACAGGTCCCGGGTCGTCCTGGCGTTCTTCTCGAACTGGTTGAACAGCTCGGCCTGTCCCTTCAGCGCCTGCTCGCTGTACTCCCGGAACGAGGCCATCTGCTGCTGGGCCATCTTGAACAGCTCGTCCTGGGTGCGGATCCCCAGGTCGAGGTAGTCGGCGACGGACGCGCGGGCCGCTTCGCACACGTTGTTCTGGTTCTTGCTCGTCTTTTCCATGGTTGTCTCCTCCATCGTCTCGGGTCTTATGGGCCCCGGCTCGTTGTCGGTCCGGCGGCCCCGTATCGTTCACCGGTTGGTGAGTGCAGAATACACCCTCCGTCTCGCAATTGCAATACATTTTTTTGCATTCGCAAAATACTCTCCCCGACGGCGGTGGGGCACCGGACTCCCGGCCGCGGGTCCTGGGGGATCTGAGGCCTTGACATCGCCCGTCCTCCCCTTATGATCATGGCGATGTCAGGGCGCCAGCAGACGCCGGCCTCGACACCTGGAGGGTGACCATGTCGATCTCGTACCGACCCGGACGCGGCTCTCACCTGATCGGGCTCGCCGTCGCGATCCTCGTCCTGACTTGCGGGACGTCGGCCACGGCCACCCAGCTGTTCAAGCCCGATCCCGAGGCGGTCCTGGGCGGCGCTGACGCCGCTCCCTGGTCGGCCATCGAGCGCCACGTGGATCGCCATCCCAGATTCCCGCTGGAACCGTTCCATCCGAAGCTGGCCCACTTCTATCCGCAGGTGGCCAAGGCGTTCGCCACCAAGGAGCCCCACTCCCGGAGTTTCTTGCTCCACCTGGCCCCGGGGTGGGACCGGACCTCCCGGAAGCGGCCGGTGCTGCTGATACCGGGGGCCAACGACGACGGCACCCGGCGCTATGCCCATCCGCTCTCCCACACCCATCCGGACCATCTGAAGGTCCCGGGACTGGCCCAGTACCTCGCCGCTCGCGGGTTCGCCGTGTTCGCCATCTCGTTCAGCCACTACCACGGCTGCAACCTCCACCAGGGAGAGCAGGTGGCCAACGCCATCGCCCGGATCCGCGCCCTCTTGAAGCGGGATTCCGACCCGACGTTCAAGGTGGACCTCGTGACGTACTCCAAGGGAGCGATGGCGGCGCGCTGCTACCTCCAGAGCGCCGGGCAGCTCTACGGTGCAAAGCACCTCACGGCGTTCCGGGGGGACGTGCACAGGGTGGTGTTCCAGGTCGGGCCCATCGGTGGGCTCGACACGCCGTTCCGGTACTACCTCTACAACCTGACGTGCAAGGTCAACGAGATACCGGCCCCGCTGGGGGTCTCGTCGCAGGTCATCTACGGGAGCTGGGTCGATTCGGGGGCGGAGGACATCCACTCCGGATTCTGGACGGGCCAGCTCCAGATGATCCACGACCAGCGCGAGGTGGGGGTCGGGTACGGCCCGCTCAGCTGGACCGCCGATGCCAACCTGACCATGGTGGCGCTGCGCGACGGCGGGGCGTCGCTCTTCCTGAAGGGGCAGGGACTCGACGCGGCGCGGCACGCCGGCGGGGACATGATCGAGCAGCTGAACAGGGGCGGCCTGCCCGCCGAGGTCCGGGCGAGCCTCGCCGCCGGGACCCAGCCGATCCTCTACGATGATCACGTCCACACCTGGAAGATGCCGCTGGGAGCGGAGCTGTCGGGTCAGAGCGACGGGCTGGTGTTCACCAAGAGCGCCTGCTACGCCAAGGGGCTCACGGGCCGCGGCGCCAGGGTGACCGCGGTGAAGACGTTTCCGCTGAATCACATCGACATGTCCAGGTCGGCCGAGGTGTTCCGCTGGGTGTCGGAACAGCTGGCCGCGGAGTGACCGCCGGGCCGGCCGGGTCCGCTGGCGATCCGGTCGCCGTCAGATCGTGAGGCCGCCGTCCACGCTGAGCACGTGTCCGGTGACGAACGCGGCGTCGTCGGAGGCCAGGAAGGCGAAGGCCGCGGCGATCTCCTCCGCGCTGGCGAACCGCCCCAGCGGCGTCCGCTCCTCGAGCCCGATCAGCACCTTCTCCGGCATCGCCTTCGTCATCTGGGTCAGGGTGAACCCGGGCGCCACGGCGTTCACCCGGATCCCCTTCCGACCCAGCTCCTTGGCCCAGGTCCGGGTCATGGC
This sequence comes from Candidatus Rifleibacteriota bacterium, assembly GCA_016213885.1. Classification (GTDB taxonomy): domain Bacteria; phylum Muiribacteriota; class UBA6191; order JACPRK01; family JACQZM01; genus JACQZM01. The sequence goes on along the minus strand of JACQZM010000245.1, from coordinate 255 downwards.
GATGACCCCGGCCTTGGTCGCCGCGTAGTTGGTCTGCCCGACGTTGCCGTACAGGCCGATGACCGAAGCGGTGTTCAGGATCACGCCGCGCCCCCGCTCGCGCATCCGCCGCGCCGCCTCGCGGCCGCACAGGAACACGCCTTTCAGGTTGACGTCGATCACGGCGTCCCACTGCGCCTCCTCCATCTTGTGGAGCATGGCGTCCCGGGTGATGCCCGCGTTGTTGACCAGCACGTCCACGGGCCCCAGGTCGCG
>JACQZM010000364.1 GCA_016213885.1 Candidatus Rifleibacteriota bacterium | reverse complement strand
TCTGGCGGAAGCTCAGCAGGAGTTCGCCCGGATCTTGAAGGCGGACCCGCGATATCACCTGGCCAGGTACTGGCTCTCCAAGATCCAGTTCGCCAGGGGGGAGACGGAGCAGGCGCGGGCCTCGGCGCGGGAGCTGGTCAAGGCGCAGCCCCATCTCCGCATCGCCAGGGAGCTGTTGAAAGAGGTCGGCGCAGACGGCACCCCGACGCCGGAAGGTCCGGCTCCGGCGAAGCTCGCCCAGGCGCGGGCGCCGGCCCCGACAGAATCGGAGGAGGAGCCACAGGAGTCGACGAAGCCCCAGGAGAGACCGGAGGGCGAGCCCGAGGGGGGCTTGGGGGGCGGAATGAGCGGAGCGAAGGGCCCCCCATCTCGAACGATGCCGCCCGGCGCGCCGGTCCGGCGTCACGCCAGGGCGGCGTCGCCGGCCAACGGCCGTCCCGTGGCGATCCTGGTCAGCTGGAAAGGAGCGTCCTCGCCTCCCGCGGGGATCTCCGGAGCGTACCTGGTCCACGAGATACCCGTCGCCGAGCAGGAGAGCCGGCTGCTGGCCCTGTTCAAGGGCACGCCTCCCGCGTCCCGGATCGGGCCGGTGGCGATCTACGACCAGCACCTCGTGGCTCTGGCGAGAGCGTTCGGGGCGGTGGTGGCCCACCTGAGGCCGCCGGTCTCTTCCGAGACGCTCCCCGAGTCGGCGGCGACCGACCTGATCGACAACCGGTCGGTCCCCACGGTCTTCACCACCGACACGAGCGGCGAGGGCCGATCGCTCGTGTTCGCCAACCCCTCACGGCTCAAGGCGGAGCTGGATCGAAGGCCCGCGGTCCAGGCCACGGCGATCGGGTTCCCGCGCCTGGACAGCCCGATCACGTCGGGGTCCATGCCGTCCAGGCTGGACATCCAGCAGGGCTACCGGTCCGCCGTCAGCTTCTCGTACGACCCGGCCACCGGCCTGTATCACCGTCTGAGCTGGCAGGGTCAGACCGCCGTCGACGGTGCCGACGGATCGGGGCTGGCCGCGGCCAACGTGGTGGTCATCACCCAGGGGACTGCGGACCGCTGGGCCGTGGAGGTGCACCGGGGCGGGACGGTCTCGAGCGGCGTTCTCACCAACGACCCGGAGGCGCCGTTGACCACCAAGAAGGGCACCCCTTTGCTGCTCAACCCGGGTCAGGTGTGGATCGTCGGACAGCTGGCCCAGCCCGCCCGGGCGGCGGCTCCTCGGAGGAAGGCCGCCTCGACCAAGGCGGCCCGGCGTGCGGCGCCCAAGGCCCAGCCCGGTCCCGCCGCGACGGAGACCCCGGCCGAAGAGGCGGCGCCGCCGGAGGTGGCGGTCAGCGAGGATCCGGAGGAGCCTCTGGACTCGAAGCTCTACGAGCCCAAGGCCGGCGGTGCGTCCCCGAGCCGGGCCGAGCCTGCCGACGAGACCGGGGATGACCCCGCGCCGAGAGCGAAGCCGGCCGCGACCCGGGCCAAGAAACCGCAACGCACCGCCGCGCTGAAAGACCTGAGGGCCAAGGTGCGCGCCATCGCGGAGGAGGTCAACTAGTACAGCGCTCTCGAAGCAACCGGACAGTTTCTCGGCTGCTCGTACTTGGACCTGGGAGCTGGGGCTTCGCCCCAGACCCCCACCTGGTGCGGAGCAAAGCTCCGCCCCACCGGTCGCTTCGCTCCCTGGACGCCGGGCGTCAACTGCCTCGGAACTTCCGGAAAGGTGTACTAGCTCGGGGAGCGTCCCGGCCCGGCGGGCACCTGGCGGTCCGGGAGAGTCCGGGAACTCACTTTCCGGCGGTGCCGGCCTTCTCCGTCAGCGACATCGACCGCTGGGCCAGCCGCTCCGCCAGCCGGGCGTTGGAGGCTGCGCTGGGGTACAGACGGCGCTCCAGGAAGCTCTCGGCGCGGTCCAGGTACCGCCTGGCGCCGGAGTGGATCTCCCTCTTCACCTTCGAAAGGGCATCCCTGGCCTGGTTCAGACTCCTCACGGCGAGCTGGTACTTGGTGTCGGCCAGGACCGGGTTCCCCCCGCGGCAGGCGTCCCGGGACGCCTGGACGCTCGTGGCGGCGGCGGTGAAGTACCGGTAGGCATCCTGCACCGAGGTCCCGTGGGCTTCGCGCTGCAGGGCGTCCAGATCTTTGGCCAGGCGTTCGATCTTCTGCTCCAGGGTGTTCTGCTCCGCGTCGAGCTTCAGGATCTCCTGGGACAGCTGGTACGAGCGGTCGGCGAGCTGGCGAGCGGCCGCGGCATCGCCCTTGTTGAAGGCGAACCGGGATCGTCTCAGGGCATCCTGGGCCTGGGAGAACAGGGTCTGGGCCTTGTTGCTGCCCAGGCTCGTGACCGCCGGCTGAGCGCTCACCAGAGATCTCTCTGCCCGGTCCTGGACCCGGGTCACGTAGGCGATGTCGCGGCGAGGCTGGGAGAGCGGCCGCAGCAGGGTCGCCAGCGCCCTGAGCTGGCCGATCATGGCCCGCAGCTCCGCCGTGACGAAAGCCACCTTCGCCTCCGGCAGGTTCGGGGGGATGCCGCCCCTGACGCCGAGGCGGTTCAGCCTGGCGTCCACGTCGGCCAGAACCTGCCGCGCCCTATTCAAGATCGGCACGATCTGCGGAGGTGGGCTGGGGGAGACGCGAGCCAGCATCGCCTGCTGCGTGTTGTAGAGGGTGAGACACTCCCGGAGCAGCGCCCGGGCCAGATCGATCGAGTTCTTCTGGGCCAGGGCCGGCATCGCCCCGAGGACGAGAGCGAGGATCAGACCGGTCGAGACGAGTATTGATCGCATGGCGTCCACCGAGTGTAGCACCGCCGTCAGACGCTCGCAAACCGAGGCGGCAGAGAAGGTGGGGGATCCTCGCGGACCAAGATCCGGCGGGTCACAGCCCGTACTTGCGGAGCTTGGAGTCGAGCTGACGGCGCGTGATTCCGAGGATCTGGGCGGTCCGCGTCTTGACTCTGCCCGACAGCTCGTGAGCCCTGATCACGATCTGGCGCTCCCACTCCTCCAGGGAGAACCGGCGCGGCAGCTCGCCGGCAAGCCGGGGCTGCGGCTCCAGGCCGGCGTTCCCGACGGCCAGCTCCGTCGGCAGCTCCGGCGCCGGCCAGGTTGCGGTGCCCCGACGGTCGGCCGCTCCGCCTCGAGTCACGGTCGGCGTGCCCAACCCGCCGTCGTGGAACGGCAGCTCCGGCAGTCCGATGGTGTCTCCCTCCCGGATCACGCAGGCCCGCTCGATCACGTTCTCCAGCTCTCGAACGTTGCCCGGCCAATGGTAGGCGCCGAGAGCCTCCAGCGCCTCCGGAGCGACCTTCAGACCCGGCGGGCCGTACCTGCGCACGAAGTGAGCCACCAGGTCGGGGATGTCCTCGATGCGCTCCCTGAGGGGAGGCACCGTGATCTGGATCACGTTCAGCCGGTAGTAGAGGTCTTCCCTGAATCGACCGGCCCTGATCAGCTCCTCCAGGTTGGCGTTGGTCGCGGCGACGAGGCGCGCGTCCATCTTGATCGCCTTCAGCCCCCCGACCCTGGGGAAGCAGCGGTCCTGGATCGCCTTCAGGAGCTTGACCTGGAGGAGCGGTGACACCTCCCCGATCTCGTCCAGGAAGAGAGTGCCCCCCTCCGCCAGCTCGAAGCGGCCCCGCTTCTGGCTCGTGGCGCCGGTGAACGCGCCCTTCTCGTACCCGAACAGCTCGCTCTCCAGCAGGTTGTCGGGTATGGAGGCGATGTGGATCTGGACCAGCGGGTGTGGCGCCCTCGGCGACGCATGGTGGATGAGGCGCGCCAGCAGCTCCTTCCCTGTGCCGGACTCGCCCCGGATCAAGACGTTGGAGTCCGACGCCGCGACCTTTCGCGCGAGCCTGACAGCCTCCTGGATGGATCGGGCGTCGCCGACGATGGTGCCCGGACCGGTCAGCGAGCTCAGGCGCTCCTTCAGGTAGCTGTTCTCCTCCACGAGCTGACGCCGCTCCTGCAGCCGGGCCACGACGGCCAGCAACTGGTCCGTCTTGAACGGCTTGATGATGTAGTCGCGGACCCCCCGCTTGAGCGCCACGATGGCGGTCTCGACGGAGGCGTAGGCGGTCATGATGACGAACTCGCACCCGTCGTCGATCTGCCGGATCCGCTCGATGAGCTCCAGACCATCGATTCCGGGCATCCGGATGTCGGTGATGACGATGTCGAAGTGACGCTCCCTCACGAGCTCCAGGGCGGTTCCGGGGTCGTTGGCCGCCAGCGCTTCGTAGCCCTCGTCCGCCAGCGTCAGGGTGAGGACTTCGGTGAACTTGACCTCGTCGTCGACGATCAGGATCAGCGCCATCGGCTACGCCCTCCTTGCCGCGGGGATGGTGAGAGTGATCCGGGTCCCCCGGTCAGGGACGGTGTCCACGTCCACCTCGCCGCCGTGCTCATCCACCACGTTCTTCACCACCGCGAGGCCGAGGCCGCTGCCGGTATCCTTGGTGGTGACGAACGGCTCGAAGATGCGGTCCAGCACCTGTTTCGGTATGCCCGGCCCGGTGTCGTGCACCTGGACCACCAGCCGGTCCGAGCCGTGGCGGTGATCGACCCGGGTGGAGAGCGCCAGCTCCCGCCTGGGCCGGTCCCTCAGAGCCTCCCGCGCGTTGAGCAGGCAGTTGAGCAGCACCTGTCTGAGCTTGGAGGTATCGACCTCCACGACGTGGCCGGGCACGGGCAGATCCCACGAGAACTGGATCCCGTCCCTTTCCAGGTCCCTCTTCAAGAGCGTCACGGTGGGCGAGAACAGATCCACCAGGGCGACCCGCTCGTACTGGATCGGGGGGCTCTTGGACAGCTCCAGGAATCGAGTGATGATCCCGTTCAGGCGGTCGATCTCCCCCAGGATGTGCTCGAAGAGTCCCGGGAGCTTGGGGTCGGTGGGCTGCCGGGACAGCCTCTTCTGGATCAGCTCCGCCGTGGTCGAGATGATCCCCAGGGGGTTGCGGATCTCGTGGGTCACCGAGGCGGCGAGCTTCCCGACCGTGGCCAGCTTGTCGGTCCGCTGCAGCACCTCGTCCACGTCGAGAAAGTACTTGATGATGCGACGACACAGCAGGGCGACCACGCCGATCGCGAGAAGGGAGAGGAGCGTCACGGCGTAGGTGAGCTTCTGGAGAATGTCGAGCACCTTGAAGAAGTTGACGTCGGCCTCCACGGCGATCACGGCGCCCACGGTGCCGTCCGGCGCCCGGACCGGTGCGAACGCCGTCATCAGGTACCCCTCGCCCACCTGGGCGACATCGCCGGTGGCGGGCCGCCCTGACCAGGCCGCGGCCAGGCCCAGCTCCTCCAGGCCCAGAGTGGGGTTCTCGCTGCCGATCGGCTTGATCGTCGAGAGCGAGAACAGCGTCTTGTTGGACGGGTCGAGCACGGTGAGGTCCGACAGCTCGAACGCCCTGCGAATCTCCTCGAGCGGCGCGGCGAGCTCCCGGTACTCCCTGGAGCTCTCGTCTCCGGGAACGAACCGGCTCACGGTCTGCCAGGGGATCTGGCGGCCGATCAAGGTGGCCACACCGCTCAGGTACTGATCCAGTTCGGTCTGCAGCAGGGTGTGGAACGACCCGAACAGATACCAGTTCGCGCAGTTGACGATCACCAGGACGAGCAACACGAAGACGGCGAAGATCATCAACGCCTTCCGCTTCGGGGAGAGCTGCATCCCAGGCACCGTATCACGGGGGGTTCGGCTCTGGCAATTCCACCCCCCATTGCCGTCGCTCTTGTCGCATCCGACGCCGATAGATGAGGTAGGACGCCACAACCCATGTCCACTTCGGTCCTGACCGGCAGCGTTGCCCGGGGCAGGGTCGGGGGCCTCATCGCGCCCCTGACCCTGCTGTTGCTCGTTGCGGCGGCTTTCGGTCAGGCCGAGGAAGGCGTGGGCAGGCTCGAGTACAGCGAGGACATGGTCAAGAAGGTCGCCGACATGCAGCGCCTCAAGGCCGAGGCTCTGGGAGAGGCGGTGGCCGGGGAGGCGGCTCCACCCAAGGCCGATGCCCAGAGGATCCGGGAGGGGACCGAGGCGATAGAGGACGTTCTCAGGGCCCAGAGGGGCGAGGCGCCCCGGGCCAGGGACCTGGGCCGGGAGCTGTCCCGGATCGTGGCGGCGGAGGTCGACGCCCTGGGCAGCGAGGGCGCGGCGCTCGAACCCAAGGAGGTCCCGGTGGCCCCGGCCCCGAGGCCCCTGGCATCCCCTCCGGCGCCCCCGGCGTACACGCTGCAGAACCAGGTCAGGGCCGGCGTGGACTACTCGAAGTACCTGGCCACCGGGGAGAGCCCGCTGACGACCAACATCCGGTACGGCGAGTACAGGATCACCTTCCAGGACAGGCCGGTGCCGCGCTCCGATCTGAAGCTCGAGAACACGTTCTACGAAGGCACCCTGCGCACCGCGGATACCGGCATCTTCACCCTGGACCACCAGTTCAGCCGACGCTGGACCGGGACGGTGGGCGGAACGCTGACGGTGGAACGCTACATCCCCGTGATGTCGTACAACGACTACTTCCTGGGCAACGCCTACGAGAAGCTCGTGCTGCACCTGCCCGAGGGGCTCGACATCACCCACCGGTACTCCGTCGAGCGCAAGGCTTACGATCGGGAGACGCCCTACGGGCTGTCGTCGTTCGTGGACATCCTGGAGTTCGACGTGGAGAAGCGGCTGGCCGGCGGGATCGCCAGGTTCCAGTTCCTGTCCACCGACACCGAGTACCCGTCGGATCACACCTGGGACATCCTCACGACGGATCTCACGATCGGCTACGCGGCCCCGATCAGTCACAAGATCGATCTGGACTACACGTTCGTCCGGGAGAAGCAGAACCTGAACCTGTTGCCGACCCAGGCGGGAGACTACGTCCAGAGCAGGAACCGGCTGTCGCTGGTCGGGAGGCTGTCGAAGGTCATGACGGTGAACCTGGACCTTGAGCTGGAGAATCGCGATTACAGGCTCCCCGACACGACCTACATCTCGCACAACCGCAACCTGTGGTCACCGCTGGTCACGATCCAGCAGACCGACCATCTGAGCTTCGGCCTCGGCTACTGGGAGGAGAAGTACCTGTACCGCGAGTTCGACCTCGGCGACGACTACGACCCGGGGGTCAACGACTACAGGCAGGCCGCCTACAAGCTGTCGGTGAACTACGCCAAGAAGCGGTTCACCGGGAGCATCTCCGTGGAGTTCGGCAACGTCCACTATCTGACCTCCCAGAGCGACCTGCAGTCCGACTACGATACCCACGACACGTCCGTGTCGTTCCAGTACGCCTTCAGCAACGATTGCGATCTGAACGGATCGTTCGCCCGCTCCACCCAGCTGTACGAGCTGGCCCCCACGAACAACACCAGGTCCGACTCGATCACGGCGGACGTGACGTACCGGTTCTGAGCGCGGTCCCGGGGCGCTCGCTCCGATCGGGCCCTACGCCAGCACCTTCCGGGGTCTGACATGCGTCCCGTCGGCGTCGCAGAGCGCCAGCGGGACCGACGAGCCGTCCATCACGAGGACCGGTCCCGATCGAACGGTCGGTCCGGTGAACGCCTGGACCGGTAGCGCGGCCCCCTGCCCGAGCCTGACCGATGACAGACGATCGGTGAGCACCAGGACGGGCACCTCCGGCATGGCCTGTTCCCAGGGCACCAGGCGAAGGGTCAGCTGGTCGAGGATCCACGCCCCGGCCAGAACACCGAGAGGGAGCGACTCCTCGACCGGGAGCGCCCCGACCGAGGTCCGGACGAGCCCGGCCAGAGCCCCTCCCACCCCCAGCGACGCCCCCAGGTCCTCGACGAGCTGCCGGACGTAGGTGCCCTTGGAGCAGACGACGTGAAGCTCCAGGCGTGGCCACTCGAACGACAAGAGGCTCAGCTCGAAGATGTGGACCTCCCGGCTCGGCCGCTCGAACGCCTCCCCTCTCCGAGCCTTCTCGTACAGCCGCTCGCCCCCTATCCGTACCGAGGCGTACGAGGGGACCCGCTGGGTGATCGGCCCCAGGAAGCGCCCCAGGGAGAGCTGGACATCCCGGGTCTCGAGCTTCGGTCCCTCGAACAGCTCGATGGTCTGCCCGTCGAGATCGCCGGTGTCGGTGCGGCGATCCAGCAGAGCCCTTGCGAGGTAGGACTTGCGGCTCGCCGAGAGGTGTTCAGCAAGCCGAGTGGCGGCGCCGATCGCCAGGGGGAGCACCCCCTCGGCCCGGGGATCGAGCGTTCCACAGTGGCCGACCCGCTGGTCCCCGGTCATCAGCCTGAGGAAATCGACGACGTCGTGCGACGTGACTCCTGGCGGCTTGTACACGTTGAGGAAGCCGGCGGGAAGGCACCGCTGGGTCCGACGGCGACGAGCAGCCAAGCCCCGGTATCCTCTACGCCTCGTCGCTGGCGGGCTCCGCGAGCAGGCTGTACGCCGGGGGAGCCTCCTCGGCCTCGGTGCGAAGCGAATCGAGGATCTCGTCGATCCGCTGGGCACGCTCCGGGGTATCGTCCAGGTAGAACCGCACCTCCGGAGTGTGACGCATGGCGAGCCTCTCGCCGAGACGATGGCGCACGAACTTCCGGGCACGGTTCAACGCCAGCATCACGGTTCGCTGCTCCGGCTCGCTGCGGTTCACCATCACGTAGCACTTGATGATCCGGAGATCGCGGCTGATGGTCGTCCTGGACAGGGCGACGAAGCCGGTCGGGATGCGGGGATCCTCGACCTCCTGGAGAATCTGGCTGACGCGCCGCAGCAGGTCACGTTCTATCCGGGCAATTGTCCGATCCATGGGTGCCCCCTCGTTGGCAGATTCCGGGCAGATGCAACCTGCGGGGCCTGTTCGACGTACCCGAGGGTCGTCCGGGGATCTGTCGATCGTGACTACGAGGACTCCAGACTCGGTTGGACAGCGGGGCGGACGCCTGTGGAGTCCGCCCGGCCCGACGGGTGCCTAGCCCTGCTTGACCTCCTGGAGTTCGAACACCTCGATGATGTCCTTCTCCTTGACGTCCAAGAAGTTCTCGACGGCCATGCCGCACTCGAGTCCGGCAGCGACCTCCTTGGCGTCGTCGGAGAAACGCCTCAGGGAAGCCAGCTTGCCGGTGAACACCTCGACACCGTCCCTGATCACGCGGACCTGTCCGTGCCGCGCGACCTTGCCGTCCGTCACGTAGCAGCCCGCCACCTTCCCGACCTTCGGGATGGAGAAGACCTTGCGGATCTCGGCCTGCCCGAGGACGACCTCGCGGTACTTCGGCTCCAGCATCCCCTTGAGCGCCGACTTCATCTCGTCGACCGCCTCGTAGATGATGGAGTACAGCCTCATCTCGACGCCCTCCTGGACGGCCAGCTTGCTGACCGCCGGCGACGGGCGCACATGGAATCCCAGGATGATCGCGTCGGAGGCGGCGGCGAACATGACGTCCGTCTCGGTGATGGCGCCGACCCCCGAGTGGATCACGGAGATCCGGACCTCCTCGTTGGAGAGCTTCTCGAGCTGCTCTTTCACGGCGATCGCGGACCCCTGCACATCGGCACGGAGGACGATCTTGAGCTCCTTGAGCTTGCCCTCCTTGACGGACTGGTAGAGATCCTCGAGGGTGGCGCGCTTCTTGGCCGGAGCGCCGATCTGCGACTTGTGCCGCGCCTCGCGCTTCGAGACCACGGAGCGGGCCATGGCCTCGTCGTCGACCACGGAGAACGTATCGGCGACCTCGGGCACGGCCTCGAACCCCATGACCTCGACGGGAGTGCCGGGAAGCGCCTCCTTGATCCGCTCCCCCCGGTAGTCTTCCAGCGCCCGGACCTTCCCCATGGTCTGGCCCGCCACGAACACGTCTCCCACCTTGAGCGTCCCCTCGTGGATGAGAACCGTGGCCACCGGGCCCTTTCCGCGGTCCACCCTCGCCTCGAGCGTGGTGCCGCGGGCGGCCTTCGCGGGGTTGGCCCTCAGGTCCATCATCTCGGCCTGGAGGGTGATCATCTCCAGGAGGTCGCTGATCCCCTTTCGCTCCTTCGCGGACACCGGCACGTACACCGTCTTGCCGCCCCACGCCTCCGCCACCAGTCCGTGGCTCGTGAGCTGCTGCTTCACCTTCTCGGGGTTGGCTCCCACCTTGTCGACCTTGTTGATCGCCACCAGGATCGGCACGTTCGCCGCCTGGGCGTGGTGGACCGCCTCTTCGGTCTGCGGCATCACGCCGTCGTCGGCAGCGACGACCAGGACGGCCAGGTCGGTGACCTGCGCCCCGTGGGCTCGCATGGCGGTGAACGCCTCGTGACCCGGCGTGTCGAGAAAGGTGATGGTCTGCCCGGAGCCCAGGATGACCTGGTAGGCGCCGATGTGCTGGGTGATCCCCCCGGCCTCGCCGCCGGCCACGTCGCTGTTGCGAATGGCGTCCAGCAGGGTCGTCTTCCCGTGGTCGACGTGACCCATGATGGTCACCACCGGAGGCCGCGGCTTCAGGCTCTCGGGAGAGTCCTCCTGCTGGATCAGCTCGGATTCTTCGGAGGAGACGGACTCCACCTTGTAGCCGAACTCCGCGGCCACGATGGTGGCGGTCTCGATGTCGATCCGCTGGTTCAGACTCGCCATCGTCCCCAGGCTCAGCAGCTTCGAGATCAGCTCCCCCGGTCCGACCTTCAACATCTTGGCCAGCTCACCGACAACAACGGACTGATCGAGCTTCAGCACCTGATCCTCCCGCGGCGACGCAGCCGCCGCACGCATCTCCTCTCTGCGGGCCGCCTTGGCCCGCTTGTAGCTGGAACGTCCGCGGCCGCCCATGGATCTCTCGGGCGGCATGCGCGGTCCCTGCCGCTGCCCTTGCCAGCGGGTGTCCCCGCCCGGGCCGACCGGGCCGCGCCCCGTGCGCGCGCCGTACGGTCCGGTCGCCGGACCCTGTCCCGGAACCCCCGGCCTGCCGGGGCCGACGGGCCCGGTTCTGGCCTGCCCCAGAGGCCCCGTGCGTCCCTGGACCGGCGCGGGGCCTGACCTGCCCTGCGGCGGCCCGTAGGGGCGATTGCCACCGTACGGAGGCGGCCCCTGTTGCGGCCTTGCACCCATGCCGGGGCGGCTGTATCCGCCCGGCGCCGTGGACTGCCCCGGCGCCCCGGCCGGACGCCCCTGCCCGTACGGCTGCCGCTGCGGCTGGCCCGGGCCGGTGGACGGCTGACCGTGGCGCACGACGTCCCGGCCGGTCGGCGGCGTCGACGGGGGTCGGGGGACCGGCCCGGTCGTGGTGGCACCCCGCCGGTCGGTCCCCAGGGAGGGCTGGCTCGACGGCTGGCCCTCGGTGGTCCCGGAGGGCACGGCGTCCGCCGTGGCAGCTGCCGCGGACGGTGGAGGTGGGGATGTGGTCGCTTCGGTGGCCGGACCCGGCATCGGAGCAGCCCCTTTCGCATCTGGCGCTGGTGAGGTCGCCGGCGCTGCAGCTGTCATCTTCGGTTCGGGCCGCGGGGCGATACCGACCTGGGGTCCGGTCCTCGCATCGGGGCGGGGTGAGTGGCCCATCTGCGGGCCGGTCCTCGGAACAGGTCTGGGCGTGTGGCCAGGAGCCGCCTGGGGTTGCTGGGCTGCGGCAGGACGCGGCGTGGTGCGGGTGAAGTAAGGCGAAGCGGCAGCCGGGACGGTCTTCTGCTGACCCGCGGCGGCACCAGGGTGGCTACCGGGCTCCTCGGCCACGACCGCTCTGGCGACCTGCGGCCTCCCGGCGTCGGCGGCCGTCGGTTTCTTGGTCTCTTCGACCTTCTTGTAGAAGCTCCGAGCTCGGGCCACCACGGGATCGTCCAGAGCAGAGAAATTCTTCAAGTTCATGATCCCGTACGAAGCAAGCCTGTCAAGGAGCTCCTTCGAGCTGACCCCCAGCTCCTTGGCCAGTTCGTACAACCGCATCTTCTGCTGCGACATCCCTCGCTCACCTCCGCGCCACGATAGACTACTTCATTGATCTTCTCCTGAAGCTGTCTTGCTAGCGCACCGACTCCAGGAACGCCGATTCTCGGTCCCGGGCCACCGGGTGCACGGCACCAGGCCGTGGTCCTCCCGACGTGACCCGGAGCGCTCACGGGCTCGCACCCTGGCTCCCCAAGAGTCCTTCCACTGGACTTCCTGCACCCTGTCCTGTTCTGCGACCCCCCGCTCTTCTCTCATACTCCCCCGTTTGGATCCGCTCCGGCCGAGCTGGCAAGGTCGCCCGCCTCGGAAACCGGCGCGATATCGATTCTGACCTGCGTCAGCTTGGCAGCCAGCCGGACGTTCTGCCCCTCTTTCCCGATGGCCAGCGACAGCTGGTACTCGGGAACGACGACCTGGATCCTCGACTCCTCGGCGATGAAGACCATCCGCACCGGCCTGGCGGGGGACAGAGCCGCCGCCACGAACGACCTGATATCCTCGGAGAACGGCACGATGTCGATCTTCTCGAGACCGATCTCCTGGACGATGCTCTGGATCCGCGATCCTCTCAGACCGACGCACGCGCCGACCGGATCGATGTTGGGGTCCACCGAGTGCACGGCGACCTTGGATCGGATGCCCGGTTCCCTGGCGATCCCCTTGATCACGACCAGGGCCTCCTGGATCTCGGGGATCTCCTTCTCGAACAGGCGTCTCAGGAACTCTCGATCGGCCCGCGACACGATGACCTGGGGCCCCCGGCTGCTCCTGGACACCTCGACGATCACGGCCTTGATCCGGTCCTGCTGTCGGAACCGTTGGCCGGGGATCTGCTCTTTCAGCGGCAGGAGCACCTCGACTCCGTTGTAGTCCAGGTAGATGTCGCCCTTCTCGAAACGCTGTACCTGCCCCACGATGAGCTCGTACTTCCGCTTCTCGAACTCCTCTGCCGTGAGGCGTCGCTCGGCCTCGCGGATCTTCTGGATGATCACCTGCTTGGCCGTCTGGGCAGCGATCCTGCCGAACTGGCTGGGCGTGATCTCGACCTTCAGCGTGTCGCCGACCTTGAGGTTCGAATCGACGGCCTGGGCGTCGGCGAGGCTCATCTGGGACCGCGGATCCAGAGGGTTCTCGATGACCTCTTTGGTGGCGTAGACCCGGATCCCGTCCGTGACCTCCACGTGTACGTTCATGGCCGGGCCGAAGTTCTTCCGGTAAGCCGAGAGGAGGGCGGTCTCGAGAGCCATGATCAGCTCTTCTTTCGAGATTCGCTTGGCGCGGCCGAGCTCCTCGATGGCCCGTCCGATGTTCTCCTCGATGTTCATCGCACCCCCCCGGATCCGGCGGATCGACCGAGCGTGAGGACGCGACTGGCCCGCTTGATCCGGGCCATGGGAACGACCACGACCTCTCCCTTGCCCACCCTGAGGTGGATCTGGCCGTCGCTCACCTCGACGAGGGTGCCCTGCACCTGGCTGCTCTTGCCGAGGGGAGCCGCCAGCACCACGTCGATCTCCTTGCCGAGGCTGCGCATGTACTGCTTGAGGCTGGTGAACGGCCGGTCGATCCCGGGGGACGACACCTCCAGGTTGTACGGCCCCGAAGGCACGTCCAGCACATCGAGGCGGTCGCTCAGCCGACGCGAGAGAGCGGCGCAATCATCGAGGCTGACGCCGCCGTCCTTGTCGATGAAGACCCGGACGATCGATCGTCTTCTGCCCTCGATGAACTGCAGATCGATCAGGTCGTAGCCGAGCTCCTCGGCCAACGGCTCGACGATCTCGGCGAGCTTCTTCGCCATCATCTGCGACTTGACGTTCACGATCATCAATGCCCGGCAAAAGTGAAAAGAGTGGTCGTTGCCACTCTTTTCAACCTGCTTGCTTCTCGCAGGTCCTCTGGATGATGCCAGGAACCCTCGGGTGGGCCAACCGCGCCGACACTGTACCGACCTCAATCCGGATCCCCTCCACTTCCATACGTGCCCTTGGATCCAGACCGCCGCCTGATCACCCCCCCCCGGCCCCACGAACCGCGACCGGGCTCCCTCGTCCCACCGCCAGGACGGCATTCAGCGTCGCTTCGGGTCGGATCGCCCCCCGAGGTCGATGAGGAGGAACTCGGAGTCGCCGACCGGCGCCCTGGCCACGACGTGGGCGCCCCGGCCCAGCTGGGAGAGGTCGCGGTCCAGCTTGTCGGCCTGGACGACGACACGACTGCCGGAGGCCAGGTGGCGCTCCATCTCCGCCGGGTCCTGGATCAGCGGGATCGGCCCTTGCCGCTGGAACGTGAAGATACCCAGATCTCCCTCCATGAGCCGGTAGCCCACGACGCCGCGGGGCGAGGCCAGCTCCGCGAAGAGCGCTCGTCCGCTCTTGACCGGGTCCAGGGCAGGGAGAAGAGCTCCCAGCGCCACCAGCGCAGCGCATCCGGCGGGCACGCCCAGACACGCCACGGCGGCGGTGTACCTCGACCTGACGGCCAGGACCCCGACCGACACGCCGGCCGCACAGAACACGAGGGTCAGGCCGCCGAGCGTCGAGGCCTGGGAGGCGATCCACTCCGCTATATGGGGGTTCTGGGTCTTGACGGGCAGGCGGACGAACAGGATGCCCACGACGACCAGAGCCACCGCCGCGAACGTCAGCGACGCTCCGGCGAGCCGCCGGGCCCACCGTCGGTCGGGGTCGAGGAGGTCCACCGAAGCGACCGAGAGAAGGGCCACGGCCGGAAAGGCGGGCAGCAGGTAGAGGTCGCGCTTGCAGGCCGACACGGAGAAGAACAGGACCGGCGCCATCAGCCACGCCCAGGCGAACCGGAGCACCGTGCCGGCCGGCCGATGCCAGCTGACCGCGGTCACCCCGATGGCGAGCTCCAGGTGGTGGACCACCACCATGTCCCGGGCCCACCGCCCGCCATCCCTGAGGCAGAACGGGATCGCCCACGGGAGCACCACGATCGACACCAGGGCCAGGACCCGCACCCAGGGGACGCGCCGGAGGAACCACAGGTTCCCTTCCGTCGCGAGGAAGGTGATCACGATGAGGCCGGGCAGTACCGCCGCCACCGGTCCCTTGGTGAGAAACCCCAGGCCCAGCGCGATCGCACCGACGACCACGTCGAGCCCCCAGACCGGCCCCTCCTGGCCGCCGGCCCGCAGGTAGGCCCTCAGGAAGCACAGGAGGGCCACGCCGATGAACAGGGAGAGCGGCACGTCCAGGTTGGCCCTGGACGAGTGCCACCAGAGGAGCGGCATGGTGGACAGCGAAAGGCCCGCGATCCAGGCTCGATCGGGTGCGACGAGACGGCGGGCTGCGATCACGGTGATCAAGACCAGCAGAGCCCCGCAGATCGATGACGGCAGACGGGCCGCCAGCGGGTCCGGGCCGCCGAGGATCCAGAAGCAGACGCACGAGAGCCAGGCGTAGAGCGGCGGCTTCTCCACGAACGGCTGCCCGTTCAGGTGGGGGAGGGCCCAGTCGCCGTCGGCGAACATCTCTCGGGCGATCTCCGCCTCCCTGGGCTCGTCGGGGTTCCAGAGCCCTCTGGACGACGACCGGAACGTGAAGAGAAGAAGCGCCGCCAGAGCCATCGCCAGGGCGGACCGGGACCGGACGGCGGTCACGGCCGGCTCTCCAGCAGCGCCCCCTGGCAGGCCACGGGACCGGCCCTTCCCGCAACGACATCCATGACCAGCTCGCACCGGGGTGGCGGCGGGAGCGCCGAGCGCGCCTGGTCCGCCGCCTCGGCCAGAGTGCCGAACGTGGCGCCCTGGCCGACCAGTCGCCGGATCCATCTCTCGAACAGGTCGGCGAGGTACATGCCCTCGATCTCGGCATGGCCGGTGTAGACGTTGAGTCGGTCTTCCACCAGCAACGACTCCAGGTGGTCCAGGACGTTGCCCTCGTGGATCCCGTCTCGCCCCAGGAGCTCGTCCACCGTGGGCAGGGTGCCCGGTATCTGAAGCGTCGTCCGGCTCTGGGGGCCCACCACCGGGTAGAACGGCGACCGCCCCCTGCTGTCGGAGGCGTACGAGAGGCTCATGCCGTCTTGCACCTTCAGCGAGGCCGGCGTCACCTGCCACCCCGGAGCGGCCACCGCCGCGGGACGCCTCCCCATGACCTTCTCGAAGGCGCCCGCTCCCCGCTCCAGCTCCTCGGCGACGCGCCGTTCGTCCCAGGTGGACACGTAGTCGTGCCAGAGGACGTGATCCCAGGCGTGGAGCCCCAGCTCGTGCCCGCCGCTCTCGATCCCCTTCAGGAGATCGGGGAACGCGAGCCCGGTCGGCGGCGCCGGGAGAAGCGTCCCGTACAGCAGGGTCTTGAGCCCGTAGATCTTCAACGGGTTCGTGCGGGCCATCTTGCCCACGAAGCCGCGCCGGGTGAACACCCTGCGGATCGCCTTGCCGCTGTTGTCCGGACCGAAGACCGCATAGAAGCTCCCCCGGACGCCGTGGGAGCGGAAGATCGACAGGAGCCGCGGGATCCCCTGCTCGGTCCCTATGCGCGTGTCGATGTCGATCTTGATCGCGATCCGCATGGGCTTGAAACGGCCTGTCCGGCCCTGCCAGCACCGTCATGCTCTGGCTGGACCGGTCACGGCCCGGCTGAGCGCTGTCTCGATCTCGATCTCGGGCGCGTCAGGGAGGCTCCCGGAGCCCCCCTCCGGCCGACGGTCGCCGTCAGGCGCCCAGCGGTTCGCCCGGACGGAGCGCCCGGGCGGATGCGAACTCGGCCCAGCTCTGCTCGGGCTCTCCCTCCAGCTGGACACGGTCGGGGACGAACAGCCCCTGGCCGGTCTGGATCGCCAGCGAGGATCCAGCCGCGACCAGGGTACCGATCGGCCCGCCCGGCTCCCTGTCCGCGGTGTCGCCCCACCAGATCACGAGCTTCTGTCCCCGGACCGTCGTGAACGCCCCCGGCCAGGGATGGGTCACGGCCCTCATCAGGTTGTAGACCCGCTCGGCCGGCCAGTCCCACGAGATGCGCCCGTCCTCCGGCTTGCGCCCCGGGAACTTGGTGGCCCGCGCATGGTCCTGGAGGATCCGCGGGGCCGTGCCGCTGGCCAGGAGCCCGAGCGCGCCGGCGAGGAGCTCCCTGGCCGCCGACGCCAGCTTCCGGTAGAGGGTGAGAGCCGTGTCGGCCCGGTCGATCGGCACGGCCTGCTGCGCCACGATCTCCCCGTGGTCGGCCCGCTCATCCATGTAGTGCAGGGTGACGCCGGTCTCGGTCTCGCCGTTCACCAGCACCCAGTTCACCGGCGCCCGGCCCCTGTATCGTGGCAACAGGGAGCCATGGAGGTTCAGCGCCCCCCGGGAGGGAAGGGCCAGGAGCTCCTTCTTGAGCAGCTTCCTGAAGTAGAACGAGAACAGGAAGTCCGGTCCGGTGGCGGCCAACGCCTCCACGAGGCTCGGGTGGTTGGGGTCGTCCACCACGTGGACCGGGATCCCCCGGGACCGGGCCACCTGCTCCACGGATCGGAACCAGATCTGCTCTCCCGGGGCGTCGGCGTGAGTGACCACGCCCACCACGTCGTAGCCGGCGGCCAGCGTGGCCTCCAGGCCGACGCACCCGATCTCGTGGTAAGCGAAGATGAGCGCCTTCATGCCTGCTCCTCCACGGCGGTGTCGCCCCTGAGCACCCGGGCGACGATGAACCTGGGCCGCCCGCGAACTTCCATGTAGATCCGACCCACGTACTCGCCCAGGAGGCCCATGGCCATGTACAGCGTGCCCACGAAGAAGAAGAGAATGGCGAACAGGGTGAACACACCCTCCACCTCAGGGCCCACGATCAGACGCCGCACCGCCAGGAAGGCGCCGAATCCGGTCCCCAGGAAGGCCATGACGAAGCCGATGATCGAGAGCAGCTGCAGCGGGAACATGCTGAACCCGGTGACCAGGTCGTAGTTGAGCTTCAAGAGCTTCACCAGACCGTACTTCGAGTCGCCGGCGTGACGCTCCGCGTGGTCCACCTTCACCTCGACGATCTTCCCTCCGACGGCCGTGGCCAGGGCGGGGATGAAGCTGGCGATCTCGCGGTATCGGCACATCCGCTGCACGATGACCCGGCGATACGCCCTGAGCATGCAGCCATAGTCGCGCATCGAGCAGCCCAGCATCCTCGAGGTGAACTTGTTCACCAGGTACGAGGGGATCGTTCGCAGGTACGAGTCCTTTCGCTGCTCACGCCATCCGCCGACCACGTCGAAGCCCTCGTCGATCTTGGCCAGGAGCTTGGGGATCTCCTCCGGCGGGTTCTGGAGGTCGGCGTCGAGGGTCACCACGACGTGGCCCAGCGCCTTCTCGAAGCCCGCGAAGATGGCGGCGTGCTGGCCGAAGTTCCGGGCCAGCTGGATCACCACGACATGGGCGTCTCCGTGGGCGAACTCCGTGAGCATGGCCACCGATCCGTCTCGAGACCCGTCATCCACGAAGATGGTCTCGTAGCTCTTGCCCAGCCCTGACATGACCCTGGTCAGTCGCTCGTACAGCCGCGGCAGATTCTGCTCCTCGTTGAAGACCGGGATGATCACGGAGATGTCGGGTCGGTCGGTCGTCTTCTCGCTCATGACATCAGAGGAACAAACAATTTCGCCCGGAAGACGGGCGTTTTTCGGCGGCGCATTATCACACGCTGGATCGGCCCGCGTCAAGGATCCACAGGGCCCGACAGCGGCATGGCGACGGGTCCGGAGACGCCCATCTGGAGGCTGATTCCGGCTTGACGAAATCACTTCTCCATGATATTCTGATGGCCCTGCGAGCCATAACAGGCCGGGGTGCTGCCGCGTCGGTCCAGGGCCGACGCGAAGAACCGCAGAGTCACCACCGACGCCGCGATGGGTCGCGGGGTGCGGCTCTGTCGTGCGCGGCGCTGGCAGCCCAGGTCACGCGCCGCTAGCGGATCATCGGGTCGTCCGTCTCGCAGCTCTGGCCCAAGGAGGTACTCGCATGCCCGCCCGCCGAAGCGCGATCCTCGTCCTGGCGCTTCTTCTGCTCACCGTCTCCGTGCAGGCGGCCCCTCCGGGCAGTGCGACCGTTCCGTCGCCCCGGGAAGACCACGAGGCGTACATCCCGATCGTGCCGCCGGACACGATCCCGGGGTTCCTGGCCGAGACCCAGACGATCACCGCCTTTCTGACCAACCTGCCGGTCGATTCGCAGCTGGCCCATGATGTCCTGGAGAAGGTCCTGGACGCCCTGGCGGTCAACCTGGGCGATGTGATCACCCAGATCCTGAAGGCGTTCGGCATCAACTGGCAGGTCGACCTCGGCCAGTTCAGCTTCCGGTGGATCCTCAACCTGCTTCACTTCTACAGCTACAACCAGGACCAGGCGACGAAGATCCTCGAGACGTGGGCCCAGGGCATGACCCCGGCCCAGGAAGAGTCGCTGAAGCGGTTCTATCTCGCGCAGATCGCCACCCAGGTCGGCTTCCAGGCGTCATTGATGATGGCCAACGATGCCGCCGAGGGCCTGTACGACCTCATCGACCTGATCCTGGCCGCGACCCGCATGGTCGACAAGATCGGCAGCGGTCTCGAGCACATCCCCGGCGCCGGCCAGCTCATCGCCAGGATCAAGGTCATGATCATCCAGCGGATCGTCTTCGGGTTCCAGGCCGCTGTGGATCTGGCGACCTCGCCCATGTCGGAGCCGAACCGGTCCCGGGTGCGGGCCGTGGCGAACGCCTTGGCCACCACCTACATCAAGTGGAAAGACATCCAGCTGCAGGACGGCTTCGGCGGTATCTCCGTCGAGACCGTGACCAAGGTCGGGTTCGCGGTGATGGGGAAGACGCTGGTGCTGATGGGCCCCAAGGTGGGGATCGTCCACATCACCACGCCGGCCGTGAACCTGGCCGCGATGAAGGCCGCCGAGGGGCAGCTCAGCGGCACCTTCGACCAGGCCAGGCTGGCGGTCCTCGACGACGGTGTCGACGCCACCGAGCTGGGCTACACGGAGCGGGTCGTGAAGACGTCGCTTGCGAAGTCGAAGCTGTCCCGGTACGAGCGCCAGATCGCCAACGTGGCCGGCGCCATCTCGCAGATCGCGCAGCTCTACGGGTTCCTCGACCCGTCCTCGTTCGTCAAGGGCGTGGCGATCGTGGCCGGCATCCTGGCCGGCGGGCTCCAGATCCACTCGATCTTCAACAGCGTCCACTATCTGTACAAGATCCCGAACGAGCTCAAGGGCGCGATCGACACGGCGTTCCATCCGGACCAGGCAGGGTCCAATCAGGAGACCGACCGGCTGTACAAGCTGCTCGCGCCCGAGGCCAAGGCGGCCGTGGCGTCCCAGCTCCGCGAAGCCCACACCCGCTTCGTCGGGAGCGTGGAAGAGGCTGCCCAAGCGTCGATCCAGCCCGATGTGGAGCTGCTGGTGGGCACCCTCGAGCGCCTGGACAAGACGAGTCAGGAGCTCACGGAGAAGATGTCCAGGCTGGGCAGCTTCCAGCGCCGCGTCATCACCGATGCCGGCTCCGTCGACGACCCGGTCTATTCCACGGTGCTCGACCACCACCTGAAGCTCGCGGCGGTCCAGGCTGCGGCCGTGGGCGTGGTGATCGGAAAGGATCGCAGGGCCGCCAGAGGTCTCAGAACCTGTCTGGAGGCGCTGGAGCAGTCGACCCGCCAGGCGGTCGAGGGCTTGCAGGGCATCCTGGACCTGGGCATGGTGGAGGCGGGGACGCCGTCGTTCGAGCTCTCATGCCCGGGGGCGCTCCGCGGCCGGGACATGATGACCGTCAAGGCGACCCTGAGGAACTGCGGCACTGCGCCGGCCCAGGGGATCGTCATCAAGCTGCTGCTGCCCCCCGGGTACAAGTGCAACTCCTCCGCCGAGATCAACCTCGGCACCCTGCTGGTGGGCAAGGAAAGGTCGCTCTCGTGGACCGTCGTCGGACAGGCGGCGAGCCTGAAGCGAGCCTGCTTCACGATCGTGGCCCAGTGCGCCGACGACATCTGGGCGAGCCGGTTCATCCAGATCACGAAGTAGCTTCCTGATGGAAGAGCCTGCAGCCGGATCGGAGTTCCGATCGGGATTCGTCTCCGTCCTCGGGTTGCCCAACGTGGGCAAGTCCTCGCTGGTCAACCAGTTCCTGGGCAAGTCGGTCTGCATCACGTCGTTCAAGGCCCAGACCTCGCGCTACCACATCAGGTGCATCGCCACCTCCCCAAAGCGACAGATCGTCTTCGTCGACACGCCCGGCTGGGTGAAGACCGATCGACTCATCGACAAGCTGTTCCGCCTGGAGATCGATCGGGGCGCCGAAG
>JACQZM010000244.1 GCA_016213885.1 Candidatus Rifleibacteriota bacterium | reverse complement strand
ACGTGGCCGGACCGGACCTCAGGAAGGTCCTCGAGGCGGGGCCGCTGCCCCCCCAGCGGGCCGTCGAGGTGGCGAGGCCGGTCTGCCTGGCCCTCGAGGAGGCTCACCAGAGGGGCGTCATCCACCGCGACATCAAGCCCGACAACATCCTGGAGGCCGATCCACACCTCTACAATGTGGCCGATTTCGGGATCTCCAAGTGGACCGGGACGGCATCGGTCAAGACCCAGGAGGGGCTCCTGCTGGGCACTCCGGCCTACGTCGCTCCGGAGCAGGTGCTGGGGCGACAGGCGTCGCAGCGGACAGACCTCTACAGCCTCGGAGTGACCCTCCACGAGCTCCTCACGGGGCGTACCCCCTTCGTGGCGAGAACGACGCTGCGGATGCTCCAGGAGCACGTCAGGAGCGTGCCTCGATCGCCGCGATCGTACAACGCCGCGATCGATCCGGCGCTCGAGGCGATCGTCCTGAAGGCGCTGGCCAAGCAGCCCGTTGAACGATTCGCCACGGCCGCCGAGATGGGGGCGGCGCTGGAGAACTGGCTCGTGAACGGAGCCGGAACGGCCGCCGACACGACCCGGCGAGACAGCGAGACAGCGGAGCTGGTCGTGGCTCCCGGGTCCGGCGTGACCGGGGCCCCGTTGGCGGTCGGGCGGACCGAGGTGCTTCGCCCCACCGACCGGAGTCGGCCCGGGACCCGGCGATTGCCCGTGGCGCCGGTCCGCGTCGCCGCCCGACCCGGCAGGTGGCTGGGCCTGATGGCCGCCGTGGCGGGACTGGCGGTGCTGGCGGTCCTGGGCGTTCGTCCGACCCGTCCGCCCCCGGTAGAGCCGCTGCTGGAGCTGGGTCGCGTCGCCTTCCCGTTGCACCGGCAGATGACCGTCGCCGTCTCCGGACCGGTACCCGAGGGTGTCCGGTTCCTCGTGAGGTCTCGCGACGGCATCCTGGGACAGGGGAGGCGCGACCCGGCGACCGGAGAGGTCCGGTTCGAACAGCTGCCGCCGGCCCGGCAGGGCGAGGTCGTGGCGGTGCATCCCGACGGGCGGCTGGCGGCTTCGCCGCGGCCGGTGAAGCTGCCCGGGTCCGTTCTGCTCCGTGACCCGGTGTGCATTCCCCAGGACCGGTCGGTCTTCGTGGACTTCGTCGCACCGGAGTCGTCGGCCTGCCTGGTGGCGATCCTGGGCCCCGGGAACGAGAGCTCCTGGAGGCGGCGGGTCGGCCCGGGCGTCGTCTTCCAGGAGACCTTCCGCGGCCTCAAGGAGGAGACCCTCTACCTGCTGAGGGTCCAGCCGGTCGAGGGCTGGGGTGGGCTCCCGGATCTGCCGTTCAAGACTCTCGGGGCGGCTCACCGGGCCGATCTGGCCAGGTGGAGGAGCCAGCTGAGAACCCCCGGCGCTCCCATGATATTCGGCGTCCCGCCGGCGGACCCGACGCTCATCCCCGATCTCTTGACGTACTACGGACGGGATCCCGACGCCGTGGAGCTGGTCCCCGATGCGCTCACCTGCATGGCGGAGCGGCTCCGGAGCAAGGCTCTGCTGGACCGGGTCTTCGGGCTTCCTCGCCAGCACCACCAGCAGCGCGACGTGATCATCCGGGTGCTCGCCAGCGCCCGGGATCCGCGGGCGATCGACCTGGCCCGGCCGGTGCTGGAGAGCAGCCGGGAGGCCGGCGAGCTCAACCGCGCCTGCTTCGCCTACGCCCAGCTCCGGCGGGACGACGGGTTCCCGCTCATGGTCAGGCGGATGCTCGAACTCGCCCCGGAGTGGGCGCCCCCGCCCGCGGACCTCATCGCGTGCGATCGGGGCGCTGCCCGGAAGCTGTTCCTCGAGAGGCTGCGGGCGCCTCCGGCCGGGCAGCTCCGGCTCTCCATCGACGCGCTGGAAGGGCTCGCCCGGCTGGGCGACCAGACAACGGTGCGCCGACGCGCTGGCCAGCCTCCCGGGGTCGCGGGCCAGAGAGGTGCTGCTCGACGCCTTCCGGGCGACCCCGGACGTCCCGGAGCTCGGCCTGACGCTGGCCCGCCAAGACGACGGCCGGTGCGGACCGCTCCTTTCGGTCCGCCTCGCCTCGGCGAACACTCCGCTGGCGCGCCGCGACGCCGTGCTGGCCATGGGGCTCGCGCATTCCACGGAGACCCTCTCTCTTCTGAGGCCGCTTGTGCACGACCGGGAGCCGGCCGTGGCGCAGGCCGCACGCTGGGCGGTCGGCGCGCTGAGGGATCTCGAGTCCGGTCCTCGCCTGGAAGAGGTCGTCGGCGGAGCCGATCCCGGTGGCGTTGCGGCCTGGGCGCTGGGTGAGATCGGAAACGTCCGATCTGTCGATGCCCTGCGGAGGGCGCTCACTCTGCGATTGACCGGCAAGACCCCCGACGATCTGGGGGCGCTCGGGCCGACCATCTGGGCGCTCTGGAAGCTCGGTGGGCCTCGGGCTCTCGACCGGATCGAGGTCGAGGCCGGCCGGGCCGGTCTGACCAGAAGCGACGGCGACTGGGTGAAGGGGCTGCTGACCGGTCTCCGGAGCAGCCCGGGCTCCGGAACCACCGTGACCGTCGACGCCGCGAGCGGCCGTCACGGGGCCCACGCGCTCACCCTGGCGCTTCTGCCCCTGGTTCCTTTCCAGCGGACCGGCATCACCCTCCATCCCGGAGACTGGGTCAAGGTGAGCTGCGCCGGCGGGTGGTCCATTGGAGCGGCTGCGCCGCTCGTGGACCCGGTCCGCGGCCAGACCGTGCCGGTTCCGGGTCACCCCGCGCTCAGGGTGATGATCCGGGTCGGGGGCGACGTTCGCGTCGTGGACAAGCAGGAAGAGCTGCTCTATTTCGACCAGGAGGGGGAGCTGACCGTGAGTCCGTACGCGGCCCGCGTCATGTGGACGAGCCAGCGCCCCCTGTCCGCCACCCGGGGGCTGGCATGCCTGACGCTCACGTCGAGCGCCTGCCGCCCGGCCAGCGCCGCCCCCCCTGTCCGATGAGAGGAGCGGCGGGCCCCGAGGTCGCCCTGTGGATGAGCTCCCCGAGGAGTGCGTGAGCCGGTCCGCCGGTGGTACGCTGACGTCGGTCATCCGGAGGCGCTCGCACGGAGCTCGCCTCACTCAACGGCACGGCCGGATCGGAGCGAGCAGATGCAGGAGACGCGGGTCCTGCTGGTCGAGGACGACCGGAACATCGCCCTCACTCTGGAACGGACCCTGGGGAGCGAGGGCTACGAGGTGAAGGTGGCCCGCGACGGGAGATCCGCCAGGGAGCAGTTCGCCCTCTTCAAGCCCGATCTGGTCGTGCTGGACTGGATGCTCCCCGACGTGGACGGCCTGGAGGTGCTTCGCTGGCTCAGGGAGCGAGGACGGATCCCGGTGCTGATGCTGACCGCGCGCGACGACATCGCGGACAAGGTGCTCGGCCTGGAGAGCGGAGCCGACGACTACATGACCAAGCCGTTCCACTCGCTGGAGCTGGTGGCGCGGATCCGGTCGTTGATCCGCCGGACCGGACCCGCCGAGACACGCTCGGGAAGGCTCGTGTACGGACCGATCGAGATCGATGTCGCGGAACGGCGGGTGACCGTGGCCGGCACGCTCCTCGACCTCACCCGGATCGAGTTCGACCTGATCCACTACTTCGTCGCGAACCCCAGGATCGTCCTGACCCGGGAGTCGCTGCTCCAGGCGGTGTGGGGCTACGACTTCGAGGGCTACCAGCGGACCGTCGACACCCACATCCGCAGGCTGCGGACCAAGCTCGAGCCGCAACCGGACCACCCGAGGTTCATCCACACGGTGAGAGGCGTGGGCTATCGCCTGGAGGTCGAAGAGCCGTCGGGGAAGGCCCCATGAGGAGCCTCTACTGGAAGATCTGCGGCACCTTCGTTCTGGTCGTGCTGGTCTCCGTCGTGGCAGGCGTCACCACGTTCCAGGCCGTGTGGGGCCGGCTGATCGCCCACGAGGTGGAGACAGCGCTGCAGCGAGGTCTGGAGCCGGCGCAGGTGGGCCCGCTCCTGCGGGACATCGTGAAGGACCAGCCAGAGGTCATCGCCGTGTATCACGGCCCGGACGGCTCGGCTTCCGGCGCGAACGTGGAGCTCGTGACCCAGAAGGCGCCCTCCCCGGACCGGGACGCCGGCACCGAGGCTCGTGCGGACCCGCTCACCCGGCTCGAGGCCGCCGGGTTCATCACCCGGATCGAGATGCCCGGCAACAGGGGTTCCCTGGTCGTGGGCCACAGGCCTGTCGTGCCCGACCTGCCGGACCGCGACGAGCTCGACAGGCACCTGATGCAGGCCGGGGCCGCCGCGCTCACGGTGGTCTTGCTGGTGGCGATCGTGCTCGGCCTGGTGACGTTCTGGGTCATCGCCCGACGCCTGCGCGAGCTCGGCACGTGCCTGGGAGCGGTCGCCGAGGGCGAGCTGTCCCGGCGCATCCCGAGTCCCGGCAAGGACGAGATCGGCCACCTGGGACACTCGTTCAACCGGATGGCCCAGCGGCTCCAGGAGGTGGTCTCGAACCTCGAGCAGGTGGACGTCAAGCGCCGCGAGTTCCTGGCCGACGTCTCCCACGAGCTGCGGACCCCGCTGACCTCGGTGCGGGCCAACCTCGAGTCGCTGCTGCCCAGGCGCTCCGGCCAGACCGACGGTCCTCCGGACGCCGCGGCCGCGGCAGCCCAGGGCCGCTCCCAGGCCGTGGCGATGAGCCTGGAGGAGGTGGAACATATGGCGTGCCTGGTGGAGGACCTGCTGGAGCTGGCCCGGATGGAGAGCCCGGAGTACCGGCTGGTCCGCGAGGAGGTGGTGATCCAGCGGGTCGTGGCGGACGTCATCTCCCGCCTCAGGACCTCCATCGACAACAGGAGGATCCAGGTGGTGACACGGTTCTCCCCGGATCCGCTGAGGCGCGAGGTCGACCCGAGGCGGATCGGTCAGGTCGTGACCAACCTCCTGGTGAACTCGATCCGGAGCCTCGATCAGGGCGGCACCATCGAGGTGCGCGTCGCCGAGGAGGAGGGCCGCGGCCTCATCGAGCTCGGCGACACGGGCCCCGGGATCCCGGAGCAGCAGAGAGAGCACCTCTTCGAGCCGTTCCACACGACCAGCCGGGGCGGCACCGGTCTGGGCCTGGCCATCGTGAGCAAGCTGGTGGCCGCCCACGGCGGACAGGTGGAGCTGACCGCCAGGCCGGGCGGAGGAACCCTGGCGCGCGTGCTGCTGTGACCGGGCCGGCTGCCCGCGCGCTCCTTGAGAACGACGATGTCCAGCTCTCAGCGCTCCACCCGGTCTCTGAGGTCCAGGCGGTCTTCGAGGAGGGCCCTCACATCTTCGAGCGTGCCCGCCAGAGCCGTGATGGCGGTCCCCAGCCGCATCTCCGACTCCACGAGCCGCTGGTTGACCGCACCGAGTCCGTGCTCGACGGATTCCAGCCGGGCGTTGGTCTGGTCGAGCCGCGCGTTGGTCTGGTCGACCCGGGCGTTCGTCTCCCTGATCGAATCGCGGATCTCCATCAGGACCTTGAGGGTGAGGTCTGTGGGCTTCATCGACGGAAGTCTAGCGCACCGGCACGGTCGACCCAACGGAGCGCCGGCCTGGATGGCGGGCCCTGGGAGTGCTGTCGTCCGCGCCGGTCTCTGCTCCCGTCTGGAAGCGTGGATGAAGACTACTTCTTGCGGCCGATCTTGAGCTTGGCGAGCGCCTGCTCCACGTCGGCGATGATGTCGTCGGTGTCCTCGATGCCCACGGACACGCGGATCAGCGATGCCGGGATGCCGGCCTTCTTCAGCTCCTCGGGGCCCATGGCCGCGTGCGTCGTCGACGCCGGGTGGGTCACGATGGTCTTGCAGGTGCCCAGGTGGGTCGCGTGGGTCCACAGCTCGAACGAATCGATGACCTTCACCGCGTCGTCGTAGCTCCCCTTGATGACGAACGAGAGCAGGGAGCTGCACCCCTTCATCTGCGCCTCGGCGAGCTTGTGGTACGGGTTGGAGGGCAGGCCCGGGTAGTTGACCGACTCGACGGCCGGGTGGGTCGTGAGGAACTTCGCGACCGCCATGGCGTTGTGGCAGTGCCTCGCCATGCGGAGCGAGAGGGTCTCGAGGCTGTTCAGGTTCAGCCAGGCGTTGAACGGCGACATGGACGGCCCGAGGTAGCGCATCGGTACCTTCCGGATGTCGTCGATGAGCTGCCTGGAGCCGATGACGATGCCGCCCAGCGCCGAGGCGTTCCCGTTGATGTACTTGGTGGTCGAATGGACCACGATGTCGGCGCCCAGCTCGATGGGCCGCTGGAGGGCCGGCGTGCAGATCGTGTTGTCCGCCACGAGCGGGATCCCTTTCGAGTGGGCCAGCTTGGCCAGCTTCCGGATGTCGCCGATGAACAGACCCGGGTTGCTCGGGCTCTCCACGAAGAGAAACCGCGTGTTCGGGGTGATGGCGTCGGCCCAGGCGTCGAGCGACTCCGGGTTCGTGATCCACCTCACCTTGGCGCCCATCCGCTGGAGCCCCGTGTCGAAGAGCCCGAAGGTGCCGCCGTAGACGCGGTTCGACGAGACGACCTCCTCGCCGGCCTTGACCAGGTGGTGGGCCAGCAAGAACGTCGCAGCCATGCCGGACGACGTGGCGATGGCGGCCTCGGCCCCCTCCAGGGCGGCCATCCTCTGTTCGAACACCTGCACCGTCGGGTTGTCCCATCGTCCGTAGGTGAATCCGGGCTTCTCGGCGTTGCTGATCGCCGCGGCCTCCACCGCGTCCTCGAACGGGTAGGCGACGCTCTGGTAGATCGGGACCGACATGGCATCGGGAAGGAAGGAGCCTCCACCCGCATGGAGAGCCAGCGTATCGAAACCGTGCTTCTTCATCGTGTTCTCCTCGCCTGAGCTGCGTCGACGAACTCGCGCCACCAGCGCCGGAACAGCTCGGTGCCCTGTCGGTCCATCGGCCTCTCGGCGCGTCGGAGACGCACCCCAGGCGGCTCAGAGCCTTCCATTATATCATGCGATCCCCTCCTGACCGGCCAAGGAATACCGTGATCGAAGTATGCTCCGAGGGGAAAAAGCCGTGCCCGGCGGGGCCCTGGTGCTCCCGGATCGAGCAGGGTGGAGTCCCAGGATCCACCACCTGTTTCGCGGAGCGGGGCCTTCGATCAGGCCTCGACCTGGATCCGGGGGCCCGGTGGAAAAGGAGGGAATCCGGTTGGACTCGCGCTCGGGGCGCGACCCGGATCCGGCGAGGCGCCGGATCAGGGCGCCGGGGCGACGCTCAGCGCGACGACGCCGGCGTGACGCCCAGCTTCTCCAGCGTCTCCAGGAGCACCGCGAACCGGACCGGCTTGATCACGTAGGCGCTGGCACCGGCGGCCATGGCCTCATCGCGATGCCCTTGATCGATGAAGCTCGAGCAGACCACCACGGGCAACGCCGACCTCCGCTCCACCCGGAGCTGCCGCAAAAGAGCGAGGCCGTCGAGCCCGGGTATCATGAGATCCAGCAGCACCGCGTCATACGTGGTCTGTGTGAGCTTCCTGAGGGCGTCGAGACCGTTGACGGCCACCTCCACCGCGAACCCGCCCTTCCGCAGTCCGATCGTGAGCAGCAGCGCCGTCTCCTCGTCGTCGTCGACGACCAGCAGTCGGCGGGGGTCGCTCGACGGTCTCTTCGGGTCCGGATCGACACTCGTCATGGAATCCTCGCTGGATCGGCCGCGACCCGGGTATCTCTCGCGCGGCGGTGCGGGTACGCCTGCCGGTGGGTGGCGCCTCCGGCCATGGTAGCAGCTTGGTCGACACCGCGAAAGCCACGCGTTCCACTCAAGATCCGGCGCCTCGCCGGATCATGGAAGTGATGGGCCGGCCTTGACGTATGTATGTCAGTTCACGTATTCTTCGCCGGGACCGGGGCGATCGACAGACCCTGCCAGGAGGAAGCCGTGTCCACCAGCGAGTTCAAGGTTGCCGTCCTCGGATGCGGCGGCATCGGTCGTCTCGTGTCCACGATCGTCCGCCAGGCGGTCCACCTGATCGCCGTGGACCGCCCGGGCCAGGTCGTCGTCGTGTCCAGCGGCTCCCTCACCGGAGACGTCCCGGAGGCGCTCGCCGCCGCTCGCGGGCATCCCCTGCTCGTCATCGACGGCTGCCGCCCCAGGTGCGGCTCGAAGATCTGCCAGGGCAAGGGAATCACCCCGGCGGCCACGATCTACGTGGCCGACGTGGTGGCGCGCGGAAAGCTGTCGCTGGCGGGCGAGAAACGCGAGGAGCTGGGCGCCAAGGGCATGGCGGCGGCCCGGATCGACTGGCTCGTCGCGGACGAGCTGGTGAGCACCCTGTGACGGGAGGTCCGGCGATGAGCAGAAGGATCTGCATCCACCCATGCCTGGGGGTCAACGAGCCGCTGGCCGCCGTCGGCAGGCAGGCCAGCTACCTCGCGCACCGGAAGCTCGGAAAGGCACGGGCCGATCTCGGGTGCTCCCCGGCGCTCTTCGCCGATGTGGAGGAGGACCTCCTCTTCGTCCGGAACGGTCTCGTGATCGTCGTCGAGGCGTGCCCGCACCGGTGTGCCACCCACCTCATCACGCAGAAGGGCGGCACGATCCATGCCACCGTCGACGTGGGCGAGGTGCTGGCCCGGGTCGGAGTGCCGACCGATGGCCTTCCCAACCACCACCTCCCGCTGGACCACCCGGCCGTGGTCGCCGTGGCGGATGAGATCGTGCGCATCGCGAACGGACCAAACGGCTGAGAAACTCGCCCGGGCCCGTTCTCCCTCGTGAGTCCACCCGGGCACCTCCTCCGCAACGAGCAGCACTCTTCACAGCCGCCCCCGTCTTTGCCATCATGGTTCCGACGTCGGCGGTCTTCGGGGGTCTGCCCCGATCGGGCGGTCCGACCGTCGAGGCCATGCTGACCGGCTGCTACATACCGAGGGCGCGAGCCCGCTTCGTCCCGCCCGGTGACGTCGAACGGGCCGCCTTCTGCCGGCTCTTCGGTCAGATCCTCGTGGAGGCCGACCGCCCCCCATCTCCGGAGCCGCCGCGCCGGAGCACCTGCGACGAGCTGGCGGTGCTGGGGTTCGTCGTGGTGATCGACCGGACCGACCGGGGGACGTTCTGGCTCGTGCGGGAGCTCGAGGGGCGGGAGCGGGGCGCCGGGGCCTACCTGGTGCGCCTGGGAAGGGATGGGGGGCCCTGGGCGCCGCCCTCGGCTCGGGCCGCGACGCCCGGGGCCGGGCCGGACGCCCGACGGACCGTGTCGCGGGCCGCGGTCCAGTGTCCCCACGCGCACAGCGATCGCCTCACCGAGGTGATCGGCCTCGACCTGTTCCTCGTCTCCTCTGCCCGGGCGTACCTGCAGTCCACGGTGGATCGGCACCTCAGGGGACCGGACGGCACCGAGGCCGACACGGCCCACCGGAACGACACCTTCTTCCAGGCAGCCACGGAGGCGCTGGACCGCCAGTGGGAGTGCGGCGTGGTCCTCCAGCTCCACGGCTTCGACGCGGGCCGGCACCCCGGCGCTGCCGGACGTTTCGACGCCCTGCTGTCCGACGGCACCGGCCAGGCCTCCCCGAGCCAGCGCACCATGGCCGTGGGCCGGTTCCTCAGGGCCGATCCCCGGTGGTCCGTGGCGCTGTGCGGCGTGGACACCCGGGCGCTGGCCGCGACCAAGAACACCCAGGGCCGGGCGCTCAACAGTGGCGGCCGCAACCTCTTCCTCCACCTCGAGCTGTCGTCGGAGCTGCGGTCCCGCGAGGCGCACCTCCTCCCCCTGGGAGGCGTCGTCACGGAGCAGCTCTCCCGGTTGCTGAACAGCCGGTGACCCGGGAGCGTGCCCCTCCGGGTGGAGGCGTCCCGACCGGGTCCCCGGGATCCCAGGATCCCCCACCTGTTTCGCGGGGTCGGGCCGATCAGGCCTCGGCCTGGCTGCAGAGACACCAAGGACATGGAGGGGGTTCATTTGGAGTCGCGCTCGGCAGAGAGAAGAAAGAGGAGGGGATCCGGATTGAGGTCGCGCTCGGGGGCGCGACTCGGACCCGGCGAAGCGCCGGGTCTTGGGATCTCACCTTGCCCGCAGCAACGCAGCGCAGCGCTCGGCCCGGGACCGACCCTCGGGATTCCATCCTCGAGAGAGCTCCTCGAGCCCGGCCGAAGCCGCCTGGAGCGCCGGCTGCACCCTGGAACGGTCGTGCCTGCCGAGCTTGAACATGCCGATCGCCACCCGGCCACGCAGCAGCGGCTCCCCCGGGTCCAGACCGCGGGCTCTGGCCTCGAACTCCCGCTCGCTCCGGGCGGCCAGCTCCCCGGCCTGTGATGTCACCGGAAGCTGGCGCAGCTCCTGGCCGGCCGCGTGGACGAGCTCGAACAGCTCCAGCAGACCCACCGGGGGCTCATCGACGGCGAACCCCCTCGCGAGAGCCTCCGGCAGCAGGCCCAGGAACCGTCTCAGGTGGCCGAGGCTGGCAGGGCCCCGGGGCGGGCCTTCCCGCAGCAGGACCTCCGGCATGTGCAGCAAGGTGCTCTGGCCCTGCGCGAGAGCTGCCTCGTAGTCCCTCCGGCGCTCGTCGAACCCGTCCCGCCGACGCCAGGCGATCCAGGTCAGCGCCCGGGCACGCGACGCGACCCGGAGCGCCGGGCCGCCCAGCCGGTCATCCCGGGCAGCGGTCGCTCCGATCGCCGCATCGACGGCCTGAGCGGTCGCGAGGTCCCCGGAGAGGAGCTTCTCGATCAGCCTGGTCTCCGCGAGCGCGGTCCTGAGGTCGCCGGCGGCGAGCTTCTCCTCGGACGCGTTCTTCCACGCGGCGAAGGTCAGGGTGCGCCGGGCCACCGGGTCGAGGCTCCTCCGGAGCGCCTCGACGTTCCCCGGCCGCTCCGCCGACGCGCCGGGAGAACCGGAGCCGACCGGCGACCGGCCGATGCGCAGGGCCCGGACGGTCAGGCCGGCGCCGATCAGCCCGCACGCCAGGACGCCGGCCAGAGCGAGCCGGAAGCCCCGGCCACCGGATCGTGGGGTCACCCGTGCGGGCCCGCTCCTCTGGCGGTCCGGAGGGCCCCGGCCTCGACCGGACCCGGGCTGGGCGGCCGCCGCGGCCCGGTCCGGGGCCCCGGGTGCGATCGGTCCGGCAGGCGGGTCGCCCGCCAGCGTGGTTCCCGCGACGTTGGCCATGGGCCTCTCGTTCCTGACCGTGGCGGCCGCCGGCGCCGATCGCGCTCCCGCGGGGGGCTCCAGCGACGAGTCCAGGAGCTCCCTGAGCT
>JACQZM010000338.1:4002-41623 GCA_016213885.1 Candidatus Rifleibacteriota bacterium | reverse complement strand
CGGCCCCTCCCGGGAGCGGCGCGCAGGGTATCTCTACGCTGCAAATCGAAGGAGCCGTTTCGGCAAGACCATGACAGCAGCAAGTCACCCCCGGCACTTGGCCACGCCAGCACGACTCAGGATTTGGAGCGATGGTCCTGTCCAGACCACGGGCCGGTTGACTCCCGGGTCCGGTTCTGTCTCAATGGTGGCGGCTCCGCAGGGCGCGGGCCGGTCATTCCATGCTTTTCCATCTTCGGGAGCGGATCGACGCGATCAGGGGGCGGTTCACCGCCCAGGTCGTCTGGGCGACGCTCCTGGGACTGGCCATCGCGTGGACGACCTGGGGCCGGTGGGCGCCCCGGGCGTTCACGCGAGACCTCATGCTGTGGGCCAGCCTCTCCTCCCGGTCGACCCGCGAACCGTCGGTGGTCTTCGTGACCGTGGGAGACGAGGACCTTTCCAGGTACTCGGCCCGGGAGGTGCTCTTCCTCGACAGGAAGGTGTACGGTCGAGCGCTGGATCGCCTGGTGGAGCACGGCGCCCAGCTGGTGCTGTTCGACGTGCTGTTCGACCGGCCCACGCCCGACGACAGGGCCAGCGACAGGGGCCTGGCCGCCTCGATCGGCCGATCCAAGCGGGCGGTGCTGGCCCGGGCGTTCGTCCGCGAACCCAGCACCGGGGTCGTCTCCCTGCTGGAGCCGCTCGCCGAGCTCGCCGGCCAGGCCAGAGCGCTGGGTTACGTGAACGTTCAGGCCGATCCGGACGGGGTGATCCGGTCGGTCAAGCTGGCGGCGATCCACCGGAATCGACTGATCCATCACATCTCCCTGGAGGCGGCGATCCAGACCAGAGGAGCCTCGGCACCGCAAGAGGTCCCGGCAGGGCTCGTCCTGGCGGATCCCAGGGGCAACAGCCTGCTCATCCCCACCGGCTCCGACGGCAAGTCGATGGTGAACTTCTCGTCGGTGCCCGAGATCCCCCGCATCGCGATCCGGGAGCTGCTGGAGCCGACCGGAGACCAGGCCAGGCTGCACCGGAGCCTCCTCGAGGACAAGATCGTCCTCATCGGATCGGTGAGCCCGCTCCTCAAGGACCGGCACCCGTTCCTCAGGAACTGGCTGACCGAGGAGCAGAACCTGGAGGACGGGGCCTGGTTCATCGCCGTGTTCCTGGAGAACATCCTGTCGGGCGGCTACTTCATCGACGTGACCCCGCCTCCCGGAGCGACGGCGGGCGTCGCCTTCCTGCTGCTGGCCGCGCTCTTCCTTGTCCAGACCCCGGTACGTGGTGCGTTCACGGTGACCGTGCTGGTCTCGACCACGTGGCTGGCCACGGTGGTGCTGCACACCGAGGGGCGGTTCCTCGATGCCGCCGGCCTGACCGTGGCGCTCGTCGTGCTGTACGGCTCCCCGGCCGTCGCCCGGGTCGTCGGCGAGAGGCGCCGCCTGGCCCGGCTGAACCAGGAGCTGTCGGTGGAGATCGGCCAGGTCCGCCGGGAGCTGGAGAAGGCGAGCCAGCTGGGTCAGGCGCCCGTCGCGGAAGGGGAGGTGCCGGCCTATCTCGACAAGACGTTCGTCGCCCGGTTCCTCCCGGATCGGTACACCCGGCTCGGGCACCTGGGGCAGGGCGGGATGGGCGTCGTGTTCAAGGGGTACGACAAGGAGACCGCTTCCACCGTGGCCATCAAGGTGCTCTCCCCGCTCGTCCAGGACAACCCCAACGCCGTGAAGCGGTTTCTTCAAGAGGGGCAGACGCTGGGCAAGCTCAACCATCCCGGCGTCGTGAAGGTCATCGACCTGCAGAGCCAGCCGCTCTCCTACTTCGCCATGGAGTTCGTCGAGGGAACGGCGCTGGACCAGCTGGTCGCGCCGGGGAACGGCCTCTCCGTGGCCAAGGCGCTGGACCTCACCAGGAAGATCGCCATGATCCTGGGGTATGTGCACGGCAAGGGGATGATCCACCGGGACATCAAGCCGGCCAACATCATGCAGCTGCCCAACGGAGCGCTGAAGCTCCTGGACTTCGGGCTGGTCCACGACGAGGACGTGACGGCCTTGACCAAGTCCGGGGACGTGCTGGGCACCCTCCGGTACATGGCCCCCGAGCAGTTCGCCGGAGGGAAGACCTGCGCCGCGTCTGACATCTACAGCGTGGGAGTCATGCTCTGCCAGTTCTTGACCGGCGAGATCCCCCAGCGTCCCGGGTACCTCCATCAGGATCCTTCGGACTTCCTGGATGGCCGGGACGTGCCGGCCGAGGTGGTGAAGCTGGCGGAGAACTGCATGAACGAGGACGCGGAGTGGCGCCCGGCCAACGGGATGGTCCTGGCTCGCGAGATCGCCGCGCTGGAGGCGAAGCTGAGAGCCCGCTCGCCGGCTTGAGCCCGCCGGGCCCGCGACCCTGGCCGAGCGCGGGGCGTCCTCGATCGCGCGAGTCGACTCTATGGACGAACGGGGGGCGTCGATCTATAGTGTCCCTCGTGGGGCTGGAGCTCTTGCTCGTGGAGGACAGCATCGCGGAGGCCCGGCTTGTCCACGAGGCGTTCGAGGAGGTCGGGTTGCGGGTGAACGTCCACACCGTCCATGATGGGGAGACGGCTCTCGCCTTCCTCCACCGGGAAGGCCCCCACGCCGACGCTCGCAGGCCGCACCTGGTGTTGCTCGACTGGAACCTCCCGAAGAGACCGGGCTGGGAGGTGCTGCGGAGCATCCGAGAGGATCCGCATCTGGGGCATCTGCCGGTGATCGTCTTCACCACGTCCAGCACGGCGGAGGATGCGGCGCTGGCGTACGAGCACGGCGCCAACTGCTTCGTCACCAAGCCGGACGACCTGGGCAGGTACCTCGAGGTCATGGGGCTCATGGGCAAGTTCTGGGTCTCGGTCGCCAGGGTGCCGGTGGAGTGATCGTGCCCGCGCCGACCTACTCGCTGCTGCTCGTGGAGGACAACCCGGGCGACGCCCGTCTCCTGCAAGAAGAGCTGAAGTCCGCCACCTCGGTCTCGTTCTCCGTCACCTGGGTCGAGACCACGGCCCAGGCGAACCGGCGGCTCCTGCAGTTCGAGTTCGACGTCATCTTGCTCGACCTCATCCTGCCCGACTGCAGAGGGCTCGAGACGCTCAGGAGGCTCAGGGAGAGAGTCGGCGCCACGCCGATCGTCGTGCTCACCGGCCTCGAGGACGAGGAGATCGGCATGCGCGCCCTGCAGGAGGGGGCGCACGACTACCTGATCAAGGGTTGGGCCATGGGCGGCGGCGGCAGGCAGTGGCGCAGCGCCCTCACCCAGGGGTCCACCGACTATCTCGTGAAGGGGCAACTCGACCCGTCGGGTCTGGCCCGATCGCTGCGGTTCGCCATCGAGCGCCACAAGCGCATCGCCGGCTCGATCTCCACGCCGGTCCCTGCCGACGAGCCGGTGGTGCCGCAGCCGCCGGTGGCGGCCCCGTCGGGACGGCGTCTGGTCGGCTTCCTGGGGGCCATGGGAGGGATCGGAACGACCACGGTGGCCCTGAACGTGGCGGCCGCCCTGCACCGGCTCGGCAGATCGGTGGCGCTGATGGAGCTGAGGGCCACCGTGGGCTCGCTCTCGGCGCTGCTCCGACACCGACCGGCCAGGACGCTGGTCGATCTGCTCAAGCTGCCGGTGCCCGACATCGATGCCCGGACCATCTCCGACCACCTGGCCGGGACGTACAACGATCTGAAGGTGCTGTTCTCGCCTCAGGTGGGGCAGCCCGTGCAGAGCATCTCCTCCCCCCAGTTCACCGCGGTGATGAAAGGTCTCGGCCAGGTGGCCGAGCATGCGATCATCGATCTGCCGTTCCAGGGTACCCGGGGCATCCAGGTGGCGATCCAGGCGTGCGATTGCGTGTGTCTGGTCGTGGAGGCGAATCCCGCGGGTCTCGCCGCGGGCCGCAGAGCCGTGGAGATCCTCAGGTCGTGGGGCCTGTCGGGCGCCCTCGTCGGGGCGATACCGGTCCACCGGCTGCCGGTCGCCGCCGAGCCGACCCCCGTGGAGCTGGCCAGCGGGCTCGGGTGCCCGATCCTGGCGGTCGTGCCTCCGGCGGACGGCGTGTGCCTCGATGCCGCCGAGAAGGGCGTTCCGCTCGTGGAGCTGCACCCGGACCACGGGGCGTCCCTGGCCTTCAAGGAGGCGGCTGAACGTCTCGGGACCGACGCGGTGCTCGCCGACCCCGCCAGATGACCGTGGATCGATGGATCCGCCGGCAAGAGGAGCCAACCGGTGACCAGACACGCGGGTTCGATCCTCGTCGTGGACGACGACGAGATCGACCGGGAGATTCTCGAGAAGCGACTCTCCCTTCACTCGTTCGAGGTCGTCGAGGCGGTGGACGGCCCTGAAGCGCTGGGGCTGGTGGCGTCCCGGCCATTCGATCTGGTGCTCCTGGACATCATGATGCCCGGGATGAGCGGCCTGGAGGTCCTCGCGGAGATCCGCAAGACCCACACGCCCCTGGACCTTCCGGTGATCGTCCTGATCGCCGGGGGCGAAGCCACCGACATCGTGGCTGCTCTCGAACTCGGCGCGTCGGACTACATCGTGAAGCCACCGGAGTTCGCCGTGGCCCTGGCGAGGATCCGCACCCAGATCTCGGCCAAGAGGGCCGAGGAGTGGCGGCTCCGCGCCAGAGACGAGCTGGCCCGGTCCAACCGGGAGCTCGAGCAGTTCGCCTACGTGGCCTCCCACGACCTCCAGGAGCCGCTCAGGATGGTGATCAGCTACCTCCAGCTCCTGGAGAGACGCTACGCCGGGCAGCTGGACTCATCGGCCCGGGACTTCATCGGTTTCGCCGTCGACGGGGCGGCCCGGATGCAGCAGCTCATCCGGGACCTCCTGGAATTCTCCCGCGTGGGCACCCGGCAGCAGCCCCCGGTGGCCACCGACAGCGGCCAGCTCCTGGACGCGGCGCTGGCGAACCTCGCGGTGACGGTTCGCGAGAAGGAGGCGGTCGTCACCCGGGACCGGCTCCCCACGATCCGGGTCGACCCCCTGCAGATCACCCAGCTCTTCCAGAACCTGATCGGGAACGCCATCAAGTTCCAGAAAGCCGGGAAGCCCGAGGTGCACGTGGGCGTGACGGAGAGAGCCCGGGAGTTCGAGTTCGCCGTGCGAGACAACGGCATCGGGATCGACCCTTCCCACTTCGATCGGGTGTTCGCGATCTTCCAGCGTCTCCACACCCGGGCCGAGTACCCGGGGACCGGCATGGGGCTTTCGATCTGCAAGAAGATCGTGGAGCGCCACGGCGGTCGGATCTGGGTCGAGTCGGAGCCGGGCGTGGGCTCGTGCTTCCGCTTCACGCTTCCGAAGGCCGAGCCGGTCGAGGAAGAGTCGTGGCTCGGCGAGCCGGCCGAGGGCCCCACCCGGGGGCTGTACTAGTTTCCGCCCAGGGTCTTCATCCGGAGAGGCGCGGCGTCGAACAGCTCCCGCTCCGACGATTCGGAGAAGTCGTACGCCTTGGGCGCGCCGAAGGCTCCGCCGGGCTCGACCATCACCTGGAACCCCTCCTTGAGCTCGAGGTTCGTCTTCAGCGGCTTGCTGATGACCTCGACGCTGCCCTCCTTCAGGGCCACCAGGTCGCCGTCGGGACCGGTCTGGACCTTCCCCTGGGTGCCCCGCACCACGGTCAACGAGCTCATCGCCTCGATCTCGTAGCGCGTCTGTTGCTTGCCGGAGCGCACCACGAAGGAGACCAGCCCCCGGGTCAGCCTCGCCAGCATGACGTTGACCCCGGCCTCCTGCGCCTCCTTGCCGATGGTGAGCTCCGACCCGGAGTCGCCCCGTCCAAGCAGCAGGAACCTGGTGCCGTCGGTGTACTCGATTCTGGCCAGGGCCCCCTTGGGGACCTTCACGGTGTCGCCGGCCACCAGCGCCCGCTTGGCCGTGGCCGGCTGGCCGTTCAGCGTGACGCTCCCCTGGATCTCGACGAGGGTCCCTCCGTTGGCCCCGGGGGCGCCGCCGGTCTTCGACCCGCAGGAGATCGCCCCCGCGGCCATGCAGATCGACCCCACGAGCGCCGCTGCCCGGACCCACCGTCTCATCGTGCGATTCAACGCCCTTCACCTCGCTTCGGGAGTGGCCCGTCCGCTTTCCGTTCGGAATGGAAAGCGGCCGGTCTCACTTCTTGATGATCGACATCGCCTGGAGGATCTCCTCCTGGGTCGCGTTGCTGATGTAGGCCATCTGCTGCCGGATCGTCTGGACCTGCCTCTGCAGCTCCGTGAGGATCGACCCCGACTCGAGCCGGATCTCGCTGGCCACCTGGGTGTACGTGTTCAGGAACTGGGTGACCTTGCCGTTGGCCCCGTAGAGCTGGATCACCCTGCCGTACAGGTTGGCCGGATTCTGCGGATCGCCGAGGTTTCTCAGGACGTTGAGCTTCTGTATGAACCGGCCGTTCCGTGCCTTGAGCCGGGTCAGGTCATGGACCTCTCCTGATCTCAGGTAGCTGGCCAGCGGAGCCATCCTGGAGGCGTACTGCCCCCCGACGGTCTGCAGCCTGGCCAGGGCGGCGTCGTCCGAAACGCCTTTCATCAGCTGCCTGATCTTGGTCGTCTCGACGAGGGCGTGGGCCGCCATCAGCTGGTCCAGCGGGGTGGCCCCGTCGGCCTGGGCCAGGTGGTCCGCCAGCGTCTGGTCCATCGTGTCGAGAGCCTGGGTGAACCAGACCGGGTAGCTGAGCAACCGGTCCACCACGGCCCTGTACGTGGGCTGGGCGAAGAAGTCCGCCAGGAACTTGCACACCGTGACCAGCTCGACGACCTTCATGAACTCCTCGCCCCTTCCCTTGAGGACGGTCACGAAATCGGTCATCCCCTGCTGGATCAACGCCATGGTCGACACCATCTCGGCCTGGGCCGCCGCCATGGCCCCCTCTGCCGCGGCCTTCTTCTCCAGCGCTTCGGTCTTCTTCTTCTCCCCCTCCTCCTTCTTCTTGTCCGCCTCTTCTTTCTTCCTGTCCGCGTCCTGCTTCTTCACGTCCGCCTCTTCCTTCTTCTTCCGGGCGAGCTCCTTGGCCGTGTCGATGTCGGCCTGCGGCAGCGGCGGGGTCGTCGCCTCCATCTGATCGGCCTGCCTCTTGAGGGTGTCGGCCTCCCGCTTCAGGCTGTCCGCCTCGGTCTTCAGCTGGGCCGCCCGGGCGTAGAGCGGCGCCGTCGCCGCGATGATCGCCTCGGCCGCGGCCACCAGCGCCTCCGCCTCATCCTTCTTCTTCTTCCCGTCCGCCACCTTGACCTCGGCCGCGTGGTACTTGTTCATCGCCTCCATGGTCTGGCCGTTGAGCTGGATGATCTTCTGCTTCGCCTCGTTCAGAGCCGCGATGATGTTGTCGAGCCGCGGCGCCATGGAATCGTGCTGGTCCGACAGGTGCTGGAGGATCGGGAGGATCTTCTTGAACGCGTCGAACTGGTTCTTGACCTTGATGCTCAGGATCTTCGCCAGGGTGCGCTTGAACACCGGGTGCCTGTAATACTCCTGCCTGGAGAGCAGGGTGATCCAGCCGTTGATCGTCTGACTCGGCTGGCTCTCGATCAGAACGACGTTTCCGGCGACGGTGCTCCCCTCGGTCAGGAACGCCTCGGTGTTGATCGTCCCGAGGATCAGGTAGCAGTCCGCCAGGAGCCGCTTGGAGTCGAGGCCCAGGTAGTTGTCGGAGAAGTAGGGGTTGTCGCCCACGGCGAGGAAGAACTCCTCCCAGGCCGTGTCCAGGGAGGTCCCCTCGAACCCTTTGTAGAGCTGGTCCAGCGCCGTGCTGGACAGGCTCTCCACCGGCGTCGTCAGGCGAGTCGCGAGGGTGAACGCGTTCGGGTCCTTCCCCTGGGCCGCCATGGCGGTGGCCCGGGCCACGGTGACGGTCAGCTTCTTGACCAGCTCGTTCAACGAGGACGGGGTGGGCGGCTGCGGCGGTTCCAGGTCGACGTCGTTCTCGAGCTTCACCTCGACCCGGTAGTCCTTGAAGTTGTCGATCAGGCTCGCCATCTCCGCCGCGGTGGGTCCGGAAGCCGGCGTCCCGGTCGCCGGAGCGATGGAGACCCGGTTCGCCGGCGCGTACGCGTCCTGACCGTTCTTGGCGAACAGGAACTGGAAGAACGGCGACAGCTGCGCCCCGGCGCCGGCCACGGCGCTCGAGGGATCGACCACCGTGCCGGAGGACGTCCACGTGGGCTGCCCGCCGGTGAGCTCCTTGAGGAAGGCCGGGTTCTGGGTGATCTGGCTCTTCACTCGCTCGATCACCATCTGGGCCAGCAGGGCCGAGTGGAACCTGGCCTCCGTGTTCACCGACTGCTTCTGGGTCCCGAGGAAGAAGTGCATGACCACGCCGAGGAGCCCGGCCACCATGGCGAAGGTGAACACCACCTCCACGAGGCTCATCCCGGGCCGACCTGCCGGCTCTCCCCCGGGGCGCTGACCCGACTTCGTCTTCATGACCGGACCCCCTCCTCGGAGCTAGTACTGGGGCGGTGGTAGCGGTGACGGTGATCCGGCCGGTTCCGGAGGGGTCTCCGTGGCGCCGGCGTAGGTCCTCTCGTCGGTCCGGAGCGTGTCCAGCAGCTGGAGGAACTCCGGGGACAGGGTGCCCGGCGCAGGCGCCGCGGCGGACGACTTGATCCCGTCGATGAGCTGATCGGTCGGGACGGTGTTCGCCGCGGTCTCCTCGAGCTGCTTGTCCAGCCGGGAGGTGTTCCGGTTCATCCCCCCCAGGAGCGACTCCTGGTAGCGCTTGTCCCAGCTGAAGGTGAACGATGTGCCCTGGTAGTTCACCTCGACGTAGATGCGGTAGTCTTTCATCCCCGAATCCACGTCCTTGACGACCCCCACGAAGTCGTACTCGGTGGACGGCGTGGCATCGCCCGACAGGTCCACGTGACTGGTGGACCTGTTGAACGTCACCGACGGCATGATCCCGGACCCGGGGGTCACGGTGCCGGCGGCCTGCGCCTCGAT
This sequence comes from Candidatus Rifleibacteriota bacterium, assembly GCA_016213885.1. Lineage (GTDB taxonomy): Bacteria > Muiribacteriota > UBA6191 > JACPRK01 > JACQZM01 > JACQZM01. The sequence goes on along the minus strand of JACQZM010000338.1, from coordinate 32,677 downwards.
CAGCCAGAACCGGAGCTCCCACGGGTGTCGGTTGGCCCTGGACTCGATCTGTGCCGCGATCGACTCGGCCAGATAGGTCGCCTTCAGCTCCCTGACGAGGTTGGTCGTGGCGGAGACGTCCGCCCTGGTCAGGTAATCCATGGATGAGACGCCGACGAAGATGATCAGCGCCAGGATCAGCGCCAGGACCATCAAGTTCCCGGATCGCGCGTTCTTCACGAGACCTAGAGGTTCACGTTGGCGTTGCGCAGCTTGATCACGGTCATGTACGACCCGCTCTGCCCCTCGCTGACCAGTGTGGCGACGACGGAGACGCACTCCGGCGAGAGAACGGAGAAATGGATGGCCGTGCAGTTGAGCATCGCCACGGGCCAGCTGGCCGGGAGGGCGTCGGCGCCGGCCTGGACCAGCGTCGGCGCTGTCTCCACCGCCCACGTGCCCGCCACCTCCTTCTCCGACAGGACCCGGCTCTGGGAGCCATCGAGCCGGATCCGGATCTTCTGGTTCGTGATGTCCCTGAACGTCAGGGTCGGTCCGCCGGTCCCGGGTGCGGGGTCGATCACCTGGATCGACTCCCTGAGCCTGTAGATGAGTCGCCTGAACCCGGCGCGAGCGTCCTTCTGGACGAACGATCGACGGGTCATCGAGGTGAGGCTGTGGCGACTGCGCGTGGAGAACAGGAGGTTCATGACCCCGTAGCAGGCCGCCACGAGAGCCGCGAGAATGGCCGTGCCGATCAGCACCTCCAGCACGGTCGTTCCCCGACTCCCTCGCCCCATCACCCCACCTGCACATAGATCAGGCCGTTCCGCGCCACGCCCGCCACGGTTCCCCGGACCCGCATCGTCTTGCCGGCCGGTAGGTTGCCGAACTGCTTCCCCCTCAACAGATAGTAGCGTCGCTGGCATCTCACGACAACCCGCCCCGGGGTGGCGGAGACGACCTCGCCCTCGACGTCCAGGTAGGCGCCCGTGGGGCCGAGGTGACGGGCCACCTTGTACGGGTCCTCTTCGTCTGGGCGCGTCCCGCCGACTCTCGTCCCCCCTGCCGGCCGGGCCGACCGCCCGGCGACGGAGGGTCGGGGCGCCGGCTGGATCTTGAACGAGGGCCTCGCGGAGGGCGCGTTCTTGAGCTGGGCGCTCAGAGAGACCACGGCGGTGGGCTCCTGGCCCGTGAACGACCAGAGCGCCACCGAGACGATCAGGGCCACGGAGCCCAGGGCGGCGAGAGGCCACCCCCAGCGCTGCACGAACAGGGGGTGCCCGCGGGGCACGACGATCGCCCTGGTGGATGCGCCGGAGGTCCCGGAGGCGCCCCAGACCGCCGAGAACGTCGCCGGGAGCTCGGCGTCGCCTTCGGCCAGCTGCTGTGCGAGGTCGAGCTTCTTGGTGGTCCGGGCGGCTCCAGCATCCGGGGGCGCCGGCGCCTCGCCGGGGTCGATCCTCGCCGTCCGGTCGGGAGCGGCCCGCGCCGACCCGGTCGAATCCGGCTCCGGATCGGGGGGACGGGAGGTTCCCTCCCAGGCGTCGAGCCCCTTCTCCAGGTGCTCCTGGCCGATCGCCACCACCTGGCTCTGGACCAGGCCGGACTCCACCGCGATCTCGTGGATCACCGTGTTCACCATGGCCAGCCTGGCGCCGGTCAACTGGTTGCTCATCACCCAGAGCGGCCCCAGCACCGTCGGCGCCGATCGGGCTGCCACGTGCTTTCTCAGACCGTTGGCGATCTGCTTCAGCACCGGCGTCTTCTCTTCCACCGCCAGCATCTCCAGGAGCAGATCGAGCGCCCGGGGACGCCCGGAGAGCTCGCCCAGGAGGTAGGCCATCCCTCCCCTGGCCGCCGGTTCCGACGACGTCAGGAACGAGAAGATGAGGTCCAGCACCTTCTCGGGCCTGTCCCGGGCGATCAGAGCCAGGGCGTTGATCCGGACCCGGTTGTCCGGTGCCTCGGCCAGCGCGGTCAGGGTCGCCAGCGGCGCCGAGACCTTCAGCCTGTAGAGAGCCTCCAGCGCGTTGGCCACGACCCGGGTGTCGGAGTGCCGCAGCAGCCCGACCAGGAGCCCGGCGTCGTCCGGCACGCCCAGGTGGCCGAGGAACGAGGCCATGGTCGCCAGGACGTAGGGGTCCTGTTCGCCGGCGATCAGCTTTCTGACAGCGGGCACCGGGGCTCTGTCCCTGGCACGGACGCAGGCCAGCAGCGCCTCCACCTTGGGCGGATAGGCCGCGGGGGAACCGAGGAGCTTCACCAGCGCTTCCGTCGTGATCGGAGCCGGGAGGGGGCTTGGGGGGCAGGATGAGCGAAGCGAAGGGCCCCCCATCTCGGAAGATCCCGTCCGGCTCGGCCGCGGAGCGTGCGACGCGGTCGAGCCCGCAGGGGTCGTCTGCCGGGCCGGTCGGGCCGCGCGGGTCTTCAGAGTCTCGATCGCCGCATCCAGCGAGGCCCGGGCCGCAGCAGAGTGATCCCGGGCCAGACGGAGCACCAGCTCCATGGCTTCAGGGTCCGCGGGAAGCCCGAAGAGGAACCTGAAGTAGTCGCCCGGCGTGGCGCTCTGGTCTCGCGCCAGGTCGGCGAACTGACCGGCGATCTTGTCACGGTCTGCCGGACTGAGCATGTGGCCTGGAGTGCCGACCGGGGCGCCCGTCGCTTGCGCGGCATCCACGGCGACGGCGCCGACGATCGAACCAACTCTAGCACCCGGGAGACAACCTCGCTACTGGCGGAGGATCCCAGGATTCCCTGCCCGTTTCGCGGAGTCGGGCCTGTGATCAGGCCTCGGCCTGGCTGCAGAGTCACCAAGAAAGCGGAGGGATTCATCTGAAGTCGCGCCCGGGGGAAGGGAAGAGGAGGGGATCAGGTTTGAGGTCGCGCTCGGGGGCGCGACTCGGACCCGGCGAGGCGCCGGGTCTTGAAATCGCCCGTCTGCTACAATGGACTGGACAGATCACCGGGAGCTCATCCCTGGACGCAGAGGGGACCACGGCCCATGAAGATCCTTCTGGTCGAAGACAATCCCGGCGACGCCCGCCTCATCCGGGAGATGGTGCTCGCCGCCAAGGCGGAGCGGACGGTCCCTCCCGGCTCGGAGCTGGCGGAGGTGGCGCGGCTCGACGAGGCGCTGGAAGCCGTGGCGACGACACGGTTCGACGTGGTCCTCCTCGATCTGGGCCTGCCCGACGCCCGGGGGCTCGAGGGCCCCAGGAGGATCCGCAAGGCCGCTCCGGATCTGCCCATCGTGATCATGACCGGGCTGGACGATCGCGAAACGACGAACAGGGCGATGACCGAGGGCGTCCAGGACTTCCTGCTCAAGGAGGAGGTCAACGCCAGGTGGCTCGGTCGCGCCATCCGCTACGCCGTGGAGCGCGTCAGGGCGGAGAGCCGCCGTCAACAGCTGGCCGAGCATGTCCAGAGGGCCCGGAAGCTGGAGAGCCTGGCGGTCATGGCCGGCGGTCTGGCCCACGATTTCAACAACCTCCTGCAGATCATCAGCGGCAACGCCAGTCTGGCCAGTCTGGACCTGTCGGCCGACTCGCCCGCCCGGGACAACCTGGAACGTATCGATCGGGCCGTGACCCGGGCCAAGGAGCTCACCACCCAGATGCTCCTCTCCAGCGGGCTGGGCGCCATGGTCTGGCGAGACCTCGACCTGAGCGCCGAGATCGACAACTCCCTGGCGTTGATGAAGACCTGGCTCCCGAAGAACGTCCACGTGAAGTACAACCTCGCGGTGGCCCTGCCAGCGGTGCGCGGCGACGGGTTCCAGCTCCGCCAGCTCCTGGTGAACCTCGTCACCAACGCCGCCGAGGCGATCGGAGAGAGCCGCGGGGTGATCTCCATCGCCACGGGGGTCAGACACGCGACCCGCGAGGTGCTGGCGGACTGCTACGTGGACGACGGCAGACCCGAGGGAAGCTACGTCTTCGTCGATGTCTCCGACTCCGGCAAGGGCATGGATGCCCAGACGATCGCCAGGGTGTTCGATCCGTTCTTCTCCACCAAGTTCGCCGGCCGGGGGCTCGGCGGAGCGACCGTCCTGGGCATCGTCCGGGGCCACAGGGGTTCCGTCAAGGTGACCAGCGAGCCGGATCGCGGCACCAAGATCACGGTGCTCCTGCCGTCCAAGCAGCTCCTGGAAGAGACGCTCCGGGATACCCCTCGGCCCGACCGGAAGCCCGTCGGCGTTCCGGCGACGCCGGAGCGGCCAGGCCCGCATGAGCCCCCGGCGCCACCGGTGCAGGCGCCGGACCGTCTCAAGGGGACGGTCCTCGTGGTCGACGACGAGGACGGGGTCCGGGAGGTGGCCCAGCTGACCCTGGAGTCGGCCGGCTTCGAGACGCTCACGGCGAGCGACGGCCAGGAGGCGCTGGACCTGCTCCGGGCCCGGTCGGACCAGATCTCGGTGGTGCTCCTGGACGCCACCATGCCCCGGATGAGCGGGCCGTCCGCCCTCGCCGAGATCAGACGGATCGCCCCGGGCAGGCCGGTGATCATGATGAGCGGCTACAGCGAGGCCGACACGCTGGGTGCCACGGACGGGGAGCCGCCGGAGGCCTTCATCCAGAAGCCGTACAGGGCCGAATCGCTCCTGGCCACGGTCTGCCGCGTGCTGACCCGATAGCCGGTCGCACCCTGGAGCCTCCGAGGAGATTCTGGAGACTCTATCCGAGATTCTCTCCTGAGTCGCCCCGGCCCTGGCGACGCTTCAGACACGCCGCGACGAACGACCTGAAGAGCGCATGGGCCTTGGTGGGCCTGGAGACCAGCTCCGGGTGGAACTGGCACGCGACGAAGTAGGGATGGTCCTTGATCTCGATGATCTCCACCAGCGACTCGTCGGGCGACAGGCCGCTGAAGATCAGGCCGTGCTCCGCCAGCGCCATGCGGTAGCTGTTGTTCACCTCGTAGCGGTGCCGGTGCCGCTCGTAGATGATCTCGGCGCCGTAGATCGATCGGGCCAGCGTGCCCTTGCCCAGCTTGGACGGGTAGAGCCCCAGGCGCATGGTCCCTCCCAGCTTGTTCTTGGTCCGCTGGTCCGGGATGAGGTCGATGACCGGGTGAGCGGTCTGGTTGTCGAACTCCGTGGAGTGAGCGCCCTCGAGCCCGCACACGTGCCTGGCGAACTCGATCACGGCACACTGGAGGCCCAGGCAGAGTCCGAGGAACGGTATCCCCAGCTCGCGGGCTCTTCTGATCATGTCGATCTTCCCGTCGACGCCGCGCTCTCCGAAGCCGCCAGGGATCAGGATCCCGTCGTAGTGCGACAGGTCCATCTCCACGGCCACGTCCTCCGACGAGATGTAGTCGATCTCCATCTTCACGTCGTTCTCGATGCCGGCGTGCTGGAGCGACTCGTAGACCGAGATGTAGGCGTCGTGGAGCTTCACGTACTTGCCCACCAGCCCCACGGTGACCTGGCCGTTCCTGGGACTGCGGAGCCGCTCCACGATCTCCTCGAACTCGTGGCTCCGGCGCTCCGAGAGCTGCAGCGAGAGGCGCCGCGCCACCTTCACGCTGGCGCCCTCCTTCTCCAGGGCCGGGGGGACCTCGTAGAGGAACCGCCTGGTTCTGGATTCCACCACCATGTCCGCCGGAACGTTGCAGAACAGGGAGATCTTCTCGCGGGCCTCCTTGGCCAGCGCCCGCTCGGTCCGGCAGACGATCATGTCGGGCTGGATGCCGATGGAGAGGAGCTCCTTGACCGAATGCTGGGTCGGCTTGGTCTTGGGCTCTCCGGAGGTGCTGGTGTACGGGACCAGCGTCAGGTGCACGAACATGACGTGGTCCCGTCCCTCCTCCGAGGAGACCTGTCGGATCGCCTCGAGGAACGGCAGGCTCTCGATGTCGCCGACCGTTCCTCCGACCTCGACGATCACCACGTCGGCCTGGGTCTGGCTCGCCACGAGCCGGATCGAGTCCTTGATCTGGTCCGTCACGTGGGGGATCACCTGCACCGTGGAGCCCAGGTAGTCGCCGCGGCGCTCCTTGGCCAGCACCTTGGAGTAGATCTGGCCGGTCGTGACGTTGTTCATGCGGGTGAGGTTCTGCCCCAGGAACCGCTCGTAATGACCGATGTCCAGGTCGGTCTCGGCCCCGTCGTCGGTGACGAACACCTCCCCGTGCTGGAACGGGTTCATGGTGCCGGCATCGACGTTCAGGTAGGGATCCAGCTTCTGGATCGTGACGGACAGCCCTCCGTTCTTGAGGAGGTTCCCGAGAGAAGCCGCGAAGATCCCCTTCCCGAGAGAGGAGATGACGCCCCCGGTGACGAATACGAACTTGGTGGGCACGGATTGACCTCTGGTGGTGTTCCGGGACGATCGAGCGGCCGCCCGGTCCGGCGGAGCCCCGACGCCCGGGGAGCTGGTGGAACGGCGGGAGGAGCAAAACGTGGCCGAGTCTAGCAAACCGGCCACCGGGGGGTCAACGCCGAGCAACGATCTGGGAGCATGTCGACAGCCTGGTAGGCTGGTGGCAGCTGGTCGTCTCGACCTGTGTGCCATGGAACCGAGGACAGCAACAGCAACCGGGGACAGGCGACGGGAAACGAGTTCGAGCTCATGCCCGATGAAACAGGTGGGGGATCCCGGTCCTCCCACGGGCTGGTTCTGGAGGGGCTCCTGTGATAGGATAGCGCCACCTCCCTTTTCCCGGGAGACCGCCCAAACCATGACAGCCCCCTCCGGCCCGACCTTCAAGGATCGCCTCGTCAACCTGCTCTCCGACGTCTCCCACGGGGAGTCCGACGAGCGCCAGCCCGGCCGGTTGACCCGGATCGCCCCGACGGCGGAGTTCGCGCCGCGGCCGGTGGAGGGGATCCACGCGGTGGCGCTGCCCTCCCCCGAAGGCGCGCTGCTGGAGGGGCCCACCGGCGGCAGCTGCCGCGTCACCCCGGAGGAGCTCGCGGTCTTCGAGGCGATGAACGGCGAGCGGACCGTCGTGGAGCTGCTCTACCGGGACATGGCCGCCACCAAGGTCATGACGCTGCAGCGCGTCGGCGGTCTCATCTCCCGGCTCAGAAGAGCGGGGCTCCTCGCTGGCACCTACGCGGTGAGCCAGCGGCTGGCAGAGGTCCTGGAGCAGCGGAGCCTGGCGGGGCGGCTGAGGGCGCTGGCCGGTAGACTCCTGTTCTTCCCCCTGATCCGCGACGCCTTCGGATTCGCTCTGGCCGCTCTGGCCCCGATCGTCGCGGTGCTCGGTTCCGGCCCCGGGTGCTTCGCCCTCGCCGCTCTGGCGGCGAGCGGGATCTGGGCCATGCGGACCCTGCTCTGGAGGGGCGGTATCGATCCGCTGGGCCCGGACCCCCTGTGGGGCGCTGTGGCCCTGGCGGTGATGGCGTGGGCCCTCTTCGTCGCGCGACACCTCGCCGTGGCCACCTCGCTGGCCGCCCAGGGGGTCGACCAGCCCGCCGTCGACCTGGGACTGGCGCTCGGTCTTCCCACGGCCCGCGCCACCGATCGGACCGTCCGGCGGGCCGGTCGATCCCGGGTGGCCCGATCGCTCCTGTTCGCGCTCTGTCTCGAGGCGGCCGTCGGCGGCGCCGCCGCCTGGGGAGCCGCGCTCCTGCCCGGGAACGCCGTCCGGTCCGGCCCCGCCGACCAGCTCCTGTTCCAGCTGGCGTGCGTCGCGTTCCTGGGGACGTTTCTCGACCTCTGTCCGCTGCTCGACCTGCTGGGCCACGGCTGGGCCCGCGCCAGATCCGGCTTCGACGATCTGCGGGCCCGGTCGTTCTCGTTCGTCTCCCGCCGCCTCCCCGCTCGCCTGCTCGGTGGGAGAGCCGAGGGACCGGCCTCACGCGACGACGAGGAGCCGCCCTCCTCCGAGACCGACTGGTACGCCGGGATGGCCGTCGCCACGGCGCTGTGGGTCGGGGTGCTGGCCTGGGGTGGCCGGGCCCTCGTCGGCGCGCTCCTCCCCCTGTTCAACCAGACCCTCGCCCAGGCAGCCCCTGGCACCCGCTCGATCGTCCTGGCGGTCGGTGCGATCGTGGCGCTTCCGGCTGCGCTGGCCGCATTCTCACTGGTCCTGTGGGTCGCCTTCCGGACGGTCCGGTTCGCCGCGGCCGCGTCGCCGCGGGTCGACATGTCGCTGTACGTGCCGATCTGCCTGATCATCGCAGTGGGCGTGCCGCTGGCGGCGCTGGCCGCCGAGCGGGAGACGCTGCGGCTCGCCAGCGTCCTGGTGATCTCGTTCGCGACCATCGCCAACCCGCTGCTGGCGTTGACCGCGGCGCGCTACCACCGGGGCTCCCGGCTCTCCCTGGCGTTCCGCTGGCTGGCGGTTCACGGCGCCGTGGGTCTTCTGTGGTTGCCCCTGGCCTTCAAGCGGTGCGGCATCGTCGAACAGCTCGGCGCCGTGGAGCCGTTCCTGTTCGCCATCACGTCCCTGGGGTTCCTCCTGCTGTTGCCGTTCGCCCTCTTCACCTACCTGCACCCGATCGGGAAGTGGCTGGCCGCCGTGGCGGCGGCGGTGCCGTTCGTCGCGATGGTGGCCTACTTCGGCCTCAAGCCGGCGGTGTTGATGAGCCGCGAGGGCATCGCGTTCCTGGGAACGATCGGCCCGGCGAGCTTCGCCCTGCTCGCGTTCCTGACGGTCTTCGCCTTCATCGAGACGCCGCTCATCACGTTCTGGACGCTGCTGGCGGGCTCGCTGGGCCTGTCCGCCGTGTGCAAGGGGCCGGAGCTGGCGTCCATCCTGGACGGATCGGGCCTCGAGAACGTGGCGTTCACCATCGGCGTCAAGGGGATCTCGGCGCTGCTGTTGACCGCGGCGCTCTCGGCCCACGTCCTGGCGTTTCGCCGGCCCCGGCTGGACACGCCGGAGGGACCGCCGGTCCGCACCTCCAGGGAGACCGTGGTCCTGGCGAGCGGATTCGTCCGGCTGGCGAACGAGGTCGTGGAGCTGGTCGCCCTGTATCTCGGTCGGGGACGCTCGCTGGTGATCCTCGAGTCGTTGAGAGCCCGGGTGGCCCAGCTCACCCTCCCCATCGGCGCCACGGAACGCGGGCTCTCCCTGGACACCGAGGCGGCGCTCCCCGAGATGATGGAGCTGGCGAGCCGGCTCAGGAAGCTGACCGGCGATCTGTTCCGCGGCGTGACCTACCTGGCCGGCGAGGAGTTCCTCAAGACCGCCCTCATCCTGGCCCGCGACCGGCTCTACTGGATGGAGCGCGAGATGGTCTCGTACTATCTCTTCAAGGGGGTGGACCTGGGCGACGCGACGCTGGCGACCAACTACGGTCTGAACGAGGGCGCCCGGGTCGCGATCTTGCGCCGGATCCCGCTGCTCGCCTCCCTGGAGCCGGCCCTGCTCGTCGACCTCTCCGCCCGGTTGAGAAGGCTGGACGTGCCGGAGGGGGAGCTGGTGATCCAGCAGGGCGACGACGGCGAGGAGTTCTTCATCATCCTCACGGGGCAGCTCGAGGTGATCATGGACGACCGGGCCGGCCTGTCCCGGCACCTGGCCACGCTGGGCCCTCTGGACTGCTTCGGAGAGGTGGCGCTGATCGACGGCGTGCCCCGCACCGCCTCGGTGCGCGCCCGCACCCCGGCGGTGCTGCTGAGCCTGTCGGAGCCCGACTTCAGACGGCTGATCATGGGCGCCCCGGACGCGGCCGATCGGGTGGTGCCGCTGATCCGGTACGGCACGTTCCTCTCGCGGATCCCGCTGTTCGGCGACCTGTCGCCGACCCAGGTCCTTGCGCTGGCGCGGCGCCTCAGGGAAGAGCACCTGGAACAAGGCAAGGCGATCGTGACCGAGGGCGAGGAGGGCGACCGGTTCTACCTGGTCCGGGAGGGGCTTCTCGAGGTGACGCAGGCCGGGCGCCCGCTGGGCCGGCTGGGGCCCGGCGAGTACTTCGGAGAGATCGCCCTGCTGACCCGCCAGCCCCGGGTGGCCACCGTGACGGCGCTCACGCCGGTGGTGCTGCTCAGCCTCGGCCAGGAGGACTTCTACGCCGTCCTCTCCAGCCTGCTCTCCGCATTCCGATCGATCGAGCAGTTCGCCCACCGACGGCTGTACATGCTCAAGGGAGTGTCGCCGTGACGGTCCCCAGCCTGACCTCTTGAAAGGACTTTGCTTCGATGACGTGTCACCAGTGCGAGAGGACGGCGGCGGGGATCTGCCGCTTCTGCGGCCGGGCGCTCTGCCCGGACCATTTCAAGACCCGGCCGTTCATCATGGCAGCGATGCCAGGGAAGAACGGCAGCATCAGCGTGCTGCCCGTGGAGGATGCTCTCCACTGCGGGATCTGCCATCCCCACGACGACTTCGTCGAGCTGCCGCCGCCCGCGGCGGCCACATGACCAGGATCAGCTTCACTCTCAACGGGAGCCTCTTCGAGGCCATGGCCCCGCCCGACGCCAGCCTCCTGGAAGTCCTCCGGGTCCACGCGGGGCTGGTCTCGCCGAAGGACGGATGCTCCGGTCAGGCCGCCTGCGGTTGCTGTACCGTGCTGGTGGACGGCGTGGCCCGGCTGTCGTGCGTGCTCCCGGTCGGCACGGTCGCGGGCCGCTCGGTGACGACGCTGGAGGGCCTGCCCGAGGCGGAGCGCGACGGCCTGGCGAGGGCGTTCCACGAGGCCGGGGCGCTCCAGTGCGGGTTCTGCACGCCCGGGATCGTGATGCGTACCCGGGCGCTGCTCGCGACGGACCCCGATCCGGACGAGGCGACGATCCGGCGCACCCTGGATCCGCACCTGTGCCGCTGCACCGGCTACGCGAAGATCGTCGACGCGGTCAGGCTCGCCGCGGCCTCGAGGCGGGGCGAGCCCGTGGCGGTTCCGGAGCGATCCGGCAGGGTCGGCACGGCCTTGCCGAAGCTCGTCGGCGACGGGCTGGCCCGGGGCGATCGACCGTTCCTTTCGGACCTGTCGATGCCGGGGCTCTTGGAGGGCGCGGTCTGCCTGGCCCGGATACCCCGGGCCACGCTGCTCTGCGTGGACGTCTCGGGCGCTCTTGCCGTGGAGGGCGTGGTGGCCGTGGCGACCGCGGAGGACGTGCCGGGGGAGCGGTTCCAGGGGCTCGTGGAGCACGACTGGCCGGTCTTCGTCGCCGTGGGCGAGGAGATCCGCTACGTCGGCAACGCCCTGGCCGCCGTGGCGGCGACGAGCCGGCGCGCCGCCAGGGAAGCGGTCCGGGCGATCCGGGTCGAGGTCGCGCCTCTCCCGCCGCTGACCGACCCGGAGGAGGCGCTGAAGCCCGACGCCCCCCGGGTCCACCCCGGAGGCAACCTGCTCACCAGGAGCGTTCTGCGCCGGGGCGACGCGGAGGCGGCGCTGGCCGCGTCGGCCCACACGGTCAGCGAGACGTTCTCCACCCAGTTCGTGGAGCACGCGTTCCTGGAGACCGAGTGCGCCATCGCCGTCCCGCCGGCCACCGGGGACCGGACGTGGAAGCTCTTCACGCCGGGCCAGGGCATCTTCCACGACCGGCGCCAGGTGGCCGGCATCCTGGGGATCCCGGAGGACGAGCTCGAGGTGGAGCTCGTGCCGCCGGGCGGCGCCTTCGGCGGCAAGGAAGACCTGAGCGTCCAGGGCCACGCGGCCGTGCTGGCCGCGAAGACCGGAAGGCCGGTGAGGGGTCATCGAGCGGGCCTGCGGCCACGCCACCGGCTCCTACCGGGTGCCGGCCGTCGACGTCGAATCGCTGGCCGTGTACACGAACAACCCGCCGTGCGGCGCCATGCGGGGGTTCGGGGTGGGTCAGGTGGCGTTCGCCCTGGAGGGCTGCCTCGACAGGCTGGCGGACCGGCTCGGCCTCGACGGGTGGGAGATCCGGTGGCGCAACGCCCTGGCCGAGGGCGACCGGTTCGGCACCGGCCAGAAGCTGGGTCCGATCGGTCTGAAGAGGACGCTCGAAGCGGTGCGGGAGGCGTATCGCGGCGCCCGGTACGCCGGCATCGCCTGCGGGGTCAAGAACGTCGGCATCGGGAACGGCGTCGACGATTCGGGCGAGACGGTGCTGGAGGTCACGGCCCTGGGGGCGGTGCGGATCTTCACCGGCTTCACCGAGATGGGGCAGGGCCTGCTGACCGTGATGGCCCAGACGGTCTGCGAGGAGACCGGCCTGCCCCCGGCGGTTCTCGAGGGGATGGTCTCCACCCGCCAGCCGGTGCCCTGCGGCATGACCACGGCCTCCCGGGGCCCGGTGCTCGCCTGCAGCGCGACGATCCGGGCGGCCCGGAAGCTGAAGGATGCCCTCGACGGGGTCGGCTACCGCCCGGGACCGGACGCGAACGAGGCCAGGAGGTCGCTGGTCCGCCTGGCCGGCCGGACGTTCTTCGGCGAGTACGTCTGCGACTGGACCACCGACATCGCGGACATCGACCGGGAGCCGGTCACTCACCTGACCTACGGGTTCGCGACCCAGGTGGTCATCCTGGACGACCAGGGGCGGCTCGAGCGGGTCGTGGCGGCCCACGACGTGGGACGGGTGATGAACCCGCTCTTGCTGGAGGGCCAGATCGAGGGGGCGATCCACATGGGGCTTGGACAGGCGCTCACGGAGGAGCTTCCAGTGACGGACGGGGTCATCCAGGTGACCCACCTGGGGCGACTGGGAATCCTGAGAGCTCGCCACATGCCCCGGGTGGAATGCACCTTCATCGAGGAGCCTGAGAAGGAAGGCCCCTACGGGGCGCGGGGCGCCGGCGAGATCGGGACGGTGCCCACGTCCGCGGCCGTGGCAGGGGCGCTCCGTTCGTTCGACCGACGCTGGCGGAACGAGCTTCCCATGAAGGATTCGGCCGCGGCCCGGGCGATCCTGGGACCTGAACGGCGTTGAGAGGCGTGTCGGGTCGTGAGGTGCCGAGAGGCGCCCCCTCGAGGCTCAGCCACATCCTGGGAGCGCCCGGGCCCGACGAGCCCGGACCCGAGAACCCCGCGTCATCCGGCATGGCGCGGTCGCTGGCCGCAACCAGATGCGGGCCGTCGGTGGGCGGCCGCGCTGTCGCTTGTCCCTGCGTTCAGGGCCCTGGTCGTAGCAACGGAAGCCCGGGGAAGTACCTTCGGATGTAGCCACGATCCACGGCGGCAAGCCGATCAGCCTGGATTCGCGCGTGCGCCGCGATGAGGAAGTCCGGTATGAGGTGGGCTCGCGGCCCGCCTGCCTTCCGGTAGTTGCGGAATGTCTCCCCCGCGAGCCAGGCAGCTTCCTGGCCGATCGGGTCGCAGGTCGCTCCCAGCCGAGTCAGTGCGGCATCCAGGTGGCGTCTCGTCGCGAAGGCGGGTGCGACCTCCGCATACACCACCTCGCACAGGACGAGCTTGCCTGCACGTCGTGCCGTGATCAGGGCGTTCAGCCAGGCGTCGGCACCAGGCTCGGCGTTGAAGATGGCCAGGAGGACCGAGGAGTCGATCGCGACGATCATGAGTCGGAGTCCGCCGCATCCGGCGCTCCTCGGGTCTCGTCGAGCCACTCGGTCGACGGCTTTCGCATCCGACCGCGCGAGCAGCCAAGGACCGAACGCATGGCGTCCTCGTCGAACACGGCGACCGCCTTCAGATAGGGGGTCTCCTCGTCGAAGTCGAGAACCTGGCCCGCGTGCAGCCCGAGCTTGCGGCGGATCTTCACCGGGATCGTGATCTGGCCCTTGGAGGTAAGTGTCGCCTTCATGGTTCTAATGTAAGCCGTACGCGCAAGGAAATCAAGTAAGGATTGCCGGCCGTCGGAGTCATGGCGGTGCATGACCTCGTTCCCGCCGAACATGCGTCCTCACGGCGGAATCGAGGTTGCGGAGTCATTCCCCTGCCTGTATCGTATGGTCCAGGGTGATTCTGCCCCCCCTCCAGGACGTGTGAACGGTCCGACATCGGTTGTTGGCGCTGAAAGGTCGAACGGGATGAACGTTCCAGATCGTACGGGCTCCATGTGCTGGTTTCACGCAGCTCCTGACGGCATGTGCAGGTCCCCCGCCAAGGAGCGGACAGCCCTGGGGTTCTTGGTCTCCGGACGTCTCCACACGCTAGCTGGCATCTGCGTGGCAGCGGCGTTGATTCTCTCCATCGGCTGCGGTGGTGCCGGGGGAGGAAACACCGGCGCTGCCGGTCCGAGCGTGCCCGATGTGGTCAGGGACAGCAGCCTGGCCGTGCAGACTTTGGCGCAGAGCCTCGCTCGTGGAAACGTGGAGTCGGCGATGCTGTCCGTGGCACCAGGGGCCCGCGGACAACTCCGGAGGGAGTGGAGGCAGTCGGATCCGCAGATCTTGCACGCTCTCTCCGTGGGTTTGAGCAAGGCCAAACCGCTCCACATCGAGCCGACGAGCGTCACTTTCCAGACGACCATCGGCACGGAGGAAGCACAGGTCCACGTTCTCTTCACGATGGTCAAACTGGCCGACGGCTGGAAGTACCTGAAATAGGAGGGGCCTGTGATACACCGGTTGAACGTCGGCTGTGCGCTCCTTGCCGTGTTGGCCTTCGTCTGCTGGAACTGGATCAGCCGTTCCGCACTCCCCTTCGGAGTTGTAGACAGCAACTTCGTTTCCGGCGACCAGGACGGATCGAGCGAGTTCACCGCCGACGAACTCCTTTCTCACTGCAGATCGGCGATTCCGTCGCGCAACCTGTCTTCTTTCAGGCAACATCCGTGGCTGACGATGCAGGCGATCGAGCTCTTCAAGCGCAAGTATCGCAGTCGTTTCGACGCAGTGTCCGCCGAAAAGTGGACCAATCTCGTGTATGGCTCCATCGAGGAGGACTTCGACATAGCAGGGACTTCCCCTCTGGCTCTCTACAGCGAGATCGCCCGATCGGAGAAGTTCAACGAGCAGAGGGGTTGGACCTGGTCCCGCATCAGCAGGGGGGATGTCGACTCGAATCGTTGCGAGAACCACTTCTACGCGCTCGACGCAGGTGGAGCACCTCGCGGTCTGACCTACGGATGTGGTGTCGATCTGAACGTGCGACCGCCGTACCACTCGCTGGAGTGGGCCACGGCTGCTGACCGGAACGCCTGCACCTGGAGTTCCGGGGTCTCTGTGGCGACGACGAACCCGGCGATGGCGTGGCGATACTTGGGGCACGTTTCGCATCTCCTCCACGATGTCGGTTCACCGGGGCATGTCAGAAACGACAATCACGGCCTGTACGCCCATCCCTATTTCACGAGCTCATGGATCTCTGGTCATTGCGACCCGCAAGTTGAATCGGCTCTAGTGGGAACAGGCCTCGGGCGAAACAAACTGATTCCAGGAGAGCCGTTCGAGTATGCGCTTGGTGAACGACGCAACCAGTTTGAGACAGCAGACTATGAGCTCGACTGGCCGAGTCATCGCCGCGAGTGGTTGTCGGACAGCCAGATCGAAGCGATTGCTGAGCGGGTACCCTCTACAACTGATGTTGATGGCGTCTGGCGAGAGCTCTACAGTTACGTCTCGACCCGGTACTTCAGTGAGTGCACCATTCTTGAGACCGTCTCCCCACCCGCTTGGCGCATGGAAGGAGTGCCGACGGTACCCCTTGCTTTCAGTCCCCAGCTTTCTCTCACGAGTGAGTGTGACTGGACCCACACGAAACGGGCGGATTGCTCTTCCAGATCTCGCGGCGTGTTCCTCGTCGCCCAGGATCCGTCTCATCCCGGAAGCCGTTCGTATCACGTCGCGAGGCTCACACCGGCAGGCGTTCAGTGGGTTGTGCACTATCTTGTCAGAGCCAAGGGCATGGATCCTGCCAGGGCTCGCCAGAAACTCGCAGGTCAGGGTTCGCAACCGATTCTATCCGACGACGACATCCGCAATGGAACGGCTCTCGGAGGAAAGCTGAACTCGTTTCATTTCACGACCGATGATCCGTTCGTGATCCAGGACATGTGGAACGATGTATACCCTCGACTCATCGCGTACCAGTGCGAACTCATCAGGTTGTTCTACGATCGAACGATGACTCGCTCCATTGCCGGACATGTCACCGACGGCGTGTCCGGGCTTCCCATCGCGGGGGCCTCCATCGAATCCCCGGGTTTGGGTGCGAGCACGGATTCCAATGGTCATTACACGCTCGCCCCGGTCTATCCCGGGACGGTAAACGTCACGGCTTCAAGAAGCGGCTACGCAACCAGCTCCAAGACTGTGGTGGTCACGGCGGCCGGCCCCGCGATTCTCGACTTTGCCCTCGCTCCCAGCGGTACGGTGAGCAACCCGCCGGCCCAGCCGTCGATCACCTCTCCCACGAACAACGCGACCGACACGTCCGTGAACCCCACGATCCAGGCCAGCGCCTTCAGCGACCCGGATGCGGGCGACACGCACGGGAGCTCCACCTGGCAGGTATACGGCGACGCGGGGCTGTCCACTGTGGTGTGGTCGAAGGCGGGGGACACGGCGAACGTCACGAGGACCATCGTGAACCAGACGAACGGCGACTTCGGGGGGCCGCTGGCTGGTGCGACCCAGCTCGTGACGAACACGAGCTACTGGGTCCGCGTGAGCCACAAGGACAACCACGGGGCGGCAAGCGCCCCCTCGACGGCGAGTAAATTCACGACCGTGATGGGCGGCGGGCCGAACAACCCGCCGGTCCAGCCGTCGATCCTCCAGCCCACGAACAACACGACCGGCACGGCCGTCAACCCGCGCCTACAGGCCAGCGCTTTCAGCGACCCGGACGCGGGGGATACCCACGCGAGCTCGACGTGGCAGGTGTACAGCGACTCCAGCTGCGCAACACTGGTGTGGCAGAGCGCCGATGGCACACCGTACTTGACAACGATCGACGTGAACAAACAGAACGGCACGTTCACGGGTCCACTGCTGAACGCGACACATCTTGTGACGATGACAAGCTACTGGGCACGCGTCCAGTACGCGGACAGCAGTCAGGGGCAGAGCCCGTTCTCGGGGGCGACCAAGTTCACGACGTCGGACTTCGCCCCGGAACTGAAGTGGCAATTCGCGATGGTCGGGGTGTCGGCCTCGTCACCAGCCATCGCCGGCGACAGAACGATTTTCATCGGTGGCTCGGACGGGAAGGTGTACGCGCTTGACCCGAATGGGGCAAAGCAGTGGGAGTTCGCCACCGGTGCCCAGGGCTGCTCGTCACCAGCCATCGCCGCGGACGGCACGATCTACGTCGTGAGCGGGGACGGTACCCTGTATGCGCTGAACCCGGACGGATCGAAAAAGTGGCAGCGCAGCGTGGGTGGCCAGGGCTGCTCATCACCAGCCATCGCCGCGGACGGCACGGTCTACGTTGGTAGCAGCGACAGCAAAGCGTATGCAACCAACCCAGATGGGTCGACGAAGTGGGTTTTCGACACGGGGGGCCAGCCCGGGCAGGGCCTCCAACCGCCCGCGGTGGGCGCCGATGGCACGGTATACATCGGGGGCTTGGTCGGTTACTTGTATGCGGTGAACCCAGATGGGTCGAAGAAGTGGGAGTTCGCCGCGGTAACGGCGTCACCACCAGCCATAGGCGCCGACGGTACCCTTTACGTCTTTCTCGGGGGACAGGTGCTCGCGCTTGACTCGAGTGGCGGCAAGGTGTGGGCGATCAACACGGGGTCCGAATCTGGGTCGCCTGCAATTGGAGTCGACGGGACGATCTACGTCGCGGATTACATGGCTTCGACCCCGTGCATGTGGGCACTGAATCCAGATGGGACGAGGAAATGGGGGTTCTCGACCGCGACGTGTGGATCGTCGCCAGCGATTGGGTCGGACGGTACCATTTGTGTCGGAAGCTACTTTGGCATCGTCTATGGAGTAAACGCAGATGGGACGAAGAAGTGGGAGTACCCTGCAGACGCCGACTCGGCGCCTGCAATAGCGGCTGACGGCACCGTCTACATCGGCGGCTCCGGCGGGCTGTATGCTATTAGGAGCTCCTCGAACGGCCTGGCGTCTTCGGCTTGGCCCAGGTTCCAGCACGACAACCAGAACACCGGCCGTGCGACCGAGGGCGGCACGAACAACCCGCCGGCCCAGCCCTCGATCACTTCGCCGACGAACAACGCCACGGGGAGTTCCGTGAACCCGATCATCCAGGCCAGCGACTTCAGCGACCCGGATGCCGGGGACACGCACGCTAGCTCTACCTGGGAGATCTACGACAACGAGTCGATGTCGTCGCTTAGCAGGGTCTGGTCGAAAGTGGGTGACACGACGAACACCACGAACACAGTCGTGAATACAAGCAACGGCGTCTTCTCCAATGCCTTGAACGGGCTGTCTGCTTTGGCCGTCAACACTGACTACTTCGTCCGAGTGAACTTCATGGACGGACATGGTCTTGCGAGCATCTTCTCGCCGACGGTCAAGTTCACCACGAGGAATTCTTGGGCGCGGACGTACGGTGGCGGTTCTCTTGATGCTGCATCTGCCGTGAGGCAGACATCGGACGGCGGATACATCATTGCGGGAACCACGTACTCGTTCGGTGCGGGCGGGAGTGATGCTTGGGTCCTAAGACTGCGCGGGGACGGGTCCTTGGCGTGGCAGAGGACGTACGGTGGAGCTGGCACCGATTTTGCGTCCGATGTGCAGCAGACTGCGGATGGCGGATTTGTCGTTGCGGGCGCCACCACCTCCTTTGGCGCAGGTGGATATGATGTCTGGGTCCTGAAGCTGAACGGGGACGGGTCGATTGCGTGGCAGAGAACGTACGGCGGTGCTGGATCGTTCGATGAAGCATACGCTGTGCGGCAAACCACGGATGGAGGATTCATCGTCGCAGGGGAGGCGAACTCCTTCGGCAGTGGTGACTTCTGGGTCCTGAAACTTGACGGGGACGGGTCGGTCGCGTGGCAGAAGACGTACGGCAACATCAGCATTGATCGAGCAGCCGCTGTTCAGCAAACCACGGACGGCGGTTTCATTGTCGCAGGGGAGAACGCGGCGTCCGGGACGAATGCTTGGGTCCTGAAGCTGAACGGGGACGGGTCGATTGCGTGGCAGAAGACGTACGGAGGCGCTGACGTCGACAAGGCCAATGCCGTCCAGCAGACCATGGATGGAGGGTTCATCGTGGTCGGGGAAGCAAGGTCGTTCGGGAGTACCGCCTTCTGGGTCTTGAAGCTGAACGGGAATGGGTCGGTGGCGTGGCAGAAGACCTACGACGATCTCATCAGCTTCAACCTGAGTGGCATTGCTCAAGCTGTTCAGCAGACCTCGGATGGTGGTTTCATCGTCGCAGGGCAGCAGTACAACAGTGTCGTGAACGGTCATCCTGCTTGGCTCCTGAAGCTGAACGCGGACGGCTCGGTGGCATGGCAGAAGGCATACGGTCCCTCCTTTGTCGAACAGAGTTACTTCAATGATGTCCAACAAACTGTGGACGGTGGATTCATTGTTGCGGGACAAACATCTCTCTTCGGTGCGGGTGGACATGATGTCTGGGTGCTGAAACTTGACCCTGATGGCGCTGTTCCGCCGCTGGGTGCGGCCACTTCGCTCACACCGCAGAACACGAACATCACGCCTGCTGACACCGCCGGCACAGCGAGCAACACCTCCGTTGTCGGGGCAACCACCAACTGCACTGTCACTACCACGAACTGCACTGTTACCCAGTTGGCGCCGTGATCGCCTTCTCCGGGAGGCGAGGGCGTCATCCTGTGACAGTTGTGGCCATCGCCAGGAACTATCCACCGGGTGCGGCTCTTTTGAAACGGCGGTCCGAACATGAACAGCAGCCACTCCCGTGAAAATCAGCTCATGAGCTGAGGGGCCAGCCCTGATATCTATGGTCTTGGCCAGGCCATAGGTAGCCAGGAGGCCCCTCATTGGCAGTCACCCGCGCGGTGGCCGCACAGAGGCGGGCCCGTTTCCGGCTTCCTCTTTCAAACCGTGCGTGCGGTTTTCCCGCACACGGCTTACCGATGATCTCAACAGCGTGGTTTCTGCAGGGTGCTATGGCGAGATTCGACTTCGGCGGGCTCGCAACGGCCGAGCGGCAGTCTTCGGGCGAATGGAGGCGGGGCGCTACCTGTTGGTCTTCGGGTTCTTGATGCCGAAACGTGTCTTCTTCGTCATCACCGCCAGAGAAAGGGGAACCTAGCACAGCCTTCATGCCGCCCAAACCCAGCCGCTTTCGTCGCCATTCAACGTGCTGTCTACTTGACAACGCCACCCCCATCGGTCTATATTGATCGTAGGGGTGATCGTGTGCCCCAGGGCTTGTCCCTCGTCCGGAGAAAGGCCGTTCTCGTCGTTCTCTTCGTCCCAAGCGTCGAGCGCGACGGTACCACAGCAGTCGATCAGGACCACTGGGTCCAGGCAGCGCTCGACATGTTTGGCACCATCTTCGGTGGAGCAACGGCCTACCCGAAGGCCAGAGGCACCTGGCGCGACGACGAACGAGGGGGCTTCCTCGTCCGCGACGAACCGGTCGTGGTCCACTGCTATACAACTCCGGCCGATATCGAGGACGAGGCCAACCTCGCTGCGCTCGCTGCCTTCTGCCGCGACATGGGGCGACAGACAAGTCAAGGCGAAGTTGGCCTCGTCATCGGCGACGAGTACCTCGCCATCCGCAACTTCTAGGAGGTCGGCCATCATGCGCTCGCGTCTGAACATGGACAAGATCGCCAAGGCCCTTGGGGCCGAGCGGCTGGGCCGCGTCCACTCGTCCGGCGGTTGCTTCGGGGCCGCCGAGCTTCTCGAGGACATCATGCAGCGCTTCCATGTCCCCGCAGGGGGCGGCCGCCCGACCGATCCCAACTGGACTCAGCGCCGATTGGTCGCCCTTGCTCCGGAGACCTTGAATCGCCTTCGTGAGATCGCCCGTGACATCGGCAACGCCAGACAGATGCACCTGAATGCCATGCAGGTCGCCGCTCTTCTGATCGAGCGGGCTCTGGCTCAGGTGACCGACCCCCTTCAACTCGCCGATCACATCGACGAACCACGGCCCTCCAGAACTGGCATGAAGGCTGCTTCCAGGCGCCGATGACCCCGCCAACTGAAGCGACGTCTCTGCAGCGCCCCCTTGTCCGGCAGCCAATAGCTCCGCGCTGACCCGCTACGCAGCCCCGCATCAGCCGCTCCACCGGCTTGCTTCACCTCACGAATCGCGGAGGAACGCGGCGCGAGCACGGCTCGACCTGCCCCTCTCGTCCGTGGTATAAGGCCCGAGGCGGGAAGTTCGAGCACGCCCGGAACCTGCCCCATGCACCTCCTCCAGATCTTTGTCCATGGCGCCGCCTGGCACCCTCCTCTCGAGCTCGTGTTCGGCACCCCGGCCAGCCTGCGCCCGTGGACCGTTCTGCCCGCCGGGCGTGCCCGCACGGACGCTCTCGTCGCCATCGCGGCGAGTCTCGCCCCCGGGAAGATCGCCTCTCTTCTCGAGCCCCGTCTGGGCGCCCGTTTTGGCCCTCGTGGGTCCGTGCTGCGAACGGAGTTCACTTATTTCCGGGATGGGCGTGACCAGGGGCCGCACGGCAGCCGGCGGGGAGGCTGGGAGCTTGTGGACGGGCGCTGGAGACTGCTCCGGCCCGCGCGACCCGGATCCGGAGATGCCCCGGGCGAAAGGCTCGACAGCTGGCTGCGATCGTCCGCGCCACAGGGAAACCTGGTGCTCGCCTACGGCCATGCGGCCGGGCACCGCGCCACGGCGGACTTCGACTTCTCGGACACCGGATATCCCTACCGTCGCATCGGGTCGCTGGTCGATCCCCGGGGGCGCCTGACGCACCCCGTTCGATTCCTCGAGCGGGTGAACCTGAAGGCGCACCGGTGCGGCACGGCTCGCCAGAAGCAGGTTCTGGCGCGGCTGGGCCAGGCGATCGCCAGCGTTCTGAACTCCGGCGACCGCGGCCGTCACGGCCGGGACACTCCTGGTGGACTCTCGCCGGACCGCTGGACCCAGCGCGCCGTCTGCTTCTCGAAGGCCTGGCGCCAGCTGCAGGTGTGGGAACGCAAGGCCCTGACCGTGCTCATCGACGCTGCGCGACACGCCAACGATGCCTTTCCGCAGTGCCCGTGCCCCTTTGACCAGCCGGGGATCATGCTGCTCGACCGGCCCGACCGGTTCTGTCCGCCCGGTCGTCTAGAGGGTCTCTTCACGGCGCTCGATGCGCTGTTTCCTCGCTTCCAGTTCGTGCTGACCGTCGGAAGCGCTGCCCGGGCCCGGTTCCCGGAGCCGCTCGCCAGCAGGCGATTGGGCCCTGCACCGGCCACGCCCTCCTATTCGCCGCCCTACAAGCGCGCCGTCATCGACCCCGCTGCCCGCTCCATCCCGCGAGGCTGCATCCTGCTCGTCCAGGTGGATGGAACCCTGCCCAACGTCGCGCTGATGCAGCTGAGCCGCCATTTCAAGTCCTCGGGACATCGCGTCGCCCTCGTGAAGGGATCGCCTGACGTCCGGGAGCCGGCTGCCGTGTACGCGAGCTGCGTCTTCACCGCGCCGGCCTCGAAGCGCCGCGTCGAGGACCTCCGCCGGCGCTACGGCGATCGCCTGGTGGTCGGGGGATCGGGCGTCGATCTGGCGCGACGACTCGACAGCCAGATCGAGGCGCTGGCGCCGGACTACTCGCTCTATCCGGGCCTCGGCGATCGTGCCATCGGGTTCCTGACGCGGGGATGCCCGGGCCGGTGTCCGTTCTGCGTCGTGCCCCGGAAAGAAGGGCGTGTCCGACAGGTCGCCGACCTCGACATGCTCATGCAGGGCAGGCGTACGAAGCTCATTTTGCTCGACGACAACCTTCTCGCGCATCCCGGGGCGACCGAGATGCTCGAGGAGATGGTCCGACGCAAGCTGAGCGTCAACTTCAATCAGACCCTGGATCTGCGCCGGCTCGACGCGGAGCAGGCCGAGCTGCTACGCCGTCTGGACTGCGCGGGCGCGACATTCCACCGGAGGGTGTACCAGTTCAGCCTGAACGACTGCCGCGGTCTCGACAGACTCAGGAGGCGCTACTCCCTTCTGAAGGTCAGGAGCGAGGACCAGGCGGAGTTCGTGGCCATGTACGGGTACGACACGTCGCTTCGCGAGGATCTGGAGCGCCTGCAGTTCCTGCGCTCGCTGCCTCGAGCCTATGTCTGCATGCAGCGCTACGAACCGGTGCCCGGAGGGCCGGCGCCGGACCTGTCGCGGCTCTTCGACGAGCGTTCTGATGAACATCTGGACGCACTGATACGAGTCGTCTTCCCTCAGAACATGAAGAACGTCGAGAAGTACTACCGATGGCTCTGCTTCGAGTACGCGCGACAGCGGGGCCGCATCCACCTCGGGCTCGTCGACACCCTGTTCCGATACAACCATCGTCACAGGCGGGGCGAGTTCCTGCAGCGGTTGCATGAGATCGCCCGGCTCGCCCCCGCGGCGAGGCGTCTCGGTCGCCGGACGCCTTGACGATCCGGTACGGGGGGGAACCCTCGACGCCCTCCACGCCAGCCTTGGCCCTCACCTTCTGGACGGGAGCGCTTGCGCGGGTCTGGTGCACGGCAGACTCGGCGCCCCAAACGAGAACCCCCGGAGCGGCCGGGGGTTCACGTCGTCATCGGCCCGAAGGAGCCTCGCTCCCTAGGGGTGCTGCTTGGCGATCTCGACCAGCTTGGCGAACTCCTGCACGTTCGTCGCGGCCAGATCGGCCAGCGCCTTGCGGTTCAGGTTGATGGATGCCTTCTTCAGCCCGTTCATGAACCGGGAGTAGGAGTAGTCAGCGTCGATCTGCCGCACCGCGGCATTGATGCGGATGATCCACAAGCCCCTCATGTCGCCTTTGTGGTTCTTGCGGTGCTTGTAGACGTGCTTCAGCTTCCGCATCACCTGCTCGGTGGCGAACCTGATGCAGCTCTTGCGACGGGAAGTGAACCCCTTGGCCAGTTTCAGTACTTTCTTGTGGCGCCTTCGCGTGTGTGGTCCTGCTACGACTCTCATGTCGATTCACCTCTGACTCGTTCTAGTGACCGAGCATCCTCTTGATCGTTCGCGCTTCTCCCTTGAAGACGTACGTGGCCGTGCCGAGGCCGCGCTTCCTCTTGTTCCTCTTCGTGGACAGGATATGGCGAAGGTAGGCCTTGTTCCGTTTGATGATCCCGCTCTTCTTCAGGCGGAATCGCTTCTTGGCCCCGCTGTGCGACTTGAGCTTGGGCATTGGAGTTCCTCCTTAACCCTCCCGGATCTCGATGAAACGACCCGGGAGGCACCGAGAGCCGACTGCAACATCTGCAGACGGCGTTCCCCCCGACTTCTAGCTGGCCCTCCCGAGGAGGGCTCGAGATTGCGTGCGACCCGGAGGGTGCCGGTCGAAGCGCCGCCTCGACCGGGTCCGGGGCGATCGGCTCATTCGCCGGTCGATGGCTGGACCGAAGCGGCCTCCTCGGTCTTCTCCTCGGATTCTTCCGGGTCGGCGTCGATCTCGGCGGCCTCTTCCGCGGAGTCGTCCGCCGGACCCGGGATGGTCTCGTCACCAGCCGCGTGCCGGCCGTGGGTCTCCTCGGCCGCCAGCTGCGCGGCGTGCAGCTCCTTGAGGACTTTCGGAGAAGGTCCCAGGATGACCGAGAGATTGCGACCCTCCATCTTGGGCGGCATCTCGACCTTTCCGATGTCGACGAGATCCGCGATCATCTTGTCGATGAGGACGCGCCCCAGCTCCTGGTGGCTCATCTCCCTGCCGAAGAACGAGCAGGTCAACTTGACCTTGTGGCCGCTCCGCAGGAACTCGAGGGCATGGTTCTTCTTGAAGTTGAAGTCGTGGTCGCCGATCTTGGGGCGCATCTTGACCTCTTTCAAGGTGAACGCCTTCTGTTTCTTTCGCGCCTCCCGGTTCCGCTTCTCCATCGTGTACTTGAACTTGCCGTAGTCCATGATCTTGGCCACGGGCGGAACCGACTTGGGCGACACTTCGACCAGATCGAGACCCTTCTCCTCTGCTGACTTGAGAGCCTCCTCCAGGGTCAGGATCCCCAGCGGCGCCCCGTCGTCGGCGACGACGCGGAGCTTGGGGGACCGGATCCACCGATTCACTCGGAATTTCTTGGGCGGGATACTGATAGTGAGCCTCCTTCACATGGAACCCATCCGACCGCCACCGGGATCGGAAAAAAGAAGACCTCGCGGGGGAGCTGCCCTCACCGCGAGGTCTGCCGATGGAGCCGGTGAAATACGCCGGCCTCTTCCGCTGGAAGACCAGCGTCTTCCCCGGAAGATCGCCCGCGGCACGTCGATCGCCATCCCGGAGGGTGGCGCACCCGCGAGCGCACAGACCTCTTCGGCCAAGCCTCGAGGTGAGGGGCAACAACCCCTGCTTTGACAGGAAGACTCTAGCAGGGCCGGAAGCGGCCTGTCAAGGCGCAATTGCACGGCGCCGGATCTGGACTTTGCCCATCGTCTGGAGTACACTGGCGGTGGCTCCGGAAGCCCCATGGCAGGCCATCAGCCCATGTCCACCCACGAACCGGAAATCGACGAGGCGCCGCCGGCCGCCACCACGGCCGCCCAGGCCGCTCCCCCCGGCGACCCCCTCCAGGACGCCCTGCGACGGGAGCAGCGCGCAGCCACCCTCTGGTGGCTCCCCCCGGGTCTCGTCAAATGGGCCGGCGGTCTGGGCGGAGCCGCCCCGATGGCCACCGGGTTCCTCGAGTCCGCCTGGTTTCCGCTCATCATGCTGCTGGGAGCGCTGTTCGTGGTGGCAGGCCTCCTCAAGGCGATCGACGTGCCGCTCCCGTTCGTGTTCTGGATCGCCTACCTGGGCGCCATGGTCTACCTCTCCCGGTACAGCGTGGCCGAGTCGATCATCTCCGCGGCGGTGCTGGTGGTCTTCGCCCTGACGATCTACGGCCTGGCCCTGACGGAGTTCCAGCCGACGCTCTACTTCGTCTTCACCATGGTCTTCCTGGGCATCGTCCTCGGGCTCAGCCACGCTGGGTTGATGCGCCGCATCGCCGAGCAGTCGGTGACGCTGCAGCGCCTGGTGAAGCAAGAGGGCCGGGACCCCACGGCGACCGCCCCCGCCGCCGGCTCCATGGTGGGCCCCCGTCCCGGTCGCGGCGGGGGGATGCAGACCGATCCGGGTCGCGGCAACGACAGCTCCATCGTCTTCCACCTGGCGAACCTGAGGACATCCCAGCAGAAAGAGATGGCGGTCCAGTCGTTCCAGGGCGCGCTTCTCGGGGCTCTCGGAGTGAACGGCGGTCAGCTCTGGAGGGTCACCGACGGGGGCACCGTGCTCTCGCTCCTGAAGAACATCGGCCCCCCCACCGTGGCGGACGGCACCACCATCGATACCACCCAGGACGACTTCCTCACCTGGTTTCTGAAGCAGAGGCGGTTCGTCGTGTTCGAGGCCAGCGAGCGGACCGCCCTGGAGAACCAGTTCGGCGAGTCGCTACCCCAGCCGCTCCTGCCCATGGCCACCCTGGGAGCCGGTAGCCAGGTGCACCTCTTGCTCAGGGTGACCTCCTCGAACCGCAAGACCTATTCGAGCGACGACAAGAAGGTCCTGGGGCTCATCGTCGCTCTGGCGGAGGACACGTTCGGACGAACCGGTCTGTTTCAGCAGGGGTAGCCGGTGCAAACCTCTCTCACGCTGTCGGCGCCGGCCCTGGTCAGGGTCCTGGCGTTCTGCATCCTGGGAGCGTTCCTTGCGACCCTCTCGTTCGGCTCCGGCTGGTTCGTCCGCTACTCGTTCAAGGAGGGGCTGCCCGCCACGGTGGAACGGTTCCAGCAGCGCATGGAGTCCGCCATCGAGCAGCTGAGGAAGTACCGGTTCTTCGACCGGATCTTCGAGGCGCTGCTCAAGGTGGAGCAGGAGAACCTGGGGTTCAACCTGCTGGCCGGCCCGTCCAGGCCGCCCCGGGAGCGCTTCAGACCCAGGCCGTCGCCCACGCCGTCGCCGGGCCCGACGGTGGCGCCGACGCCAAGAGCGTCGCCGACGGCGAAGCCCAGACCGAAGCCCACTCCGAAACCTGTCGTGGCCTCCCTGAAGCTCCAGGTCCTGGAGTTCCTCCAGTCGTCCACGGAGCTTCCCCCCAAGGAGAACCAGGACCTGAAGCGACAGGTGGACACCTGGTCGCAGCCCCACACGGAGGACATCCTCGGCCTGGCCGAATCGGTGGACAAGCTGGTCTATGTGAAAGACGAGGTGAGGCGCTCGTTCTTGCTGCAGCTGTTCAACCTCTCCGGCGTGATGGAGCTTCTGACCATCGAGAGCGCGGAGGACCTGGAACGTCTGGTCATGGGGTGGGACGTGGCGGACCTGCGCCGGGCCTACGACGAAGGCAAGCTCAACGGTCTCAAGGCGCTCTGCCAGGGACGGCCGGTGAAGTTCTTCCTGGAGCTGGCCCGGGCCCACGGGCCGTTCAAGTCGTGCCGGGACAACCTGCAGGCGCTGGACGAGAAGAGGGCCCAGCCCGGCACGGCCACCGGGTCGCAGGGTCCGTCGGCCAGCACGACGGCCGGGGCGGCGCCGACCGTGTTCTGCCCGGCCGGCGGCGTCTACGGGTCCAAACCGCCCGCGCCCTGGCGCTGCAGCGTCCACCTGACCCTGAAAGACCCGTTTCCCCTGGCCGCCCGGCTCGTCCGCTACATGGATCCGGTGGACCGGGCGCTCCGGGAGCACCTGGCCGGCCAGACCGACCAGGCGCTCCCGGCCCTGACCGCCCATCTCAAGGTGTACCCGAACCACCCGTTCGCCGCGGCGGCCGTCGCCGACATCCTCTACGATCGCAAGGACTTCCAGGGGATGAAAGACTCCCTGACCCCGTGGCTCACCCGATGCCCGGGGAACGCCAAGTGGCTCTTCATGATGGCGGCGGCGAGCCAGGCGCTGGGCGACGTCGAGAACGCCAAGGTCTTCGCGAACAAGGTCCTGGAGGCCGACTACAAGGCCGAGCCCATGATGTTCACCCGGCTGAAGGAGTTCTATGCCACCAAGGACCACGCGCGGGAGCTCCTGGACGCCGTGGCCAACGGGATCCGGTTCGGAGACTACCCGCTGTGCAAGGACGACGAGTGCCCCTCCGGAATCTGCTTCAGGTACCTGGGCGAGCTGAGGGACGAGATCGTCGGCTTCTGCCATGGCTACCCGTCGAGCCATCCGGAGCTGACGGTCATCAAGAGCAAGCGGAGGAAGCTGGAGGCGAGGCGAGCCCAGCTCAAGCCGAACCAGATCGAGGCGGCCCGCCGGAAGGAGGCCGAGTGGGACGCCAGGACCGCCGAGATCATGGCCGACACGGCCAAGAAGATGGTGTGGCCCTCCCTGGCGAAGTACTTCTCCTCGGTCCGGCTCAACGGGTGCCCGTCCGGAGGCCGCTACACTCTGCTGAGGCAGGAGTGGGTCGAGTGCAGCGTCCACCGCGGCATCTTCCCGGACCGGCTGGTGCTCCCGGGCTCGCCGTCGCCCACCCCGGAGGAGGAGGCGCTGGCCTCCCGCAGCGTTCTCAACGGCGTGCTGAACTCCGACCAGAAGAGGCGGCTGTGCTTCGCGGCCCAGCGGGACTACCTGAACGGCAAGGGGACGGCCGGCGTCCAGGCCGGTGAGATCACCACCGATACGCTGCTCCCCGGCGGGCAGAAGCTCGCCTGCCCCGCCAGCGGCGTGCTCAAGGCGGAGGCGGTCCGGTCCGGCGGGGCCGTGGTGCGCTGCTCGATCCACGGCAGCTTCCAGGAGTACTTCGCCGGGATGCCGTCCGGCGGCGAGGAGGGGCCGTGAGCACCGATCACCCCCTGGAGCGGGCGGTCCAGCGCGTCGGTCTGTCTCCGCTGGCGTTCCTGGGTCTGGTGGGGCTCGCGTTCGCCTCGGGT
>JACQZM010000338.1:0-3948 GCA_016213885.1 Candidatus Rifleibacteriota bacterium | reverse complement strand
CTCGGGTCTCCTGGAGGACCCGCTGACCCCGTTCATGAGCTGGATCTACGTCCTGGCCGTGGCGCTCATCTTCTACACCTCGGTCCACTTCGGCGTGGCCCAGGCGCTGTTCGCGGCGTCGGGGTTCCTCACCCTGGTGATGGTGGGCAGCGTCTTCAGAAGCGAGGAGGCCATGCGATCGCTGGGATCGGAGCTGCCGCTGGACCTGTTCCTGTTCTTCAGCCTGGCCACGCTTCCGGGGCTCATCGTCGAGATCTACGAGGGCGGCGTCCGGTGGCTCGAGGAGGAGCGGACGGCGCTGAAGCGGAAGATCCAGGGTCTGAACGTCAAGCTGAGCGAGGCCAGCAGCGCCCGGCGCGCCCAGGAGACCGCGAAGCCGCTGGTGGACGAGCAGAAATGGAACAGGCGGGGCCTGGCCCTGGCCGACGCGGCCAGGCGGACGCTGGCCTCCGGGACCATCGGCGAGGTGCTGGAGGCGCTGGGAGATGCGTTCTCCATCACGCTCTCCCCGTCGGCGCTGATCGTTGCCAGGGCCGACAAGACCGGGGCGCTGGTGGTGAGCCGGGCCGAGCCTGACGGCACGCTGGCGGGCCAGCGGCTCGACGCCGACGACCCGGCGCTCAGGGAGGCGGTCAGGGCCGCCCGGCCCCACGTCCCGGCGAGCCCGCTCCAGGTCGGCAAGACCATGGCGGCGAACCTCCTGGTCCCGGTCATCGCCAACCGATCGCTGGTGGCCGTGGTGGGTCTGACGTTCGACCAGGCCGCCGGCGAGCTCAAGGACGAGCAGGACTGCACCGCGGTCCTCTCCACGTTCGCCCAGGAGGTGATCGTCCGCTCCGGCCTCGCCTAGGCGGATCCCCCATGGGCGAATTCAGGGTCCCGCTCTCCGAGAAGCTGATCCTCGTCCTGCTGGGCGTCTTCGTCTTCGCCCTCCTGTTCAACTTCGCCTACTCCATGAAGCACGACCTGGAGGGCTACCAGGCGATTCCGATGTGGTTGCTTCTGGTCCTCATCTGTCTCACCGCGGGGCCGATGAGGGACCGGAAGCTCATCACCTACGTGGTGCTGCTGGCGATAGCGTTCGGCCTGGAGTATCACCATCTCAAGGCGGTCTACAAGACGCAGTTCGACCCGTTCAAGCACACCTTCCTGATCCTGCTGATCTACGGCATGGGGATCATCTACTTCATGCTGACGCTGTTCGCCCGCCTGGACAGGCTGGTCAACGATCACAGCGCCCTGGCCACGGAGGTGAAGGGGCTGGCCGACGAGGCTTCCCGGGTGGCGAAGCTGATCGAGAAGAGCCAGAGGAAAGAGCAGGAGCCCGCGGCGGAAGGGGGACAGGGGCAGGGCTACGTCTCGTACAGGCGAGCGCTGACCGACCTTGCGGGCCTGCGGACCGCCAAGGACGTCCCGGGCTTTCTGGCCCGGACGCTCAGGGACAGCTTCGGCATGGATCGGGGGCTGGTGCTGGAGCTCACGGGCGCCGGGGCCGAGGGGACGGTCCGGGAGGCCTGGGGCGAGGGGATGCCGCGATCCGGCCAGCAGATGCAGGCGTTCAAGTTCCCCACGAGCCTGGTGGAGATGGTGCTGGAGAAGATGGGCGCGGTCCTGGAGTCGGAGCTCGCCGCGGAGGGAAGCCACACCACCGACGCGGCGCAGCTCACCGACTCCGGCATGGACCCGCTGGGCCTGTTCCCGGTGCTGGTGAAAGACCCGGACGGATCGGAACGGCCGGCGTTCCTGGTGGTGGCGTTCAGGCCGAAGACCGGCCGCACCGGGGCGCAGGAGTGGTCGGAGTCCATGGAGGGCGTCGCCACGGCGCCACGGCTCAGGACGGAGCTGAGGATCATCCCGGTCCAGACCGTGCTCGACATCGCGGGGCAGTTCCTCTCCCGGATGAAGGGCAGGACGGCCGCCGGATGAGGGCGCGGGCCGGTGGAGCCAGACGCCCCGGACGCCTCCTGGCGGCTCTCTTCGCGTCGCTCTCGCTGGCGCTCGTTCCGGGACCGGGCCGGGCCCAGGCCCCGGAGGACCGGCAGGCGCTGTTCGCCACCTACCCGCAGTTCGAGCAGGCGGTGGGCTACGTGGAGAACGCCCGGTCGTACACCGCCGACGAGGCGGTCCGTCGGGCCCAGATGGCGCTGGCGACCCTGGGAGACGAAGGGACCGGCGCGTCGAACTACCGGGCCCGCCGGGCGCTGATCGAGCTGCTCGTCGGCAACCCGCGGCTGGCCCAGGCGTTCGGGGTGGACAAGCTCCGGGGCGAGTTGACGCAGTGCATCAAGAACACCCGGGCGGATGCCCCGGGCGAAGACGACTTCGAGGAGATCGACTCCGCCCTGGGAAAGCTGCCCGGCAGGGTCGCGGAGATCATCGACGACGGGCGCCCGCCGCGGCCGACCCGGGTGCCGAGACCGGCGCCCGCCGCGGGCCAGCGTTCGGCGGCGAACCTGCCGCTGATGGTGGCGGTCCTGGCGGTGGTGCTGGCGCTGGGGCTCTACCTGGCGCTGGGCAGGGGCAGGCCGGCCCGGACGCCGCCGGTGCCCGCCGACGCCACGATCCTGGGCGCCCCGGCGGTGATGCCGCCGGCTCCCCGGCCGTTCGGCGACACCGGGAGGCCTCCCACCCCGCTGTCGGAGGCCAAGGCCCAGTTCCGCGACAAGATCGTCCGCCCCACGCCACGACCGGCGCCGAAGCAGCTCACCGCCGAGGATCTGGGCGGTATCGACCCCGACGGCCAGACCGTGAGCATCGTCCTGGACGCCACCAGGTCCATGGACCTGGCCGAGGCGCGGGCGGTGCCGGGGCCGGAGCCCCGACCGGCGCCGTCGCCTCCCCGGGCTGCCGCGTCACCGCCGGCGCCCCCGACGCTCGACCCGGCCCCGGTGGATCCCGACTGCAGGACGGTCAGCATCGAGCTGGGCGCCACCCAGGCCCTAAATAGCTCGCGGATCAAGGCCATCGTCGGGGAGGCGCGCAGCGGATCCGGCGCCGCGGCAGCGCCGGCCGCGAGCGGGGAGCTACTCCCGCCGTACAGGCCGACGATCGCCCTGGAGAAGCGCCGTCCGCCGGCGCAGCCGTCCGAGTCTGCGCGGGTGCAGGTGGACGTGGACCTCTTGCCGGCCCGGTACAAGGTGCTGTCGATCCTGGGCCGCGGCGGCATGGGCATCGTGTACAAGGCGCTGGATCGGACCGAGAAGCGGGAGGTGGCGATCAAGACGCTGGGACGCGAGGTGATGGAGACCCCCACGGCCAAGGAGCGGTTCATCCGGGAGTTCGAGGTGCTCTACGGGCTGGATCATCCGAACATCGTGAAGGTGTACGACGTGGGTTGCATCTCCCTGCCGTTCTTCGTGATGGAGTACATCGACGGCGACGATCTGGGAACGGTGCTCCTGGAGAACACCCTCTCGCCGGCGCTGACTCTGGAGGTGGGGATCCAGCTGGCCAACGCTCTCGACTACGCCCACCGTCACGGGCTTCTGCACCGGGACATCAAGCCGTCCAACCTGATGGCCACGTCGAGCGGCCTGGTGAAGATCGTCGACTTCGGGCTCGTGAAGGACACCGAGGCGGCCAGGCTCACCCAGGACGGCACGGTCCTGGGGTCGCTCCGGTTCATGGCTCCGGAGCAGCTCCTCGCCAAGGAGGTCGACGGGCGGGCCGACATCTACGCCGTCGGCGCCACGCTCTACTACCTGCTCACCGGCACCACGCCGTTCGAGGGGTTGCCGCCGGCGATGAAGGTGACCCAGGAGGCCCCTTCGATCCTCAAGCACCTGCCGGGCCTGTCCGGGGAGTTCGCGGCGATCCTCATGAGATGCCTCAGGAAATCCCCGGCCGATCGGTACAGGAGCGCCCACGAGGTGGACGGGGTGCTCCGGGCCACCAAGCTCTAGCCACGGGCAACGGTTCGGGCATCGTGGCGCTGTGCGTCAACTCCGC
>JACQZM010000243.1 GCA_016213885.1 Candidatus Rifleibacteriota bacterium | reverse complement strand
CACGGTGTAGATCAGCGCGCCGAACGCATACACGTCCGTCGCCGTGGAGAGCCCGACCGACATGATCTGCTCGGGCGCCAGGTATTCCAGCGTTCCCAGGATGACCCCGTCAGCCGTGAGAGCGGCTCGCTCCGCCAGCGGCCGCGCGATGCCCAGGTCGGCCAGCTTGGCGTTGCCGCCGCGGGCCAGCAGGACGTTGGGCGGCTTCACGTCCCGGTGCAGCACGCCCTGACGGTGCAGAGCCGCGAGCCCCGCCGCGACGTGCGCCGCGATCCGGCGGGCCTCCTCCGCCGGGACCGGCCCCTGGCCGAGCCGCACGTGGAGGTTCAGCCCGTCGACGAACTCGTAGGCGATGTAGGCGGTGCCGTCGTCGAGCAGATCGAAGTCCAGCAGCCGGACCAGGTGGGGGTGCACCACCGCCGCGGCGGTCCTCGCCTCCCGCACGAACCGTTCCCGGAAGACGTGGTCCGCGGCGACGTCGGGGTTCAAGACCTTGAGCGCCACCTCCCGGGAGAGCGACTTCTGGACCGCCCGGTAGACGACGCCCATGCCTCCGCGCCCCAGCTCGGCTCCGATGGAGAAGAGGGTGCGCAGGCCGGGCGAGAGCGGGCCGACGGTGTCCACCATGGTGGATCGAATCCTACCACGGGCGGCCCGGCCCTGGAACCGAGGCCCGGGCGGGTCCGGAGTCCTGACCCTGGACCGTCGACGCCGAGCTCACGCCTCGGCGCGCACGGCTCCGCCCTGGTTGCGGCCTGCCGGAGCTCGCTCGGACGGGCCAGAAGCGGGTGGCGCGCTGTCAGAATCTCGAGCTGTAGCCCACGTCGATGAGCGTCTGGCGGTACCGCCGGGCCGTGTCCAGCGTCCGGGTGGCGCTGTTGGTCAGAACCTGGGCCGTCGCCTGGAACTGCGCCAGGTGCCCCATGCGGCGCACCAGCCGGGCCCGGGCGTGCGATCCCCGGCCGGGATCGCCGTTCTGCCTGTCCCTGGACAGCCCCGCCGCGAGCTCCAGCTCGACCGGGCCGATCCGCGGCGTCTTGCAGGCGAGGTCGAGAGAACCCCGGTCGGACCGCAGCGGGGCGTGGTAGAGGTCGAACGGCTCCGGGGAGAACCTCGACCTGAGCGACGAGACGTCCAGCACCACGGCCAGCCTGGGGTGCATCGCATACCGCCCCACCAAGCTCAGGGTCTGACGCCGGTTCCGGTCCGAGAGCTCCTCCCACGTGCCGCCCAGCTCCAGCGCGGCAGCGCCCCGTTCCCTGCCCACGGAGAGCTTCTTCACGGTCCGCTTGAGCCTCGCGAACAGCGCCTCCGGGCTGTCCTCGATCCTCTCGCGCTCGATCCCCGCCCCCAGAGTGAAGCCGGTGAGCGACCGGTGGTGGTAGCGCAGCGAGGGCAACAGGTCCGTGCCGGGCCCGAGCTGGCCGACCACCGCCCCCCCGGTGAAGTGACCGCCAGGCCCCAGGTTGATCAGCCCGGTCACCCCGAGGTCTGCGCCGTTCACCTGCACGCCCCGACGGCTCACGTGGCGTCTCGAGAGCTGGATCTTCCCCTCCGATCTCGAGTCGAGCAGCCCGGAGACGGCGATCGCCTGGAGCTCGAGGACCAGGGTGTCGCTCCCCTCTTCCCGCCGGTGGTCCGCGGCGCAGAGCGGCATCAGGATCTGCTCCGTCCGCTCCGTGACCTCCCGCCTCCGGGGCGCGATCGCCCGGGCCGCCATCACATGACTCACCTCGTCCATCAGGTATCCCCTGCCGCGGAAGGCCGAGACGCCGGAGAGGCCCAGGTCGAAGCTCGGATCGTGCAGCTCCTCGCACTGCAGCGAGAACAGCCGGCGCTCGGCCAGGCCGGGAAGGCCGTTGGCCAGATCGATGACGGAGCGGACCCGGCGGGCCTCCCGGTCCCCGGGCCTCGCACGATGGACGACCTCCAGCTCCCTGTCGGCGGCCCGGTAGTGCCCCTGGCCGGCCAGGGCCGACGCGAGCATGGTCCGTGCCTCGTGGTCGTCGGGCTCGACGGCGAGCAGCTCTCTCAGGTGGGCGATCGCCAGGCCGCGGGTGCGATCTCGCCCGGCGAGGAGCGCGGCCAAGGCGCGACGCACGTCCGCGTTCCCTGGTTCCTTCGCCAGCTCTCTCTCCAGGAGCGCTCTGGCCCTGGCCCTGCCGCCGGCCTGCTGGACGTACCGCGCCAGGGTGGCGGCGTCGGTCTTCTCCCCCTTGAGCGAGGCGGCGCGCTGGAACGTCGAGAGCGCCTCCTGGGGCCGATCGAGCCGGCCGAGCACCGCCGCCTTGGCCCGCAGGATGTCCGGGTCGTCGGGCTTGAACCGGAGAGCCCGGTCGTAGGCCCTCAGCGACGCCTTCCTGGACCCGACCTGGTCGAGCGCCCCGGCGGCCTCCAGGATGAACTCCAGCGGCGGCGGCTCTCCTCGCCGGTCGTACCTGTCCACCAGCTCCACGTGGAGGTCCACCGCCTCCCGGGGCCGGTTCAGCTCGCACAGCGCCCGACCGCGGCCCAGCACCCAGTCCTCCCGGCCCGGACGATCGAACAGCAGCAGGTCGAACAGCGTCAGCGCCTCGCCGTGTCGCTTCAGCCCCGCGAGCCCGTGAGCCTTGAGCTGCTGGGCGCCCGGGTCGAGAGGGCGTTCCCCGGAGATCGCGGTGGCGGCTTTCACCGCGGTCTCGAACTCCCTCCGGGCGATCGCCAGGCTGGCGGTCAGGCGCCTCCCCTCCACGGTCTCGAGCCACCAGCGCGGCAGCGTCGAGCGGAGCTTCTCGGCGCGGGCCAGCTCCCCCAGTTCCACGAGGCGGGCGATCGCAGCGCCTCTTTTCGGCGGATCGATGCCGGCCTCGGCCTCCAGGCGGCCCACGACCTCGCGGGCCTCGGCCAGGCGGTTCTGCTCGATGAGCACCCGCGCCATCAGGTTCCGGCGTCTGAAGCCGTCTCGCTCCAGCGGCGTCGTCCTGGCCAGGACATCGAAGCCCAGGATCCGGTCCG
Organism: Candidatus Rifleibacteriota bacterium; assembly: GCA_016213885.1. GTDB lineage: Bacteria > Muiribacteriota > UBA6191 > JACPRK01 > JACQZM01 > JACQZM01. The sequence continues at coordinate 8,848 of JACQZM010000243.1, read as the reverse complement.
GAAGCTCCAGGAGGGCCTCGGCGAGGTCGAGTCTCGCCGCCTGGTCCCCGGAGAGTCGCCGGGCCAGGCCGACGAGCAGCCGGGTCGACTCCTCGAGCTTCCCCCTGGTCCGCATCAGCACGAGGCCGCGCTGGGTCGAATGGCGGAACTGAGCCTCCGGCGGCTCCATCCCGCCCAGGAACCGTCCGTTCAGAGCGATCTGGAAGCGGTCCGCGACCTCGATCTCGTTCACCTCCAGCAGAAGGGCTACCAGATCCAGGTTGGACGTCATGTGCCAGGACGGTCTCTTCACCAGCCGGTCGATGAGCCGTCTCGCCTCGTCGAAGCGACCCTGCTGGAGGTAGAGGATCCGGGCCGTCGCGAGATCGCGCTGGAACCGGCGGAGCGGCAGCGGCGGGTGGGTCGCCAGCACCGCGAGGGCGAACGCCGGCGCCTCCACCGCGGAGAACGCCTCGGCCAGCTCCGGCGCCAGCTCCGGCGTCTGCTCCAGATGGGCCTCTTCCTGCCCCAGGATCGCCAGGGCGGCGACACGATCCAGGGAGGATCTGAACAGGGCCTGCGCCCGGAGCACCTCCACGGTGTGGTCGTGCGGATTGCCGGTCCGCCAGCGGTCCACGACAGCCAGAGCCTCGACCGGCCGGCCCAGCTCCAGCAGGAGGGCGGTCAGTCGGGCCGCCAGGTCGCCGCTCAGCGGCGCCCCGAGCGGACGGGCCAGAGCCTGGAGGATCTCCCCCTCGGTCGCGTGCGTCCCGTACAGCGCCCTCGCCCTGGCCACGTCGTACCGGAGAGCCTCGACCGCTCGTGGTCGGAGCTTCGCCAGGAGCTCCAGCGCTCGCTCGAGCGCCAGGCCGGCCCCGGCGTCCCCCGCCCCCCGTCGCACCAGGGTGGCGAAGTGCCGGTCCGCGGCCTTGCCGTCGCAGGCGGCTCTGCAGATCCGTGCCAGCAGCTGGACGTCGGAGGTCGGCCCGGCCGCCGTGTCGAGCGGTCTGGCCACCTCGAGAGCCTCGGCTCCTTCGCCCAGGTCGAGCAGCACCCTGGCCAGGAGACGCCGCGCCTGCAGGCTCTTCGGGAAGCGGTCCAGCGTCTCCTCGAGGGTCTGGGCGGCCTGTTCGAGCTCCCGGGAGGCGATGAACAGCCGGCTCTTCGCCAGCTGCGCCGGTTCGCTCCGATCGGTCGGAGCGACCCGATCGATCGCCCCGCTCGCCAGGGCTGGAGAGCCGGGCGGGGAGACGACGGCCCCGGCCAGCACCACCATGAGAAGTGGAAGATGCCTCAAACGCTCACCCCGTCTCCTCGTGCCACGGCCGATCCAGCCGGCAGCCTTCCGGCCCGGGTCCGCCGGACCGACGCTGCCGACGGCCCGACGGGAAGAGAGCGGCCTCCCGTTGCCTAGACTGTCCATCGGCAACCGGAGCGACATGCCTGGAGCGCCACAAGGGCCAGAATCCTGCACCTGTCTCTCGGGGTCATCCAGGATCCCGCACCTGCTTCGCGGAGTCGGGCCTGTGATCGGGCCTCGGCCTGGCTGCAGAGTCACCGAGGAAGTGGAGGGGATTCACTTGAAATCGCGCTCCGGAGAGAGAGAGAGGAGAGGATCAGGTTTGAGGTCGCGCTCGGGGGCGCGACTCGGATCCGGCGAGGCGCCGGATCTTGGTCATCAGCTGTCGCCACCGTCGCGTCGATGCATGCCTGGGAGAGGTCGACCATGAAGAACATGGAAGAACGTCGCATCCTCGGTTCCGGCGGTTCGTGGCTCTCGTTTCGAACGCCCAGAGGTTGGCTTCTGCTGGCGGCAGCCGTGACGATCTGGGCGAACGGCGTCGGTCTGCTCGCCGGGGTGAGCGGACACCCGTCGGCGCCCAGACGGCCGTTGCTGGCCCGGCTGATCGGATACGACGAGACGGACAGGGGCCCGGGGGACCAGGAGCTCAAGAGCGGCCACTGTCGGCCCGACGCGCCTGGCGAGAGCGCTCCGGACACGGCGAGGACCACCGGCGCGGGCGACGCATCCCGCACCTGCGCCGGGAGCGTCGGCCTGCCCCAGGACTGCTGTCCGGCGCGCCGGGGCGGAGGGGCGGCCCACGATCTGACGTCCCGGGAGTACGTCCTGGGGTTCAAGGACACGGTGAGAGTCGTTTTCCCCGGGAACCAGTTCGGGCCCGGGGTGAACGCCGACGAGGTCGTCCACGGCACCATCGGGCCCGAGGGCACCCTGGAGCTTCCACTGGTGGGCCCCGTGGCCGCGGCCGGCCTCACCCTGGAGGAGCTCCGGCTCCTTCTGCTCGAGGGCTACCGGTCCTGGATGCCAGACCCCAGGCTGGTATTGTCCGTGGAGCGCCATGTCTGCCGGGATGCGATCGTGTTCGGAGAGGTGGGGCGCCCGTCGACCGTGGCTCTGTCGAACGACCGGACCCTGGTCGCGGCGATCGCCGTGGCGGGCGGCCTCACGGAGAGCGCCGACAGGTCGCATGTGCTGGTGCTCAGAGGCGACCAGCGGCGGCTCGTCGATGTGAAGGTCGAGCTGACCAGGCTGCCGGAGCAGAGGTTCGCCCTGGAGCCCGGCGATCGGGTCCTGGTTCCTTCGTGGGTCCACAGGATCCGGGTCGAGGGGGCGGTCCACCGCGGTGGCGAGTTCGCCTTCGAAGCGGGAATGACGCTGTTGAAGGCGGTGGCGAACGCCGGGAGCTTCTGCAAGTGCGCCGGGCGGGAGAGCATCAGGATCGTCCGGGTGCGACCTCACAGGCCGGACAAGCCCTGCCCGGGCCCGGAGATCCTCACGGTGAGCGCAACCCGGATCTTCCACGGCCTGGAGCCGGACCTCGTGCTGCAGCCCGGCGACGTGATCCACGTCCCGGCGCGACCCTAGCACTACAACGAAAGATCCCGGCCGTCGCGAGGCCGAGCGAGGCGAAGGCTGGCAAGGAAGAGGAGCGAAAGGACCGGAGGTGTACTTGAACAGTACATCGAGGACCTTTCGCGACGATGACGCAGCCAGCGTTCGTCGCAGCCGGCCGCAGTAGGGCGGGATCTTTCGTTGTAGTGCTAGCACACCTGGCGGGAACGCACGGGTTCGCGCAGGCAGCACGTGGAAACCGCCAGGTCACTTCGAGCTCGATGAACTCGTTCGGGGGCATGGCATCTCCAGCTCGATCACGGCCCGGGTGCCCCTGGGCTCCCGCCCCTCGAGACGCACGGTCCCACCGTGGGACTCCACCAGACGCTTCACGATGGCCAGACCGAGACCGGTGCCGCCCTTCCCCTCGCGCCCGGTGAAGAACCGCTCGAACACCCTGGCGCGCTCCGGCTCCGGAATGCCGGCGCCGTCGTCGGCGATGGAGATCGTGGCCCGTCCGGCCGTCTCGTGGACCGCGAGCTCGATCTGCCCTCCGTCGGGCATGCTCTGCACCGCGTTGAGAATCAGGTTGGCCAGCGCCTGCTCGAGGCGACGGGCGTCCACGGACTTCCGGATCGGCTCCTCCGAGAGGTCCGTGACCACCCGGATCCTCCGGTTGGCCAGCGCCACCTCGAATCGCTCCAGCGCCCGGGTGGCCAGTCGCTGGAGCACCTCCTCCTGGACGCGGAGCTCGAACCGGGGGGAGTCGAGACGGGACAGCTCGAGCAGGTCGTCGACGAGCAGGGCGAGCCGGTTCACCTCCTCGAAGGCGATGGCGGCCCCGCCGCGGTCCGGTCCCCGGGCACTCCCTGCCTGACCTGCCCGCTCCTCCAGCAGGCGCTCCAGGTCGGCCGGCCGTCGCCCGTCCGCGGGCGCCGTGATCGGGGTCTTCAGCTCGTGGGAGAGGTCTGCCAGGAGCTGCCGGCGCTTGGCATCCACGTCGCCGAGCTCCCGCACCAGCTGCTCGAGACGCTCCGCCATCAGGTTGAACGAGCGGCCCAGGTCGCCGATCTCGTCGTCTCCCGGGTTGTCCAGCCGGGCCGCCAGATCCCCGGCAGCCACCAGCGCCAGCCGATCGCTCACCGCTCCCAGTCGGGCCGTGAGCGCTCTGAACACCACCAGCCCCAGGGTCGCCGCGACGGCCAGCACGATCAGGATCGAAACGGCCGCGGCCCTGGCCGCGACCGGCTGCAGCTCCTCCAGCGGTCCCCGGGCCGCCACGAGCAGCAGCGCCGGTCCCCGGGGCGATCCGAGCGGCACCGTCGCCACGAACCCTCGCCCCGGGCCGAGATGGTCGATGGTCAAGCCCCCTGGTGGGGCCAGGGCGCGTCGCCGGGCCATCTCTCTCAGCTCGTCGCGCCCGGTCTCCAGCTTCCCGTACACCGATCCGGCCGGCTCGACGTAGAGCACCGACAGCCGGTCGAACGCCCCGTAGACGCAAGACAGGTGGCGCTCCAGGTCGGCCGGCCCCCGGCGACGAGAGAGGCCACCACCACGGCCAGGAAGGTGACGAAGATCTTCCAGTAGAGCGTCCCTGGGATGAGGGTCCGTCTACTCATCGGGGGAAGGGGCGCGGAATCGATAGCCGACCCCCCAGACGGTCTGGATCAGGGACGGACGGCGCGGGTCGTCCTCGATCTTCTTCCTCAGGCGCGTCATGTGACTGTCCACGGTCCGCTGATACCCCTCGAAGCGGTAGCCCCAGACCGTCTCGAGGAGCCGTTCCCTGGTGAACACGATCCCGGGGTTGGAGGCCAGCGACGCCAGGAGCTCGAACTCGGTCCGGGTCATCTCCACGGCCCGGCCGTCACGGGTCACGAGCCGCCGGGAGAGGTCGATGGCGAGAGAGCCGACCTCGATCCGCTCCCGGGGCGTCCCCTCGCCGGCGCGGCGACGCAGCAGCGCCTTCACCCGGGCGGCCAGCTCACGGACGCCGAACGGCTTGGTCAGGTAGTCATCGGCCCCCATCTCGAGCCCCACGACCTTGTCGGTCTCGTCGTCCCGGACCGTGAGGAACAGCACCGGCGTCTGATGGGCCCGGCGAATCTCCTTGAGAACCTCGAGGCCGCTCATCTGGGGGAGCATCCAGTCGAGCACCACCAGGTCCGGCTGGAGCGACTTGAACGTCGCCAGGCCAGCCGCGCCGTCCCGGGCGATCTCCACGGAGTAGCCCTCGCTCGCCAGGGTCGAGCGGACCAGCTCCGAGATGCTCCGGTCGTCCTCCACCACGAGGATCCTCTTGGCCATGCCGTCTCAAGGTACCACGGGCGCGGGCCGGACGCCCGCGCCCCTGGAGCTCGTTCAGTCGACGGGATGGAACCTGCCGATGAGCGCCACCATTTTCAGCACCCGGTCGATCCTCTGCTTGGCGTTCAGGGCGAGCCGGACCGTCTCGTCGGCGGTCAGAAGCTTGCGGGCCGCGGCGAGCTGCGCCCTGGTCACGTCGGAGGCCCTGGCGCCCAGGGCGTCCCACTCCCCGAGCAGGCTGGACAGCTCGGACCCGGAGGCGTTGCGGGCGCAGGCCGCCGACAGCCTCGACAGGAGGTCGCGCCGGCTCTGCCGGATCGTCTTGCGCTGGGCCACGAACCGGTCCATCTCGCCTGTGACGGTCCGGGCGCGCTGATCGGAGAGACCGAGGATCCCGCTGGGCCACGAACCGGTCCATCTCGCCTGTGACGGTCCGGGCGCGCTGATCGGAGAGACCGAGGATCCCCTTCAACCGGGCCCTTCTGAACGTTCGGACCGTGTCCAGGAACTGTTCCACCTGCTCCGGGGCCAGGCCGATGCGTTCCCGAGCTTTCTGGGCCACGCCGACGATCAGCCGGGCGCGCTCCCCGGGAGTGAGAGTCTGGCCGGCCTCCGAGACCATCCGTTCTTTCAGGTCCATGGCGGCATGGAGGCTCCTGAAGAGCTCGTCCAGGTTGGCCTTGGTCGCCTTCTCAGGCAACGCCTGCGACCCGCCCGTCTCGAGCTGGCCCAGGGCGCGATAGATCTCCCTGGCCACGGGGACGCCAGCGTCGATGCCTCGATCGACCAGCGTGGCCACCTTGGCGCGCGCCGCGGGCTCGATCCGGGCCTCCCCGGCCGCCTGGGCGATCCAGGCCTGCCCCAGCTGCTTGAGGCCCGCCGCGTCGATCTGGTACGACAGGAGCTCGTGGGCTCCCAGGACGACCCCACACAGGGTCACCGAAACCGCTGCCAGCAGCGCCTTTCTCCGGAAACTCATGTCATCCTCCTTGGGAGCGCTCGTCCGCTTCGCGGGTGGCTCCCGGTTCGCCGACCCGTTGCGGGCCGGACTCACATCCAACGATGGCCCTGAACTGTTGTGGAATTGTTGCGACGATCTTGAAGTTGTATGAAGGCGTGCCCGGGCCGTCCCTGCGTCGAGCCGCGGGCGGGTGCTACACTACGTTCCGAGCAGGAAACCGGCGAGGTCCGTGGCGATCCCTGGATACGCGACGGCACGAGGAGCTCTGGCCTTCTCCGTGTTCCCCAGCGGGTTCAGCAGTGTCGTGAGCCGCTTGACCGGGTCCCTCGTTTCGTGGCAAAATGGCGACGCACTCGAGCGGTTCCGCCCCGAGGCTGATCTGGAGGCCCTCGCATCCGGCCCTGATCCATTCGAAGGCCTTCGCGATCGCTCGCCTGGGCGCAAGGTCCGGCTGTGATGCCCCGGTATCTCCTGGACACGAACGTCCTCTCCGCGCTCACCAAGCCCGTTCCGAACGAGCGGGTGTTGAAGCGCTTCCGACGGCACGAACTGCATGTGGCTACGACTTCGCTCGTCTGGAACGAGCTCTTCTTCGGGTATCTGCGTCTTCTACCGTCCAAGCGCAGGGAGACCCTGGGCCAGTTTCTCGAGCAGGTGCTGCGACCCGCGCTCCTCGTCCTTCCCTACGACAGTGCCGCGGCCGAGTGGCACGCGCTCGAGCGCGCTCGTCTCGAGAAGGCCGGCTCGATCCCGCCGTTCATCGATGGGCAGATTGCGGCGATCGCTCACGTGAACGATCTGGTACTCGTCACGGCGGACAGGAAAGACTATGCCCTCTTCGAGGGTCTCACCATCGAAGACTGGCGGTCGTAGCTCGCGTGTGCCCTCCCTTGACCACGGCTCCGGCCTCGGACGGCACCCCCGGGTCGTTCACGCCGGCGAGATGCGCCTGCCGCTCGCCGAGGGCGTGATCGCTCGCGCCGGCCGAGCGTCGAGTCGCCTGGGACGGATCGAGTCGTGTGTCCCATGAATCTGTGCTACGATGGTGGAGGACCAACGAGCCCGATCGGTCATGCAGGGGAAGGTCGCCATGCCAAGGCCCGCACGCACCGCAGCCACCGTGTTGGCTCCGGAGAGCATCTGCATTCCCGGGGCCCTGCTGGACCTCTCCGCGTTCCGCCGCTGGGTGCAGTCGACTGACTTCCCCGATACAGGGCGGATCGACTGGATCGATGGAGACCTGGAGGTCGACATGTCCCCGGAGGAGATCAACACCCACGGGACGCCCAAGGTCGCCATCGCCCGCACCCTGGGGAGGCTCGTCGAGGACCAAGACCTCGGCGTCGTGCTGGTGGCTTCGACCCGAATCAGCTGTCCAGAGGCAAACCTCTCCGTGGAGCCAGACGTGGTCGTCGTCCTCTTCCGGTCCGTGGATCAGGGTAGAGTGACGCTCGTGCGTGCTGCCGGCTCCACAGGTACGCGATGTGTCGAGATCCAGGGGGCACCCGATCTCGTGGTGGAATGCGTGAGCGACTCCTCGGTCGCGAAGGACCGTCTGCGATTGAGGAGTAGCTATGCCATCGCAGGTATCTCGGAGTACTGGATCGTCGACGCCCGCCGGTCCGAGCCGATGCTCACCGTGCTACGACTGGTCCAGAGGGGCTATCGCGAGGTCAGGCGCAACCGGGATGGATACGTCCGGTCGACGCTACTCGGCCTCTCCGTGCGGCTGGAGCGTCAGCCCCCGCGGAGTGGGCTCGTGCGCTACCGGCTCGCCGTCCCCTGACCCGGCTCGGGGAGAGCTCGGGACCTGCACGATGGCGGGGTGGCGCAGGCTCGCGGTGACGCGCGCCTCTTGGACGAATCGGCGCCGCTGTTCCTTGTCGGTGAGAAGCTCGCGGTGCAAGGTCTTGAGCGCCGCGGAGCGGCCCAGCGCGATCTGGCCGGCGCGCAGCATCACCCCGTAGCCACCGGCGTCGATCTCTCACCCCGCGGGCCCGGCCCCCTGCCTCGGCAGGGCTACTGTACCAGTCTCACGAGGCTCCCGTACTCCGCCAGCAGTCCATCGTTGGTCAGCAGGACGAGCGGCTCGGACAGGCTCTGTGCGACGAGCATGCGGTCGAAGGGATCCTTGTGGATGGGCGGCAAGAGGACCAGTCGTTCCGCGTGGGCGCCTGTCACGGGCAGTTCGACGAATCCCATGTCCGGCAACGTGGCCCGCAGAAGCCCGAGATCGACCTCGAAGTCCGTCCGCCTCAGTCCGAGCTTGATTGCGATCTCCCACAGGCTGGCGGCGCTGTAGTGGATCTCGTTCGCGGGATCCTCCAGCAGCCCGCGAGCCTCCGCGGGCAGGCGACGGCTCCGGGCGGTCGCCCACAGGAGAAGATGGGTGTCCAACAGGATGCGCATCAACCGTTCTCGAATCCACGGACGATCTCGTCCGGAAGGGGCTCGTTGAAATCGTCGGGGATCTGGAACCGTCCGTCGGGCAGGCCCAGCCGGCGCTTCCGGCCCGGGCGCCGGAGATGGGTCAACCGGGCTACGGGTGTCCCGGCACGCGCGATGACGACGTCTTCTCCCGCAGCAGCGCGCTCCACGAGCTCGGAGAGGCGAGTCTTGGCCTCGTAGATGTTAACCCTCTTCATGGCGTTCGCCTCCTTACAGTTAGTCTAGTTGGTCAGACCAAATCCGTCAAGCAGGCTCGGAGCGCCTGTATCGTCCAGCGCTCGAGCGTGCCAACCGCCGGG
>JACQZM010000337.1 GCA_016213885.1 Candidatus Rifleibacteriota bacterium | reverse complement strand
GGCGTTCCTGCAGCTTCTCGGGCTGATGATGCGATCGGACCGCTCCTGGAAGCGACAGGCTGCGGTGCTCGCCTGCGGCCAGATCAATGCGCCCCAGATCGTGCGACTGCTGCTGCACGCCTGGCGCGACCCGGAAGCCGGGGTCAGACAGGCCGCGCTGGCAGGTTTGCGGCGCCTGTCCACCAACGGCAACCCGGAGGCCACCAGGGTGCTGGCGTCGATCCAGCAGGAGGGTCCGGCCGGCGAGGCCACCCCGGAGAGAGCGCAGCCGAAGCCCCAGGAGCCCCACGAGTCCACCGGCCAGCCCCCGGCCGCCTCCGCTGCCCGGCCGGCAGAGGCCGCGCGCCGGCCCGAACCGGAGCAGGGCTCGGACGACATCGTGTTCCTGGGCGAGGTGGAGTACGCGGACCAGGGGCGGTCTCCCGGGGAGGAGACGGACCAGGGGTGAGCGCCGGTCTGCGACCCGATCCGTGAGATCCGGTCAGGGGGTCGGGGCTTCGATCACGACCCCGCGACCGGAGGGTTCGCCGCGGCCGGCTGCTCTCGAGCCGCGAGGGGAGGGCGCGGCTCCAGCGCCCCGAAGACCGTCTCGCCGACCCCGAGCATGATCGCGAACGGCATCAGCGGCAGGAGCACCGCGGCCAGCAGCAGGCACGCCGGCACCGGCACCGGACGGTCCGGGGAGAGGAGTCTCCCCGCCGCGGTGACCCCACCCAGCCAGGTCAGCTGGCCCGCCAGGAAGAACCCGTTGAGGAGAAGGCTGCTGGTCAGCGTGCCGTTGGGGCCCCCGGCCCTGGCGTACCCGAGCCACATGATCGGGTAGAGCGCCACGACCCAGAGCGGCAGCCGGAAACGGCGTGGATCCGGTGGGGCGCGGACCGTGATCCCGAGCCGCAGGAACACCTTGTAGCTCACCAGATGGTTCACGTAGACGAGGAACATGGAGAACAGGAAGAATGGCGCCAGGGGAAACCGGATCGCCGTGGTGAGCGTCGCCACCATCTGCTCCAGCTCGAGCCGGGCCTCCGGTGGCAGCGACTGCCGCGACTGTGCCTCGATGACCGACTTGACCAGCTGCTTGGACTGCTCGGCGAAGTCCTGGAGCCCGATGGCCTTCTCCAGGAAGGTCACGGCGGGCGTGACCGCCAAAGTCATCAGCAGGGTGCCCATGAGGATGGTCCGGGCCGCCGAGCCGGTCTGGGTGAGCATCCAGCCAGTGATGACCCCCACCAGTCCGAACGGAACCAGAAACAGGTACCCCTGGACCGGCCCTCCGATCACCACGGAGACGAGGAACACGGCGCAGGCACAGGAGAGCACGGAGCGTCGCCCCCCATGCCTCAAGCCGACCAGGGTCAGCGGCACCGGGCACAGGAGGACGAAGAACACCCCCAACAGCGGGATGCTGGAGCCGAGGAAGAACAGGAAGCTGAGAGCCGCCATGAGGGCGCTCTCTGTCACCGGGCGGGCCATGGTCCGCTATCATACTTCAAAGGAGCCGGCAGCAGCAGCTCTTTTATCGACAGCGCCGGCGCCGCTACTCCACCCGGGCTCTCTTCAGGACGCGCTGGATCGTCGCCCGCAGGTGGACGAGCTGGACCGGCTTGGTGAGGTACTCCTCGGTGTACAGTCGTACGGCCTCGCCGATCGTCTCCGGGTCGGTCAGGGCGCTGAGTACGATGACCGGGATCAGCATCGTCTGCGGGTCCGACTTGAGCCGGGCGAGAACCTCCAGGCCCGACAGACCGGGCATCCTGACGTCCAGGAGGATGAGCGCAGGCTGGAAGCTCCGGGAGGCGGCCAGGCCCTCCTCGCCGGAGTTGACGGTCTTCACCTCGAAGTCGCCCTTCTGCTCCAGCGTCCCCTTGAGGAGATCGCAGGTATCGACCTCGTCGTCGATCACGAGAATCCGTTCGCGAGTCATCGGGCGACCCCCCGGGCCGGTGCCGCGTCGTGGTGGCCTGTCCGGTTCCAGGCTATCACGACACCGGTCGGGGCCGCGAGGGGGGCGACGCCGTGGACCGGCAGCAACCGCTCAGCGCGCCGGGGGCCGCACGAGCCGGAAGGTCTGGATCGACCCGTTCGTCGCCCCGACCAGGACGAGCGATGCGTCCGGCGACACGGCGATCGGTCCGTCCAGAACGTTCTCCACATCGCGGAACCAGGCCAGATCCTGCCCGGTCGCCACGTCGATCACCCGGAGCAGGTCACCGGCCAGGGCGACCACGGCCCTCCCGTCCGGGCAGAGCGCCACGGCCTTTGTCCGGCCCGGAACCACCTTGCCCAGCGAGCGCCCGTCAGCGGCCCTGTAGAGCTGGAGCGCTCGCTTGCCGGCCACCATGACGAACCGCGCGTCAGCGCTCAGCGCCGTCAGCCTCCGCTCCGCGGCCGATAGACCTGCGCCACCTCCCGGCACCGGATAGGTGCCCACCACCGGCGCGCCCGACGCCCCGGCCAGTCGGAGCCGGGCGTCCGCCATCTCCCACAGCCCGAGGGTCCCGTCGGCAGACATGGTGACGAGAGCCGGCTGCGGGGGCGACTCCCGCAAGGGCGTCGGGTCGGGATCGTGGAGACCGCGGGTGAAGAGCCGCCCGTCGCCGGCCAGTCCCACGATCATCGGCCGCGGCCCGGCCTCCTGGAACCTGACGAGGACGCCATCGCACCGCCCGTCGCCGGCGGCCCGCCATCTGACCCTGCCGGTCCCGGTCTCCACGACCACCACGGCGACGTGGCCGTCCTCCTCGCCGAACAGGGCCAGCAGCTGTCCATCGCCGGAGAACCCGATCCCGTGGACCGCCTCCCTGGCCCACCCGTCGAACGTCCAGAGCGCCCGACCCGTGGCCGCCTCCCAGCAGCACACGGTCCCGTCGTGGCCGGCCGAGGCGATGAGCCGCCCGTCCCGGGACAGCTCGATCGAGCGGATCTTGCCGGCGTGGCCGGGGGCCGGCACCGCCGGCGTCACGGTTCCGGCCTGCCAGACCCGGAGCGTCAGGTCCGGCCCGGCCGTGGCGACGAACCGGCCGTCCGGCGAGAGCGCCAGATGACGCACCCCGTCATGACGGGTCTCGGCCGTCGCCTCCCGCGCGAACTGGTTCGTGGCGGAGAACACGTCGAGCTGTCCGGACGCCCTGCCGACGTACACCCGGAGGTCGTCGGAGTAGACGACGGCGGTCGCGGGGCTCGCTCCGTGGGGTGCGTCGTGGGATGACAGATCGTTGGAGTGGCGGTCACCGGTGGAGAAGGTGGGCCTGGTTCCCCCCACGGCGACGATCTCGCCGTCCGGCGAGACCGCCACGGCGGTGGCCTCGCCCTCCGGCACCACGAAGAAGTGGAGCAGGTGGCCTGACGCCCCGTCCCACAGGTGGACCCGGCACCGATCCTCTTCCGGCGAGGGGGAGCGGGTCGAAGGAGGGGTGAAGAACGCCTGGGGCTGGCCGTACCCCTGCTGGACAGCCTCGCCGGACGCCCGCGGGGACCGGGGCGGCCCGCTCGCCGCGGGTGGGCCCCGATCGGTGGAGACCGCCCGGGTGCCGCTCGACGAGAGCGCCACGGCGGCGACCGCCCTGCCGTGCGCCTTCACCGACCAGACCACCCTCCCGGTCTCGACGGCGATGAGGCGGATCGCTCCGTCGTTCTCTCCCACCAGCAGCAGCTGATCGTCCGGGGACCGGCACACCCTGGTGAGACCTCTGGCGAGGCCCGTGACCGTCCACACCTGGGCCCCGGTGGCGATGTCCTTCAGCTGGAGGCTCCCCAGGGTCGGCGAGGCGTGGATCGACCGTCTCAGGTCGCGGGTGACGAGCACCGTATCGTTCCCGACGGAGAAGCTCCGGGGCGGCCCACCGCCGGCCAGATCCAAGGTTCTGACCGTGCCGGAGCCGTCGAGGGAGAAGACCTGCCGGCCATCGGCGGTGAATCCGATCTGGATCGGATCCACGGTGTGGCGGAACGCGTCGGCCCCGAGACTCGTCTCGGGGTCCAGCCGGGCCTCCGGGAGGCTGGGCGATCGCGGGGTGACGACGGACGGTCTCGTGCCGGCGGCGATCGATCGCTCCGGCGCCGGGGTCTCCGGCGCCGTGCTGCCCGGATCGGGCCCGGTCGAGGGGAGCGACGCCCCGGAAGGAGCCGCCGTGGGCTGGCGGGGAGCGGCCGGCGCGCCGGAGGGATCCACACCGATCGACGAGCGGCCGCCGTGGTACCTGCTGGCGCTACCGGAATGGAAGAGCACGAACAGGAGGGCCACGAGAGCCGCGGCGCCGATCCCGACCTTGAGCGTGGCCGGCAGCTCGGCCAGCGCGGCCAGGGCTCCGGCGAGAAGATCCCGCACGATCGCTCCGGGCGCCGGTCGGGGCTCCGTGGCCTCGGCCGCGGCGGGCTCCTCTGCCGCTCGTTCCAGGGACCTGCGGATCGCCGCGGCGAACTCCTCGGCGCTGGCGGGACGGCTGGCCGTTCGCTTGGCCAGGGCGCGATGGATGACGTTCGCGATGCCCTCCGGCGTCTCCGGGGCCAGCACGCTGATCGATCTGGGCCTGTCCTGCTCGTGGGCCCTGGCGAAGTCCACCCAGGTGGCCCCCTTGAACGGGGCTTCCCCGCTGAGCAGCTCGTAGTAGATCGTGCCGACGGCTTAGAGGTCCGAGGCGATCACCACCGGCGCACCCCGGATCTGCTCGGGAGCCATGTACTTCGGAGTGCCCAGGATCATGCCCGGTATGGTCAGGTTCGGCGAGCCGGAGCTGTAGTCCTTGGCGATCCCCAGATCGGCGACCTTGGCCTGTCCGGACCCGGTGAGCAGGATGTTCCCGGGCTTGAGGTCCCGGTGCACCACCCCGCGCATGTGACAGGCGTGAAGCCCGGCCAGCACGTCCAGGATGATCGTGGTCGCCTCGGCGGTCGCCAGCCGCTTCTTCCCCTCGAGCCGCTGGGCCAGGGAACCTCCATCGACGTACTCGCAGATCATGTACGGGTGCCCGCCGATCTCCTGGACCTCCATCACCTCGAGCACGTTGGGGTGGCGGATCTCCTTGAGGAGCTTCCCCTCCAGGAGGAACCGGGCGAGCACGTCCCTGGACGTCTGCTGGGTCAGGAACTTCACGGCCACCGGCCGGCCGGTGGCCACCTCCTCGGCGTGGTACACCGTGCCGAAGCAGCCGACACCCAGGATCCGGCCCAGGCGGAACCGGCCCTTGAAATCGTCGGTCAGCTCGATCTCCCCGGCGGGGCTCTCGCCGTCGGGCGCCCGGGCGAGCACGCTGGCCACGCTCGACTCGGGCGTCATGAACCGTACCTTG
>JACQZM010000336.1 GCA_016213885.1 Candidatus Rifleibacteriota bacterium | reverse complement strand
ACCATCGGGGCCCAGCGGACGAGCCGCGGTCGGTCGTCGAAGGCGTGGACCACCAGGGGTCCCCGGCTCTCGCGGCAAGGCTCTCCCGCCTTCCGTACCAGCACGTGGATCGAGAGGTCGGGGCTCTTCGCCAGCTCCTGGACGAGCCGGGCCGTGGAGACCTCGGCGCCGCCGAAGACGTCGTCCACCTCGGGAAAGAACAGGTGGGTCGCCTGGAGGCAGACGAACAGCACCTTGGGCATGGATCGAGACTAGCTCCCCTCTCCGCGGCCCGTCAATCGGCCCGGGTCCACGCGGATTCCCCGCCTGTTTCGCCGAGTCGGGCCTGTGATCAGGCCCTGGCCTGGATCATGGCCCATTCCTCGATCAGGATAGAATCTTCCTTCCTGTGGTCACGGGCATTGGGTACAATGGGCCCCGGTACCTAGTGGGGGCTCGACCGACGTGGGTCCCCCTTCTCAACCACGGCAGCCGGGAACGGCTCTGTCCCGTCCAAAGAAAGGGGCTCTCGAGACATGGCGGAGACGCTGACACTGAAGAAGAAGCTCGCGGAGAAGATCGAGGCTTTTCGACCCCGGACGACCAGGCTCAACAAGGAGTTCGGCAACGTCGTCATCGACCAGGTGACGATCAGCCAGGCCATCGGCGGGGCGAGAGACGTGCGCTGCCTCGTCACCGACATCTCGTACCTCGATCCCCACGAGGGCATCCGGTTCAGGGGCAAGACCATCCCCGAGACGTTCGCGGCGCTTCCCAAGGTGCCCGGGTCCGACTATCCCTACGTGGAGGGGTTCTTCCACTTCCTGCTGACCGGCGACATGCCAGGCAAGGGCGAGACCGAAGAGCTGGTCCACGAGTTCCAGAACCGGTCGCAGGTGCCTCAGTACGTCTTCGATGCGCTGCGGACCCTTCCCCGGGACACCCATCCGATGACGCTGTTCTCGGCGGCGATCATGCTGATGCAGCGCGAATCGCTCTTCGCCCAGCGGTACACCGAAGGCATGAAGAAGACCGAGTACTGGGAGCCCATGTTCGAAGACTCGCTGAACATCCTGGCCCGGCTGCCCCAGATCGCGGCGTACATCTATCGCATGAAGTACCGCAGCGACACCCACATCCCACCCGATCCCAAGCTCGACTTCGGCGGCAACTTCGCCCACATGATGGGCATTCCCCACCCGTACGACGACGTGGCCCGGATGTACTTCGTGCTCCACTCGGACCACGAGTCGGGCAACGTGTCCGCCCACACGACCCACCTGGTGGCCTCGGCGCTGTCCGACCCGTACTACTCGCTGTCCGCCGGCATGGCCGGTCTGGCCGGTCCGCTCCACGGCCTGGCCAACCAGGAGGTGCTCCGGTGGATCCAGGATGTCATGAAGAAGATGGACGGCAAGCTGCCTTCGGAGGAGCAGCTCAAGAAGTTCCTGTGGGACACTCTGAAGTCCGGCCAGGTGGTCCCGGGGTATGGCCACGCCGTGCTCAGGAAGACCGACCCGAGGTACATCTCCCAGATGGAGTTCTGCCAGAAGAACCTGCCCGACTACCCCATGTTCAAGCTGGTCAACATGATCTACAAGGTCGCCCCCGGCGTGCTCCAGGAGCACGGCAAGGCGAAGAACCCGTGGCCCAACGTGGACGCCCAGTCCGGCGTCATCCAGTGGTACTACGGCGTCCGGGAGTACGACTTCTACACGGTGCTCTTCGGCGTGGGTCGCGCCCTGGGCGTGCTGGCCAACATCATCTGGGACCGGGCGCTGGGCTACGCCCTCGAGCGGCCCAAGTCGGTCACCACGGAGATGCTCGAGAAGTGGGCCTCCGAGGGAGGCAGAAAGCTCGGCTAGCACCCGTACCTGATGCCTGATGCCGGGCGAGCCGGGGGGGCTCGGGGGGCCGGATGAGCGGGGCGAAGGGCCCCCATCTCGAACGATCCCGCCCGGCCCGGACAGGTCAGGCAGCGCCCGGCAGGTCTGCGCTTGGAGACCACGCTGCCGGCGATCAAGAGTTGACCGGGGACCATCAGATTCTGACTGGCAGGGCCGGTTCCCTCCGGCCCGCCGGTCAGGAGCCCTCCTCGCCGGAAGCGGCTCATGGCCGGTTCGAGCGACCGTCGGGCGTTTCGTGCGCACCTTGGCCTCGACCTTGCTTGGGGTTGGCCGTCCCGGATCCAGAAACAACCGATCTGGCCCCAGGCAAGGAGCCCACATGTTCTCCTCCAAGAAACCGCGCTCCGAGATCGTGCTCCTCTACCTCGCGTTCGTCGCCTCCGTCATCAACGGTCTGGTCATCGGCTTCCTCTGGGTCGGACCGGCTCTCGCGGAGCTGGGCGCCGTCCTGTAGCACCGTCGCCGGCCCGCGGGAGTCGCGTCTTGCCGGCGCTGCTCCCAGGAGCCGATTGGTCCGAGGTGGATCATGATCCTGGGCATGTTCGTGGCGATCCTTCTCCTGGCAGCTCCGCTGGCGCTGCTCTGGGTCGTCTCGCCGGCTTTCCTCACGGAGCGAGCGCGAGGGACGGCGGTCGACGCGCTCTGCTGTCACCGGTGCGGGAGGCTGGCGACTCTCGACGAACTGGAGCCGGCGTCGGTGTCCTACCCCCGCTGGAACCTCGGCGTGTCCGATGACAACGACAGGGCGCTCCTCTGCGAGCCCTGCGCCCAGGCGACCAGGAGCCTCCGATCGGTGCTCGCCCTGTGCGTCGTGGGCGCCGTGGCGGCCGCCCACGACATCCTCTTCAGAGCGGGCCCCTGACAGGGGACCAGTCCGACCGAAACACGAGGGGCGAACCACCGCTTCGGCGGTGGTTCGCCCCTCGTCCGGGCTCGACCAGGCCCGATCCACGGCCCGGCTGGGCCGCGGATCGAGTCTCGCTCACTTGGAGGTGAGGATCTCCTCGACTTCTTTCTTGTCCACGTCCATGACGTAGGGAATGCCGGTGATCTCCGAGCACTCCCGGGTGAGACATGCCAGATCGTGGCGGGACATGTGCTTCAGCGCGAACTTGCGGCTGCCGCACATCAGCTGCCTCAGCCCCTGAGCGAGCCGCTCGTAGTAGGTGTAAAGACCGATCGCACCGGTGGGGATCTTGTCGAACTCCTTGTCCCCGAGCTCCTTCCGGAGCGTGGCGGCGGTCACGAAGATCTCGTCCCTGGTGCGCCCGAACCGTTCCACGTACACCGGCGGCTGCCCCTCGTCGATGGCCCGGCCGATGGTCTTGCCGACCATCGCCGCGGCGATCGGCGCCCGGGCCATTCCGACCAGCCTGGTGTACGGGGCGCACATCGCCAGGCCCTTGAAGATCTGATCCTCGAAGGTGAACCCACCGGCCACGCAGATCGCCGGGATGTGCGCACCCTTCTTCTGGGCCAGCTTGTGCACGTACTGGTACAGCAGCGAGTGGATCTCCACGGGCGGAACGCCCCACTCGTTCATCATGCGCCACGGGCTCATGCCGGTGCCGCCGCCGGCCCCGTCGACGGTCAACAGGTCGAGCTTGTACTTCGACGCCCAGGCGACGGCCCGTGCCAGGTCTGCCGGGCGGTAGGCCCCGGTCTTCAAGAAGACGTACTTGGCGCCGGCCTTGCGGAGCTCCTGGACGCGCTTGGCAAAACCGTCCTCCTCGACCATGCCCACCCGGGAGTGGCGCTCGAACTCGTGGAAAGCGCCCTTCTCGAACGCCTTGATCACGTTGGGGTCCGTCGGATCGGGCAGCACCACGTAGCCGCGGGAGTGGAGCAGCTGAGCCTTCTGGAGACTGGTGATCTTCACCTCGCCGCCGATGTCCTTGGCGCCCTGGCCCCACTTGAGCTCCACGATCTCGACGCCCAGCTTCTCGATGGCGTATTCCTGAGCGCCCAGCCGGGTGTCCTCGACGTTGGCCTGGACGATGATGGCGCCGTAGCCGTCTCGCTGGTGGTCTTTGAACAGCTTGACGCGCATCTTGAGGTCGACGGTGTCGACGACACGGCCGTTCTTGATCGTCGCGTCCGGGTCCATCCCCACGACGTTCTCACCGATCGTGAGGCCGGTGCCTGCCAGCGCGGTGCCGATCGCCAGGCCCTCCCAGTTGTTCTTGGCCACGTTCGTGGACCCGATGCCGGGGATCATGAACGGCAGCTTGAACTTGATCTTGTTGTCGTGGCCGTAGGTGACCTCGAGGTTGACGGCAGGGAAGATCGCCTTGTCGCTGTTGGCTTCGATGCCGTGGGCGCCGACGGCCGTCCCCATGATGTTCAGGTGAGAGTAGTCCACCGGGTAGACCTTCTCGCCGGCAGTCGTGATCACGCCGAACGGCTGAGGATAGATGACCTCGTGCCCGCGGAATGCCGACTTGCCGATCTCGCACATGCCGATGCAACCATCGACGCAGGTGACGCACATGCCCGAAACGGGCACAACCGAATCCTCGGTCCTGTTCTTGGTCAGGGTTGCGGCCGAGGCGTTGACTCGCGTGAGCGACATTTTTTCTCCTCCCAATCTACTCTATTGGAATTCAGTCCTTCTTGATTTCACAGGCGACGCAGGGGGACATGTAACACATCATATCGTCGAACGATTCGTTCTTGCCCACGCAGGGCGGCGTCAAGTTGGCGCAGCCCCCGCAGATGACCTTCGAAGGGTCGGAGTAGGTACAGCGCAGCTGGCACGCAGGGCACACGTAGATGCACCCGCCACACTGCCGGCAGACCTCCGACTTGGCGTCGAACGGCGTGCCGATGCTCCTCCGCTCCCCTCGACCTCTGAACGAGATGGCCTTGGCCACCATCTGTTCCTTGCACATCCGGACGCAGAGGCCGCACATGATGCACTGCTCGTGCTCCTGCTTGAACCGCTGCTGCCGGATGTTGTGGGCCGAGGCCAGATCCTGGATCACCTTGGACTGCGGGCACGAGGCCAAGAGCAGCTCCAGGACCATCTTCCGCGCCTTCACCACCCGGGAAGACGCCGTGCGGACCTTCATCCCCTCCTGCACCGGATGGGTGCAAGAGGAGACCATCCGGGCCCTCGGGCCTTCGCCGATCTCGACGACGCACAGCCGGCAGGCCCCGTAGGGGTGGAGCCCGTCGTTGTGGCACAGGGTCGGTATGGGGAATCCCAGGAACTTGGCCGCCTCCAGAATCGAACTGCCATCCTGGACCGCGACTTTCAGGCCGTTGATCGTGAGGTTGACCATCGTTAGCGCACCTCCACGGCATCGAGCTTGCACACGGTCACACAGACCCCGCACTTGATGCACTTGCCGGGTTCGATGACGTGGCGTACCTTTCTGTCCCCCGCGATCGCATCTACCGGACATGACTTCGAGCAGAGATTGCAGCCGGTGCACTTGTCGTTGATGGAGTAGGTGATCAGGCTCTTGCACACGCCCGCGGGGCACTTCTTGTCCTCGATGTGCTTCACGTACTCGTCGCGGAAGTACTTCAGCGTCGAGAGCACCGGGTTCGGGGCGGTCTGCCCCAGGCCGCACATCGAGGTGTCCCTGACCGTGGTGGCCAGCTCCTCGAGCAGATCGAGATGGTCCATCCTGGCCAGCCCCTTGGAGATGTCGTCCAGGATCTCGAACATCCTCTGCGTACCCTTCCGACAGGTGAAGCACTTGCCGCAGGACTCGTCCTTGAGGAAGTTCATGAAGTAGCGGGCCACGTCGACCATGCAGGTCGATTCGTCCATGACGATCATGCCGCCGGACCCCATGATCGAGCCGGCGTCCGCCAGACTGTCGTAGTCGATCGGCAGGTCGAACAACCTCGCCGGGATGCACCCGCCGGACGGTCCACCGGTCTGGACGGCCTTGAGCTTCTTCTTGCCGATCGGCCCACCGCCGATCGTGTTGACGATTTCCCAGATCGGCATGCCCATCGGCACTTCCACCAGCCCGGTGTTCCGGACCTTGCCGACGAGGCTGAAGATCTTGGTGCCGGTGCTCTTCTCGGTGCCGGTCTTCGCGAAAGCCCTGGCGCCCTGCCTCAGGATGACCGGGACGTTGGCCCAGGTCTCCACGTTGTTGATCGCCGTCGGCTTGCCGTCGATCCCCCTCTCGATCGGGAACGGCGGCCGCTGTCGCGGCTCGCCCACGCGGCCCTCGCAAGACCGCATCAGCGCCGTCTCCTCCCCGCAGACGAACGCCCCGGCTCCCTTGACGAGTCGGATGTTGAACGACAGGCGGCTGCCGAGGATGTTCTCCCCCAGGAAGCCCAGTTCGCGGGCCTGCCGCAACGCGATGACGCAGTGCTTCACGGCGAGAGGATACTCGGCCCGGACGTAGATGACCCCCTCCTTGGCACCGGTGGCATAGGCACCGATCAGCATCCCCTCGATCACGCTGTGGGGGTTGCCCTCCAGCACCGCACGGTCCATGTACGCCCCCGGGTCGCCCTCGTCGGCGTTGCAGATCAGGTACTTCCAGGTGCCGTTCTGCTGCCTGGCCAGGTACTCCCATTTCAACCCGGTCGGGAAGCCGGCGCCGCCGCGCCCCCTGAGCCCCGAGGCCTTGATCTCCTCGATGACCCACTGGGGATCTCCGCGCTCGAGGACCTTGCCCAGAGAGGCGTACCCGCCGTTCTCGATGTACTGGAACACCCGGATCGGGTCGACCTTCTCGTTGCGCCCCAGGATCGTCCGGCACTGGGTCTTGAAGAACGGAATCTCGCTCTGCTTCTCCAGCCTCCGCCCCGACGCCGGGTCGACGTAGAGCAGGTCTTCCACGACCTCTCCACGCGCCACGGAGCAGACGACCCGGGGCATGTCCTTCTGCTGGACCTTGGGGTAGAAGGTGCCGGCCGGCTCGACCAGCACCGACGCCTCCTGCTCGCAGAAGCCGTGGCACCCGGTGATCCGGAGCCGGACCCGGTCGGAGAGCTCGTTGTCCAGCAGCTCCCTCTTGGCGATGCGGATCAGCTCGTTGGCGCCGCTGGCCTGCCCGCACGTCCCGGCGGAGATGACGATCGTCGGGATGTTCGGGGCCTGATCGGCGATGAGACGGTCTTGGAGGGCTTTGAAATCGCTGTAGTTCTTTAGTCTATCCATGGGCTTGCCTCATCAGATGTTGGCTCCGTCCAGGTCGAGCATGTGGGCCTTGCATCCACGCCGGGCGCAGATCTGGATGATCCCGCCGCCCCGGACGATCAGCGGCACCATGTGGGCGCCGCACTCGGTGCAGTTCGTGGCGCTCGTGAGCTGACCGTGACAGTGGGGGCAGAAGATGTCGATGATGGTCTCCAGGGGAGCGTCATGCTCGGCCTCGAGGGCGTAGCTCCCGTAGACGCTGGAAAGTCTCAGCCAGCCGTGATTCTCACCGACCGCCATGGTCACCCGGATCGACGGATGACCGTCGAGGTGGTGCTGGGCATCCATCAGACTGTGGTTGCACCGGGGGCAGTTGACTTTAAGAGGAAAGGTCGGCCGCTCCGCCATGTTCACCGGACCGGCTTCACCGGACCGGGCCTTGTCGATGATCCGCTTGACCTTCTCGGTGTTCACCTTGGCCACGTACCCCCCGTCGATGACGACGATGGGGCCCAGGGCGCATGCACCGACGCAGGCGACCGTCTCCAGCGTGACCTCGTCGTCGGGGGTCGTCTCGCCGGCGTTGACGCCCAGCTGTCTCTGCATCTCTTCCACGATGATCTGGGCGCCACGCACATGACACGCGGTGCCCAGGCAGACCTGACAGATGTGCTTCCCACGGGGCTTCAAGCTGAACGCCCGGTAGAAAGTGGCCACGGCGTAGACGTCGTTGAGGTCACGTCCGGTCTTCTCCGCGACCGTCCTCAGAGAATCCTCGGAAAGATGCCCGTACTTGTGCTGGATATCCTCGAGTATGGCGATGAGGCCGAATCGGTCTCCTCCATGCTTGTCCAGGATGCCCTTGATCCCTTCCCTTGTCATTGTCTCACCTTGCTCGGAGTCTCCCCGGAATGAGATTCCAGAAGTTCTGATGGGCCCTCCTTCGAGGGGCCTCCAAATGTAACACATAGAAAAACAGAAAAGGAAGGTTTTCCAGGGCAATCACATTCCCCCGATGTAATGCGAGTCCAGCGCCGGTCGGAGGCCGAGCGCAGGGCCCGAAGGGGCAGGCAACCTCACGACGAGCCCGGGCCTTCGCCGCCGACAGGAGGCGACTTGCTTGCGGGGCGTGCGCCGGGGGTGCATCGGAGCACCCCCATGTGATAGCCTCATGGACTATCCCAGCATCCGCAGCCGTTGACGCACCGCTCCAGAGGTCGATCGCGCCCAGCCGCAGCGCCTCGCCTCGAGAGCGCTGCCCAGAAAGGACACGCTCGCCCATGTCCGATCAGAACGCCCCCGCGACCACCGTGCTCCAGCATCCTCCCGGGTTCAGGCCCAGACGAGGGCTCAACTGGTTCACGGTGGGCCTCGCCTACGCCTCGTTCTACATGTGCAGGTACAACCTGGCCATCGCGAACAAGGACATCTGCGAGGAGTTCCACTTCTCCCGGCAGGAGTTCGGCTACATCCTGACGGCGTTCTTCTGGGCCTACGCGGTGGGCCAGCTGATCAACGGTCTGATCACCGACAAGATCGGCGGCAAGAGGGCCATGATCTGCGGCGTCTTCGGCACGGTGGTGTTGAACATCGCCTTCGGAGCCGCATCCACCGCGGGGATGCTCTCCGTCTTCGTCTTGATCAGGATGCTGGACGGCTACACCCAGGCGTTCGGCGCACCGGGGATGATCAAGATCAACGCGTCCTGGTTCCACAAGACCGAACGGGGCACGTTCGCGGGGATCTTCGGCTTCATGATCCAGCTGGGCCGGTTCGTGATCAACTGGCTCGGGCCGGCCCTGCTGGCCGGGCTCTCGGTCTGGGGCCTGGTGACGTTGCCGCCGCTCCACTGGAAGTACGTGTTCTGGGTCCCGGCGGGCATCGCGTGCGTCTCCGCCGTGCTGGTAGCCATCTTCGTCAAGGAGACTCCGGAAGAGGCGGGCTTCAAGATGGCCGGAGAGGATTCAGGCCCGGTCGACGATACGCCCGTGGACGTGCTCCACGTGCTCAAGGTCATCCTCTCCAACAGGTTCGTCTGGGTCGTGGCCGGGGCCTACTTCTGCACCGGCGTGGTGCGCCAGGGCCTGGACCAGTGGTTCACCCGGTACCTGCAGGACGTCTTCAGCCTGGACCTCAAGGGCTCCACGTACCAGTGGATCGCCTTCATGATCCCGTTCGTCGCGGTGATCGGCTCCCTGGGCTCCGGGATGATCTCGGACCGGTTCTTCGGGGGCCAGCGCGCCCCGGTGGCCGTGACGCTCTACTTCTGCCAGGTCGCGGCGATCCTGATCGGCGCCCAGTTCCAGAGCCTCACCGCCGCCTGTATCTCCCTGACGCTGATCTCGCTCACGGTGAACGCCACCCACTCGATCCTCGGAACGGCGGCGGCGATGGACATCGGCGGCCGCAAGATGGCCGGGTTCGCCTCCGGCGTGATCGACTCGTTCCAGTACTTCGGCGCCGGCCTGGCCGGCTTCGCCCTGGGCAAGCTGCTCGACTGGGGCGGCTGGGGCTGGTGGTACTACTCCATGGCCCCGTTCGGCCTCATCGGCGGGCTCCTGATGATGACCATGCTGGGCAAGCAGGACATCCAGGTGAAGTCGGAAGGTCACTGATCCAGCGACACGATCCCGGAGGGACAATGGGCTACCGTCTGGCGCGGTCGGTCCGCTCCTCCGGTCTCGCCCGGGGCGGTTTCCTCCTGCTGGCGGCGCTCCTCCTCGTGCTCGCTGTTCCAGGCCCGTCGCCGGCGGGGCCGCTCCCCACGACCACCGGGGACCATGCGCCGTTTCCGGCGCCGGCACGCAGGCTGACCCTGGGCGAGTTCCTCGATCTGGTCAGCGCTCCGGAAGCTCTGGATCTGAACCTGGTCGTCCGCGACTCGGTGCCCAAGGGTCGCCCGCTGGGCTACTCGTTCGCGAAGATGACCTGCCGGGAAGCGCTGGAGCTGGTCCTGTCCCTGGAGGGGCTGGAGCTCATCCCGTTCCGGCCGGGCATCTACGTGGTCCAGAGCGCCCAGGACCGGCGAGGCGTCGGCACGGTGGAAAGACGGGTCTACCGGCTCACGTACACCACGGCGGAGAAGGTCCTGACCGCCCTCCGGGCGAATCCCGGGCTGCTGGCTCGGATCGACCTGGGGGGCTGCACTGCCGGTCCCGACGGCAAGACCCTCGTGCTGTACGACGCCCCCCGGGGGCACGAAGCGATGGTCGAGGCGCTGGGGCAGTTCGACCGGGCCGCCGGCACCCGCACGGAGGTGATCTCCCTCGGCTACCTCTCCAAGGAGGACCTGGACGCGGCTCTCCGTGCCTTGGGGCCTGAAGCCACCGGGGGCGTCCTGCCGGAGAACCTGGCTCACCTCAAGGCCGCGGGCTCCGTGGCGGTGAACGGCCCCCCGGAGCAGATCGCGAGGCTCAGGTCGCTGGTGGAGAAGCTCTCGGTGGCGCCGGAACAGGTCCAGATCGGCGTGACCTCCTCGAGCCTCAGCAGGGACAGGAGTCGCGAGATGGGGCTCGCGATCGACAACGTCTCGTTCGCCGTCCTTCCCGGCCACCCGCCCACGATCGGCGGTCGGGTCGTCTACGGGTCGTCGTCGCACCGGTCCTCCGGATCGGGCACGCTGTGGATCACGGCCCTGTCGGGCTATCCGGCCCGGTTCAGCCTGGGCGAGGTGTTCATGATCCCGGTCACCCAGGTCATCGTGGGGCCCGGGGGGCCGGTGGTCGCCGGCACCGGAGCGAACGAGGTCCCGGTGGGGCTCATGCTCGAGGTGCTGCCCCGGGTCACGGGACCGCTGGTCAGCGTGGACGTGAGCTTCGTGGACGAGTCGCCGACCCGGGTCTCGGACGTGGGCGTGGACCGGTCTAGCCGTAACCTGGTCACGAAGGCGGTGCTGCGGCGCGGCCAGAGCATCGCGATCGGAGGCCTGAACCGGGCCCTCTCCGAGACGGGTGGGTCCGGCGTCGCGAACCTCCTCAGGCGCTGCTCCGATCGAGGCGAGAGCCTGTCGATCATCCTGACCGTGCGCTAGCGAAGGGACGCTGGACAGCGGGAAGACCGGGATCCTGCACGTGTTTCGCGGAGTCGGGCCTGTGATCAGGCCTCGGCCTGGCTGCAGAGCTGCCCAGAAGAAAGAGGAGGGGATCCGGATTGAGGTCGCGCTCGGGGGCGCGACTCGGACCCGGCGAGGCGCCGGGTCTGGAAGCACCGGCTTGACCGGTCGCGTCGAGGTCGATACGATAGGGCTCGGGCAGTTCCGCGACCCCGGGGGCGCGCCGGAGTGGTAACTGTCGAAAGCGAGGAGTGAGGCAGCCATGAAGCATCACATAGAGAGCACGCCGGAGTTCGTGGAGAATGTGTACCGGACCATGGAGAAGAACCTCGAGGTCGTCCGGAAGCGCCTGGGAAGACCGTTGACCCTGGCCGAGAAGGTCCTCCTGGGCCACCTGGGCCACCCCGCCGACCAGGAGCTCGTTCCCGGCAAGAGCTACCTCGAGCTCAGGCCCGATCGGGTTGCAAGACGCCACGGCCCAGATGGCGCTGCTCCAGTTCTCCCACTGCGGTCGCAGCGTCTCGGCCGTGCCCGCCACGGTCCACTGCGACCACCTGATCCGGGCCCAGAGGGGCTCGGAAAAAGACCTGGCGCAGGCCAACAAAGACAACCGCGAGGTGTACGAGTTCCTCTCCAGCGCTGCCGCCAAGTTCGGCATCGGGTTCTGGAGGCCCGGAGCGGGGATCATCCACCAGATCGTGGCGGAGAACTACGCCTTCCCGGGCGGGATGATGATCGGCACCGACTCCCACACGCCGAACGCCGGCGGGCTGGGCATGTTCGCCTCCGGGGTGGGCGGCGCCGACGCCGTGGACGTGATGGCGGGGCTCCCATGGGAGGTCCTGTACCCGAAGCTGGTGGGCGTCAAGCTGATCGGCCAGATGTCGGGCTGGACCGCTCCCAAGGACGTGATCCTCCACCTCCTGGGCATCCTGACCGTGAAGGGCGGCACCAACCGGGTCATCGAGTACTTCGGACCGGGATGCCAGTCCATCAGCTGCACCGGCAAGTCGACCATCACCAACATGGGGGCGGAGCTGGGCGCCACCACGTCGATCTTCCCCCACGACGAGCGGACCGCCGCGTACCTGAAGGCCCCGAACCGGGCCCGGCCCGCGGAGCTGGCCCAGCGCCCCGGGCGCCTGCTCGGGGCCGACCCCGAGGTCGAGGCGACGCCGGAGAAGTACTACGAGCGGGTCATCGAGATCGATCTGTCGGCGCTGGAACCCCACGTGGTCGGTCCCCACACCCCCGATCTGGCCAGACCGGTCTCCAAGCTCAAGGCCGAGGCGGAGCAGAAGGGCTACCACGACCGCATCACGGCGGCGTTGATCGGCAGCTGCACGAACTCGTCGTACGAGGACATCCACCGGGCAGCGGACGTGGCGCGACAGGTCAAGGCCCACGGTCTCACGATGGCGACGGCGCTCTTCGTCTCGCCGGGCTCCGACCAGATCCAGGCCACCGTGGAGCGGGACGGCCTGCTCGAGGCGATCAGGCAGGTCGGCGGCGTGCTGCTCTCCAACTCGTGCGGCCCCTGCATCGGCCAGTGGAAGCGCGAGGACATCAAGCACGGCGAGCCCAGCACGATCATCACCTCGTTCAACCGGAACTTCCCGGCGCGGAACGATGGCAACCCAAGCACCCTGGCGTTCATCTCGAGCCCGGAGATCGTCATGGCCTACGCTCTGGCCGGCCGACTCTCGATCGACCCGCTCTCCGAGGAGCTGACCGGCAAGGATGGCAAGCGGTTCAAGCTCCAGCCGCCGGCAGCCGCGCCGGACATCCCACCCCGGGGGTTCGAGGTCAAGACCGAGGGGTATCAGGCGCCGCCGGACGATCCGCGGATCGTGGAGATCGCCGTGAAGCCGAAGAGCGATCGGCTGCAGCTCCTGGAGCCGTTCCAGCCCTGGGACGGTCAGGACTTCGTGGAGCTGCCGCTTCTGGCCAAGGCCAGGGGCAAGTGCACCACCGACCACATCTCCCCTGCGGGCGAGTGGCTCAAGTACCGGGGCCACCTGGACAACATCTCTGACAACATGCTGGCCGGTGCGGTGAACGCGTTCACCGGAGAGCCCGGGAAGGGGCTGAACCAGCTGTCCGGGGAGACGAAGAGCCCGTTCTCCAAGATCGCCCGGGAGTACAAGGCGAAGAAGCTCCGCTGGGTCGTGGTGGGCGACGAGAACTACGGCGAAGGGTCGAGCCGGGAGCACGCGGCCATGTCGCCTCGGTTCCTGGGCGCCGCGGTGGTCATCGCGCGGAGCTTCGCACGGATCCACGAGTCGAACCTCAAGAAGCAGGGGATCCTGCCGTTCACGTTCGCCGCCCCGGACGACTACGACAAGGTGCGCGAGACCGACCACATCAGCATCGTGGGTCTGAACGACCTGGCGCCGGGGCAGCCGGTGACCTGCACCCTGCACCATTCCAGCGGCGAGAAGGAGCGGATCGAGCTCAGGCACACCCTCAACCGGGAGCAGATCGCCTGGTTCAGGGCGGGCGGGGCGCTTAACCTGCTCCGGCAGAAGGCCGGGAACTAGCACTACAACGAAAGATCCCGGCCGCTCGACGGCCCGCCGAGCTCCGTCGATCAGCGCTCGGAGCAAGGCGGTCCGTGCGCCGCCGGCGACCTCCTGTCTCCTTCGGTCTAGGCCATCTCCACGAGCTTCTTGATCAGCTTGTCGATGCCGTCGGCGACCTCGGAGATCCGCTGGGCCAGCATGTAGGCCGCCGTGGTGACGACCTTGTTCGCCTGGTCCACGGCGATCTCGCTCACGGCGCAGCTCACGTGCCTGGCTCCCATCCCCACCAGCTTCTGGGCGGTCCCGGCGTCGGTGCCGATCGTGACCTGGACGTGATGCTCCACTCCCAGCACCTTGGCGGCGATGGCCGGGGCGATGCAGATGAACCCCATGGGCTTGCCGGCGGCACGCATCTCCTTCACCAGCCGGGCCACCTCGGGCTGCACCGTGCAGTCCCCCCCCTTGACCGCGAAGTCGCAGAGGTTCTTGGCCGCGCCGTATCCGCCGGGGAACACCAGGGCGTCGAGGTCGGCGGCCTTCACGGTCTTGAGGTCTTTGATCTCGCCCCGGGCGATGCGAGCCGATTCCTCCAGCACGTTCCGCCTCTCACCCGTCGCCTCCTGGCCGGTGGCGTGGTTCACCACGTGCATCTGCGGCACGTTCGGGGCCAGACATACCGCCTTGGCCCCGGCCCGGTCGATCGCCAGGAGAGTGAACACCGACTCGTGGATCTCCGCGCCGTCCATGACTCCACAACCGCCCAGCACCACTCCGATCTTCTTCATGATGTCGATACCTCCTGACAGTCTGTTCCGCGGCAGCCTACAACGGGTTCCGGGCCGGGATCAACGCCGACCGAGCTCGACCGGGGGGCGTCGAAGCCGGGAGGGCCGTTGCTGCGCACCGGGTCACTTGACCGTGACCGTGGCGACCGTCCCCTTCCGGACCACCGCGGGATCGCTGATCGACCGGATCAGCACCAGCCCCGGAGCGACCCCCTTCTGGGCGCCCTCCACGAGAATCCGCACGGAGCGTGAGCCGCGGAACGGGACGGCCAGCGCCTGCATCTTCTGACCGCCGGAGGCCCGCTGGCCGTAGATCAGATCGCCCTGGTAGCTCGTGAGGGAGTCCTCGGTCTGCTTGGCCACCACCGTCGCGGGCAGCACCACGACCGCCACGCACTCCAGCGGGTCCAGCGGCTCAGGAAGGGTGACCTCCAGCGTCGCCTCCTGGCCCACGGAGAGCTGCGCCGGC
>JACQZM010000242.1 GCA_016213885.1 Candidatus Rifleibacteriota bacterium | reverse complement strand
ACAGGGGCCTCAAGGTCCGGTACAATCTGAAAGGCGACCTGGTCGCCGAGGACCTGCTCTTCGCTCCGTCCGTCGTGTCGGCGGCGACGGAGATCCACGGAAAGGGCGAGTTGCTCCAGACCACGCAGCGGCTGGTCAGGCAGGCGCTGGACCGGATGGAAGAGATGCAGGTGGCGGAAGGGGCGACTCTCGCCGCCGACCTGACCTCGCGAGCCTCGCGGCTGCAGCAGCTGGTCGAGGCGATCCGCGAACGGGTCCCACAGATGGTCAGCGGCTATCGCAAGAGCCTGGAGGGCAAGATCCGGGACTGGAAGCTCGACGCGCTCATGCCACCCGAGCGGCTGGCCCTGGAGGTCTCGATGTTCGCCGATCGCTCCGACGTCACGGAGGAGCTGGTGCGCATCGAGAGCCACCTGGCGCAGGTGAGAGCCGCCTTCGCCGGGGGAGGGGAGGTCGGCCACAAGCTCGACTTCCTGGCCCAGGAGTGCGGGCGCGAGATCAACACGATCGGCTCCAAGTCGCAGTCGGCGGACATCTCGGGGCTGGTCGTCCAGTTCAAGGAGGAGCTCTCTCGCATCCGCGAGCAGCTCCAGAACCTGGTCTAGGTGCCTTGCGGGTGCGTGGCCGCCGAGCCGCCGAGCCGGCGTCCGGCGGGAGGTTGAACGGTGCGGAGCACGGTTGTCGGAACGGACGGCCCGGTGACGGGGGACATGACTGGACGCCGTGAGAGGCGAGAGGTTGAGGATATGGCGCTCGACAAGCCGCGATTGACCGTGGTGGTTTCCGGCCCTTCCGGGGCCGGCAAGTCAACGCTGTGCGAGCGCTTCGTGGATGCCCATCCCACGGCCGAGCTCATCATAACCACGACCACCCGCGAGGCCCGCAGGGGCGAACAGGACGGGATCGACTACCACTTCGTCACCGAAGAGGCGTTCAAGAAGGGCATCGAGCGGGGCGATTTCCTCGAACACGCCCTCGTCCACGGCAACTACTACGGGTCTCCCCGCAAGGCCGTCGACGAGGCTCGTCAGGCCGGCCGGGACGTGATCCTGGAGATCGACATCCAGGGCGGCCTGGCGGTGAAGAGCAGGATTCCTGACGCGCTCTTGATCTTCGTCACGCCCTCGGACGTGTCGGTGCTGAAGCAGCGGTTGCTGGGCCGCGGCACCGACTCCGCCGAGTCGATCGCCCGGCGTCTGTCCAACGTGAAGCGTGAGCTGGAGAGAATCTCCGAGTACAACGTGTTTCTGTTCAACGACGAGCTGGACGCCGCCGTGCGGATGCTGGGATGCCTGATCGAGGCGGAGAGACATCGCATCGCCCGCTACGACACGGCGCGGCTGTTCAACCTCGCCGCCCTCGATTCGGTCCTCCAGTGCACACAGTGAACCGGCGACACCCGGGGGAGACGGTCCGCCAACTACTCGATGGAGGGTGCTCTTGATAACGTTCGATCTCGACAGGATGATGACGGTCACCAACAACAAGTTCTACATGGTGCTGGCGATCGTGGATCGGGTGCTGGCGCTCAGACGCGGCACCGAGCCGAAGGTGGACCGGAAGGGGCGTGACCTGATCAGCGTCGCCATCGAGGAGTTCGAGAAGAGCAAGCTCGACTACTCGCTCCAGGATGCCTACCTGGAGATGGTCCAGCAGAAGCGGCAGGATGGTGAGCTGTAGGCGCTGACCAGATGGCGCGCACGCGTGAGTCGGGGGCCGACGCCGGTACGGCCTGCGTCCTCGAGGCGCCCGGCCGCCTGGTCGTGAAGCGCCGGCCGGTCCCGGTTCCCGGTCCCCTGGACGCCCGGGTGAAGATCGTCACGGCGGGCATCTGCGGCGTACGCCGGGGACTACGTGGTGCCGCTCCCGCTGGTGCTGGGCCACGAATGGGTCGGAGTGGTGGATGCCGTGGGCTCCGACCTCTACGCCCAGCTCATCGGCCAGCGAGTCGTGGGGGAGATCAACATCACGTGCCGCTCGAGGCACAGCGAGGACCCGTGCGCAGCGTGCCGGGCCGCGCTGGAGTCCCACTGCCAGGTGCGGACGGTCATGGGTATCGTGGGGGCCGACGGCGTCTTCGCTTCGGACGTGCTCGTTCCGGCGGCCAACCTGAGACCCGTGCCCCACACGGTTCTCGACGAGCACGCCGTCTTCGTCGAGCCCCTGGCAGCGGCCCTGCAGACCTTCGAGATCACCCCCACCTACCCGGGGGAGCGGGTCGTGGTTCTGGGGGCCGGACGCCTCGGGGCGCTCATCGTCCAGGTGGCCAAGCTGCGGGGAGCCCACGTGGTCGCCGTCAGCCGCTCCGGCGAGAAACGCCGCCGCGCCAAGAAGCTGGGCGCTCGCGAGGCGCTGCCCGTGAGCCCGAAGCTGCCGGCGCAGGTGAGAGACCTCTTCGACGGCCTGGGCGCCGACCTGGTCGTCGAGGCCACCGGTTCGCCGGAGGGCTTGCCGATGGCCCTGGAGCTCGTCCGCCCCCGGGGCACCATCTCCATCAAGACCACGTGCGGCCTGCCCTCGTCGATCGACACGACCAGGATGGTGGTCAACGAGGTGCAGATCGCCTCGTCCCGGTGCGGGCCCTTCGGAAAGGCGCTCAACTGGCTCCGGGACGGCCGCCTGAAGCTCTCGGGCCTGCTGGGGGAGCGGTTCCCCTTCTCCCGGATCGAGGCGGCCATGGTCGCGGCGCGGGGTTCGCGCAAGGTCCTGCTGGAGCCCGACTGAGCGCCGGCTCTCCGCGGCCTCCGGGTCTCGTTCGCCCTGCCGGCATCATGGAGCCCGTGGCGGTTCCTTCTCCGGAGCTTTCAGGACGAAGTGCCGCTCCGTCAGCGGCCTCAGCGCTTCGACGATCCGGCGATGCCGGTGGGCCGCCGCGGCGACGATCCCGCGGCGGTTGGTGACGTCGGCTGAGTCGTACACCAGCGGCTCGCCGAACACGTCGGTGACCGTGCCTCCGGCTGCCTCGAGCACGGCCTGGGGCCCGCAGGAGTCCCACGAGTGGGTCCGGTCGTCCAGCGCGAGGTAGAGATCGCATCGTCCCCGGGCCACCAGGCCCATCTTGAGACCGACGCTTCCGGTCGCCACTTCCGCAGTCACCGGGAGCAGTCGCCTCGCCTCGTCGATCAGCCCGTGCCGGTGGCTTCGACTCACGGCCAACGTCCATCGTGGCGTCCCCGTGCCGTCGTCGCTCGCTGCCGCCCGGTCGTCCGTGGGCCCCGACGCACTCCGATCGCCCACGGTCAGGTCGAGCGGGGACCGCCGGCCTCTCTCGTCCACCCAGGCGCGCGAGCCCACCACGCCGGCGTAGAGCAGGTCGG
This sequence comes from Candidatus Rifleibacteriota bacterium, assembly GCA_016213885.1. Taxonomy (GTDB): domain Bacteria; phylum Muiribacteriota; class UBA6191; order JACPRK01; family JACQZM01; genus JACQZM01. The sequence goes on along the minus strand of JACQZM010000242.1, from coordinate 1,352 downwards.
CCGAGGGCTGGTAGACCACGCCCACCCGGGGACGGCGGTCCACGATCAGACCGATCAGCACGGAGAACTCGCCGGAACCCTTGATGAACTCCTTGGTCCCGTCCATCGGGTCGACGAACCAGACGCGGCTGCGACCCAGCCGGCTCCCGGAGTCCGGGATCTCCTCGCTGAGGATCCCGTCGGCCGGGAACCCGCTGGCGATGCCTTCCACGATCAGGGCGTCGGCCTCCCGATCAGCCCTGGTCACCGGATCGTCGATCCCCTTGTACTCGACCGGGACCCCGGTCCGGAGGTAGTGGAGCAGCACGTCGCCCGCAGCCCGGGCCAGAGCCGTCGCCAGGGACAGTTCCCGGCCGTACGGTTCCGGCCCGGTCGTGTCCGGGCCATCTCCCGGGGCGTGTTTTGACTTGGTCATAGCTTCGTGGTAGCATCCCCCACCGGCCAATGGAGCCATAAAGTCTATCACCACCAGAAGCTCCCGGCAATTCGGTCAGAGGCTGTCGATGCCCCAACCCCCCCTTTCGATCGAGGTCGTCGCTGGAAAGTACACCGAGGGACGCCACCCGGCGCTGCTCCTTCCCGTGTTCCAGGGTGAATGGACGTCCGAGGGAGTCTTCGCCGCCGTGGATCGGATGGCCCCCGTCCGTCCCAAGGATCTCATCGCGTCCGGCGAGATCCGGGGCGAGTTCAGGGAGTTCACCATCCTCCATCTGCCGCCCGATCGGCCCTATGAGCGAATCGTTCTCATCGGCGCCGGCAAGAGAGGGGAGTTCTCCATCGACTGCCTCCGATCCATCACGGCGCAGGCGGCGCGGACGCTCCGTCGCATGCGCTACTGCGAGATGGTGGTGGTGCCGGAGGCGTTCCCGGACCTCGGTGCCGAGGAGGTCGGCGAGGCGGTGACCCTCGGGACGATCCTCGGGCTGTACCGGTTCTCGAAGATGTCCTCCGAGGAGCCGAAGAAGGAGATGTTCGGCAGGCTGCTCTTCCTCGTCCCGGACGCGACGACGGCCAGGGCGGTGCGTCGTGGGGTCGTACGGGGAGAGATCCTGGGGCCCGCCACCAACCTGGCCCGGGACATGGCCAACGAGCCCGCCAACGTGCGGACCCCCTCCAGCCTCGGCGTGACGGCCCGGCAGATCGCCGCGGAGTGCGGGCTCGAGTGCCGGGTGTTCGACGAGAAGGCGCTCACGAAGATGGGGATGGGCGGCATCCTGGCCGTCGGAAAGGGGTCGGCGGAGCCGCCGCGGCTCATCTCGCTCAAGTACGCCGGCGGCGGCCGATCGGCGCCCACCGTGGCGCTGGTCGGGAAGGGCGTGACCTTCGATTCGGGCGGGATCTCGATCAAGCCC
>JACQZM010000335.1 GCA_016213885.1 Candidatus Rifleibacteriota bacterium | reverse complement strand
GACGCCTGATGACAGGCCAGGCGCCGGGGAACAGACGCGGGATCCCATCCCCGGCCCGGCCCTCGAACGTCAGCTCTTCATGCGGCCGCCCTTGTCCTCGTGGATGAAGATCCAGCCGGCGAGCTTGCCGACGTTCAGCTCCGGCTCGCTCATCCAGAAATCCTGGTTGCGGTCGTACCGGCTGGAGGTGTCGTTGAACGGGATCTTCTCGACCTCGCCGAGCATCAGCTTCAGCCGCGCGACCCAGCGCACGAAGTTGGAGACCCTCAGGTCGACCCAGCCCTGGTCGGCCCACCGGTCGATGTTCGCGGGGGTGACGACGAACTCCCACTCGCCCCTGAACGCCGGCACCTTGATCTCCGGCCCTCGCAGCAGGCTCGTTCCATCGGGGAGCAAGATCGGAATCCCGATGGAGAGGATCCGTTGCCTCAGCTTCGGGTCCTCCTGGATCTGCCTGAACGCCCGGCGGCTCAGCTCCTCCGCCGACGTCTGCGACAGCACCGACATGTCGAACTCCGTGCGACGGAGCAGCTCCGCTTCCCACAGCAGCTTGGACAGCTTGGGCGGCCCCAGCATCTCGAAGGCGACGCCGCGGACGCCGTGCTTGGCCTCCAGCTCCCGCATCCGCTGGAGCGCCGACCCCCTGAGCTGGCCCGCCCGGTAGGTGGGACCCTGGCACGCCTGGTCCAGGGCGTTGATCACGTCGTGGCCGGTGTTGCCGCCCTTGATCTCGTACACCACGCTCCGGGCGATCTCCTCGGGGGTGATGAACTGCATCTGGCCCAGCATCGTGATCGCCTCGAACTCCGCCGCGGAGAAGATACCGTTCTCGCCGGTGTCGATGAACACGGCGTCGAGCTCACCGCCCTCCGACTGTTCGAGGAGCTGCCTCAGCTTCTCGTCGGGCTTCAGCGCCAGCCGGCCCTCCAGCTTGATCGCCTGGTTCGGGTGCAGGTCGTAGAGCTTCACCGGCTTTCCGCGCCTGGAGATCTTGCCGTGCTCGATCTTCTTCCAGGCGATCAGCGCCGTCGGCTTGAACTCCTTGATGATGGGGCCGTCGGGGGTCCGCCCCATCAGGAACAGCAGCAGGGTGTGGGCCCCGGCCACGGCCGACTTGGACAGCAGCATCTTCGAGGGTCGCTCCTCCGAGTGGGTGTAGGGGATGTTGAGCCCCATGCCCCCCGTACCGGACGTGCCGATCTTGACGTAGATCTTCGTCCCCACCTCCACCATGGAGCCGAACAGGATCTGGACATGCCGGATGAGCTGAGCCGTGTACGAGGTGCACAGGAGTCGTTCCACGTTCTCCCGGACCCCCGGGAAGTCGCCGGGACCCTGGTAGCGATCCAGCGACGCGGCCACCTCGAGGGAGCTCCTGTAGATGTCCTGGTAGGCGAAGGCCGTGGCCGAGTTGATGCAGTCCACGATGATCTCGGGCCTGTGGCGCGCCAGGATGTCGTACAGGAACTGCGCGTGCTGCAGGTCCCGGTTGAAGTCGCCGATGAGATCGTTCATCACCTTCCGGCGCCTGTCCGGGTCCCTGAGGATCTCCTCGCGGTTCAGGTGCTTGAACTCGGTGCGCTGGAAGACGTCCCCGAACTCCCCCTCGAACTTGACGCAGGAGCCCGGGAACTCGATCCCCATCTGGCGGACGGCGTCGTCGGTCTGCCATTTCTCCAGGCTGCAGAGGACGATCCGCTCCGGTTCGTGCTCGACCAGTTCCCGGGCGATGGCGGAACCGACCAGACCCCATCCCCCGAGTATCAGTACGCGTTTCCCTTTGATCTCCACGTTGAGCTCCCGAGCTGTACTCGATGGACGAGGACGACGCCGACCACGAGTTCATGGCGCAGTGCGTCATCCTGGATCCGGGCACGCACCCGTCACGGCGACTATATCAAAGGCCGCCGGAGGTGTCAAAGACGCCCGGAGCCCCCAAGACCCGGCGCCTCGCCGGGTCCGAGTCGCAAGACCCGGCGCCTCGCCGGGTCCGAGTCGCGCCCCCGAGCGCGACCCCAATCCGGATCCCTTCCTCTTTCCTCTCTCACCCGAGCGCGACCTCCACCCTGATCCTCTCCTCTTTCTTTCCCGAGCGCGACTTCAAGTGAATCCCCTCCGCTTCCGCGGCGCCGGCCTCCCGGGCAGGCCTCGGCCCGGAACCGGATCCACGGTGCGGATCCGGATCGGCTCCGGAAGAGGCTCTCGGTCATTTCTATGGACGTTTTTCGGCTCCGTGCGGTAGATTGTGTCGGCTTCATGGAGAATCTCGAGAGGAGAGATGGTCCAAGGTGAGACTCCACGTCCTGCTCGCGGCCGCTGTGCTCGCACTGGTGTCCTCGTCGCTCCCGGCGGCCGAGGTCAGGGTTGACACGGACTCGTGGATCCGGGAGGAGGTGGCCCGTCTCGTCAAGCTCATGGAGCGGGAGAAGCTGGTCACCTGGACCCGGGGTGGGACGCTCAGCCTGGGGTCTCCCTCGGCAGACGTGGTGGCCTCGTTCGCGGCGCTGGGCGACGCGGCGATCCCCGAGCTGGTCGACCTGTACCCGAAGGTCTCCGACAGCGGCAAGTACGGCATCGCCCGGATCCTCTCCGGAGCCGGCGCCATGGGACCTCGCGCCGCGGTCCAGCTCCTGCGCGGCCGCTCCGTGCCGGGCCGGAAGTGGATCATCCAGGGTTTCCAGGGGAGCTTCAGCGGCCCCCTGGTCGCCGCCTACAGGGAGCTGGTCCGCGATCCGGACCGCGAGGTGGCCGAGCGCGCCGTGATCGAGCTGGGCGAGTCCGAGGACGACCAGGGGCTGATCCTCCTGAGGCAGCTGGTCCGGGAGGCCGACCCGCAGCTCGCGCTGAAAGCGGCTCTGGCCCTGGCGTTCCAGAAGGACTCCGGCGGCGTGGCCGTGCTGATCGACCGGCTCGGCGTCGCCACGCAGACGATCGAACGGATCAAGCTGATCCAGGCTCTCGGAACCGCCGGCGCTCCGGAGGCCGCGGGGCCGCTGGTGGACCTGTTCGTCCGCGCGGCCGGGTCGGTCGGCGAGGACGAGCCTCCGGCTTCCAGCCAGAGCCTGGGCGGGTTCGGCGCCCGATACAGGAAGCTGCCCGACAGCGCCCGGGGCATGCTCGAGGCGAGCTACGCCGGCGCCGCGCTGGCCTCCCTGTCCCGACGAGCGCCCCGACCTGCCGTGGAGAAGCTGACCAGGCACGACAACCCGGCGATCCGCCGGCTGGCGCTCCAGGTGCTCGCCGCGACCGCCGACCCGTCGGCCGTGCCGACGCTCCAGGAGATTCTGCGATCCGCCACGGAGACGTCGCCGCTCTCCCGGATCAGCGACACGTTCGCGGCCATGGTGGCGCCGTCCCGATCGGAGCAAGATCCGCTGCTGGCCGCCCAGGCGCTGCGACAGATCGGCGGGGACGAGGCCCGCGCGGCGCTGGTGAGGGGGTACGACCGGGCCACGGCGCCCCTGAAGCCATGGCTGGCCATCTGCCTCGCGGCGCTGGACCACCAGCCCGGGGTCGACTCGGCGATCCAGCTCGCCAGGGGAGCCGACCCGGAGCTGAAGGTGGCCGCCATCTCGGCGCTGGGCTTCTCCCGGTCGTCCCGGGCCCGGGAGTTCCTCGTCTGGCTCGTGGGCTCGCCCGACATGCAGGTCCGGCTGCTGGCCGCCAGCTCGCTTTCGAGGCCGGGCAACGGTGCCGCGGAGCGACCGCTCCTGGGCCTTCTGGAACGTTCGAGAAAGGGCCCGGACCGGCAGGGGCTCTCGGTCGTGGCTCTGGGGCTGGGGCTGGCCGGCGGCGCGCCGAGCCTGCGAGAGCTCGAGGCGCTTCTGAAAGACCCCGACGCGTCGGTCCGGAGAGCCGCCGCCGTGGGCGTCTACTACCTGACCGGGGAGCGGCGGACCTACCTGAACCCGTGGGGCGTCCAGTCCAGGTTCGAGCCGGCGACATTCCACGTCCGGCTGAGAAACGAGAAGCTCGCCCCGGAGCGCTAGCTGGACTCCTGGTGCCGGCGCACCACCGTCAGGATGGCGTCGCCGGCCAGCTCCACCGACTCTTGCTTCAGGCCGATCCCGCGCCGGAGCGCCGCCAGGGTGACCGGGGCGTCCCGGGCGATGCGCCGCAGCATCCGCAGCGAGATGAGCCTGGCGGGCCGGAGCGCCGACTGCCCGGCGATCCTGTCCCTGCAGCGCTTCAGCGCCTCGAACAGCTCCTTGTCGTAGGGCAGCATGTCCCTGGCCCGGGCGGTCAGACCGGCGCCGCCGCCGGATCCCGGGCGGCCGCCGGCACCGCTCCTGGCGAACGACCGGCGCATCTCGATCCGGCCGGAGCCGATCGCCTGGCGGCCGCGCTCCGTCACCACCACCAGCGGGTACTCCCCCTGGTCGATCATCAGGTAACAGTCGGCGACCAGCCGGTCGATCATGCGGACGATGGCGGAGTGGTCCAGATGACGCAGCGCGGCATGATGGGCCTCCCGGTGGAGGCCCCGGGCAATCACGTCGTCTTCCCTGGACCCCTCCAGCACCTGGGCGATCCGGTGGCGACCGAACCGCCCGTCCAGCGACCGGACGCACTCCAGCACCGTCAGGTACTCCTGCTGGGCCCCCCGACCGGAGCCGGGGCCGGCCGGACCCCGTCCGTGCTGGCACGCGTCACAGCGTCCGCACCCCGGGGTGTGGCCGGTCTCGCCGAAGTAGTCGAGGATGGCGTCCCGGCGGCACTCCCTCGCCTCCGCGAAGCGCACCATGGTGTCGAGGCGGTCCATCTCCCGCTCGGCCCGGACCCGCATCTTCTCGGTGTCGATCTGAAGCTCCGTCGCCCGCGGCTCCACGAGCCGGGTGGCCCTCCCCCGGAACGGCGGAACGTACTCCAGCGTCCGGCCCTCGTCGAGGCCCACCAGAGCGACGCGGACCTTCTCGACGACCAGATCGGACGCCTCGGCCACGTCCTCCAGCGCCACCCTGACCAGCGCTCCCTGCCGCGCCCCCAGCGTCACGAGGGCGTCGAGAACGTCGCGAGCGCAGGTCATGCCGGGTCCGTGGAACGGCCCGGCCAGCGCCGGGTTCCTGAGCAGCCGCACCGCCGCCGTGTTCTCCCGCTGCGTCCCCCGTTCCACGTGGCCTCCCTCGGCCAGGATCCGCAGGGCAGCGCCGACGGCCATCCCCGAGGTCTTCACCGGGAGCCTCTTGGCGATCTCGTCCAGCGAGAGCTCGATCTCCCCCGACCCGAGCGTCCAGAGGAAGTCGTAGACCGTCCGGACGAGCTCCGGCGCCGGGTTGGACGCCTCGATCAGAAAGGTCTGGATGTGGATGTCCGACGGCGAGTAGGCCAGGACGCACCGGGCCGGCTTCCCGTCGCGGCCCGCCCGGCCCACCTCCTGGTAGTAGGCCTCCAGCGACCGGGGCAGGTCGTGGTGGATCACGAACCGGATGTCGGCCTTGTCGACCCCCATCCCGAAGGCGTTGGTGGCGGCGATGACCTGCGCCTTCCCCGACATGAACAGGTCTTGCACCTGGTGGCGCCTCTGGTCGGTGAGCCCGGCGTGATAGCACACGGTCTGGACGCCGGCCGCGTTCAGGTGCCCGGTCACGTCCTCGGCGCGCTTCCGCGTGGCGGCGTAGACGATCCCCGGCACACCCGCCTCCCGGATCGCCGTCTTGATCGTCTTGATCTTGTCGCGCTGGCTCGACACCGCCTCCACCGAGAGGTACAGGTTGGGCCGGTCGAACCCGGTGACGAACACCTTCGGGTCTTTCAGCTCGAGGTTCTTGAGGATGTCGCTCCGGACCTCCGGCGTGGCCGTGGCGGTCAACGCCAGCATGGTGGGTCGCCCGACCCGCCGGCCGGCCAGGGCGAGCCGCATGTAGCTCGGCCTGAAATCGTGGCCCCACTGGGAGATGCAGTGGGCCTCGTCCACGGCGAACAGCTCCACGAACACCCGGGACATGGCGTCGAGGAAGCGGGCGTTGGCGAACCGCTCCGGAGCCACGTAGAGCAGCTTGACCCGGCCGGCCCGCACCGATTCGAGGCGCTGGGTCTCCTGGGCCAGGTTGAGCGTGGAGTTGACGAACGTCGCCGGGATGCCCCTCTGGGTGAGGGCGTCCACCTGGTCTTTCATCAGGGCGATGAGCGGAGAGATCACCAGGGTGATCCCCCGGAACATCAGGGCCGGGAGCTGGTAGCAGAGCGACTTTCCAGATCCGGTGGGCATCACCGCCACGGTGTCCCTGCGGGAGAGGACCGAATCGATGACCTCCCGCTGACCCTGGCGGAACGCCCCGAACCCGAAGTGCCGCTGCAGAAGCTCCTCGAGGGATTTACCGCCGTTCATCGAGGCACCATTATAGCGTCGACCGCACCAGGCCGGAAGGGACTCGGCAGGTCACCTGGCGTTCGATCGACCCCGGGGGGCTGCAGAGATCGGACTCGGTTCCTACGGATGATGGGCAGGGAGGTGCCTGACTGGAGCCTGGAGAGCGACCTTGCCCCGCAGGCGTTCGGGTGCTATCCTTCGATCGCAGTCGGCCATGGAGTTGGCCGCCAACCACCGCTTGACCCGCGGTTGATAACTCCTACCTACCAGATCGAGTGCTCGTAGGTGGGAGTTTTTGATTCCCGGCACCGTCTGGCGCACTCAGGGGGGCGAAGGATCGAGGTGGTTGAATGAGCGATCTAGCACTGCTCCTGTTCACGTTCGCGTTCCTCGTCCCCGCTTCCATGCTCTCCGTCGAGGCCGCCCTCTCGGTCTCGATCTTCGAGATCGCTCTCGGGATCGTCGCCCGAAGCGCATTCGGGATGCAGCCGTTCCCTTTCCTCAGGCTCGCGGCAGCCTTCGCGGGGATCGCCCTGACCTTCCTCGCCGGAGCTGAGGTCGACACTCGACTGATCCGCACCCGCTTCAAGGAGAGCTTCCTCATAGGTATCACCAGCTTCCTCGCTCCGTTCCTGGCAGTCCTAGCCTACTGCTACGGGCTGCTCGGCTGGTCCTGGGAGGCCTCGGAGATCGGCGCCATCGCGCTTGCCACGACCTCGCTGGCCGTCGTCTACGCCGTCCTCGTGGAGACCGGGCTGACACGGCACACCGTCGGCAAGCTCACCATGGCGGGGTGTTTCGTCACCGATTTCTTCGTTTCGCTCGCCCTCTCCACCCTCTTCGTCAGACCGAACCTGTGGACGCCAGTCTTCCTCGTCGTCTCGGTCGCTCTCATCGTCGGAGCGCCGCGGATGCTGCCCCGGCTCTTCCACCGGTATGGCAATCGCGTAATCGAGTTCGAGGCCAAGGTGCTGTTCTTCCTGCTGTTTCTCCTGATGGTCCTGGGCGAAATGGGAAATAGCCACGCGATGCTCCCGGCGTTCGTGCTGGGACTCGTCTTGGCACCACTGTTCGAGCGAGACCAGAACCTCCAGCGCCGGATGAGGACCATCTGCTTCGGCTTCCTCACGCCGTTCTTCTTCTTCGGCAGCGGCCTCCGGATCTCCCTGGCAACGCTGGCGGCCTCCGGAGGTCTCTTGGGGACACTCTTCGCGATCAAGATCGTCACCAAGGTGGCGGCCGTCTATCCGTTCGCGAGCCGGTTCTGTTCGAGAGGGGCGATGTTCCTGACGCTCCTGATGTCGACGGGGCTCACCATGGGCACTTTGACCGCGACGCATGGGCTCGACAAGGGGATCATCACGGAGGCGCAGTTCGGCGTTCTCCTGGCCGCGGTGATCGCCTCCGCGGTCGTTCCGACCGTCGTGGCCCAGCGCTGGTTCCAGGACGAGCTCGAGATGGCCGAAACGGTGGATCCTGGCTCGGCCGCGACATCCGAAACTGCCACCGGTACGACGATCCAGCCTGATGGAGGGGTGATCTAGTCGATGTTCAAGAAAATCCTCGTGGCGTACGATGGCTCCGAGTCTTCGGAACGCGCCCTGGTGGAGGCTCTTGATCTCGCTCGAGCAGTGCAGGCCCAGGTGATCGTGCTGGCGATCGCCGAGATTCCCTTCGGCGTCGACAGTCGACTCGAGGTCAACGGGGGACTCGAGACGGAGCGGCATCACATGCACAAGCTGGTGAAGGACGCCCTGAAAAGACTCAAGCCAGAGGGTGTGAAGCTCTCGACGGAGTTCAAGGTTGGACATCCGTCGAGTGTGATCCTCAAGATGGTGGCGGATGGCCGGCCTGACCTGGTCGTGCTCGGTGACAGGGGCCACTCGACCCTGGTCAGCATGTTCCTCGGGACGACGGCCTACAACGTCTCCAGAAAGGTACCCTGCTCCGTGCTGCTCGTGAAGTAGAACCACGAAGAAGAAGGGATGAAGTCATGTCGAGAAACATCAAGAGCGTCCGCGCGATGGAGATCCTGGATTCGCACGGAAATCCAACCCTCAGAGTCCACGTGGAGCTCGACAACGGCGTGAGCGCCGTAGCTTCGGTTCCATCGGGGGCGTCGCCAGGCGAACCGGTTGCTCGAGATAGTGGCGGAGTTGGGCAGAGCGGCCGTGTTCGACTGGTAGGGCCCGTTCGCGCAGCTGTTCTCACCGTTGACCTGAGATCCCGAGGCCGGCTCGATGGATGGACCGGGTAGGCTGGGCTGGTCTGTACCCTGACCAACCGGATCGACCGTGACCTGAAGCGGATGTCTCAAGTGACACGGATGACCGGATGCCAAGCCGCCATCGAGTCCGTAGCCTCGATCGCGGCAGAGTTCCAGATCGATTCGCTGTGGCCCCAGATTCGAGCTTGCAAGGAGGTTGCCCACGACGGCGGCATCGTGGACGTGGCGATCCTGGGCCGCTTCAAGGCGGGGAAGAGCTCGCTCCTCAACAGGGTCGTAAGCCGCAGCGTTCTGCCCGTAGGAGTGCTCCCGGTGACAGCCGTCATCACGAGACTGTCGTTCGGGCCAGCGAATCGTACTATCGTCCACCGGGCCGACCTCACGAGCGAGGAGGTTCCGCTGGAGGCCCTGGCAGAGTTCGTCACCGAGCAGCGGAACCCTGGCAACGTCAAGCAGGTGACCACAGTGGACGTGGAACTGGCTTGCCTTGAGCCCTACGGTCGGATTCGGTTCGTGGACACACCTGGATTGGGCAGCATTCACGCCCACAACACGAAGACCTCGCGGGAGTGGCTGCCGATGGTGGGAGCAGCTCTGGTTGCCATCTGCATCGACCAACCTCTGTCGGATCAGGACGTCGACCTGTTGAGGGAGCTCGAGAAGCACACTCCCGAGATCGCCATCCTGCTGACCAAGGTCGACCTTGTCTCCGAGGACCGGAGGGCTGAAGTGATCGACTTTCTGCGTGATCAAGTGGACAGGTACCTGGGAAGACAGCTCAGGATCTTCCCGTTCTCATCTCAACGAGGCTACGAGGGCCTTCGTGATGCTCTTCGAGAGTACCTGTTGGAGCACATCTGTGCACGGCAAGCCCAGGCTCTCGACGAGATCGCGGCCCACAAGGTCCGGTCGCTGGTGCTCGGTTGCCGTGGATACTTGAGGTTGGCAGAACAGGCGGCCTTGGGGGCCGAACACGCAAAGGATCAGCTTGCGCGAGTGCTGGCTGACGAGCACGGCAACCTCGGAACGATCCGTCACGAGATCCTGCTCCTGCTCACCGACCTGAAAGCACAACTGCGGGACGCCGCGGCGAACCATCTTCAGGTGTTCCGTCTGGACCTGCTCGGACGACTTCTGGACCAGCTCGAGGTCGAGCCCACCCTCAACAGGGGCACCTTGTGGGAGATGACTGAAGCGTATCAGTCATGGGTTGGCGAAGCTCTCAAACGCGAGCTGGAGCCCATCTCACAGGAGGAGGGAGCGCGTCTGCTCAGGTTCCTGGACGAGACAGAGTCGACCGTACTTCGGGTCGTGCGGGCTTTTCAGGACCGACTGTCGCTGAGCATCGAACAGGCCCTGCATGTCAAGTTCAAGGGTGCCCAATTCACCGTCAAGCCGATGCCGCCTCGGCAGCCAGACGTGCACGTGGGGCGCATCTTCGACGTGCCGGTGCAGCTCCTGTCGTTTCTCGTCCCCATGTGGCTTTTCAGACCCATGATCGTACGGCACTTCCGCGGTGCGCTTCCGTGGCAGGTGAAGAAGAACCTCTACCGCCTGGCCTCGCAATGGTCGGATCGCTTGAGCCACTCGATCGACGACATGGCCCAGCAGGCGATACGGTTCATCAAGGCCGAGATCGACACGATCGAACGGCTCGTCTCGGGGACGGAAAGCCGGCTCGCGGGCCTACGCCTGGCCCTGGACAGACTGGGTACGATCATGCCCGCGGACACGCGGGGCTCCGGCCTGGCTGGGAAAGGACCCAGCGAGGGAACGAGCCAATCTCAAGAGGACGACACGAGGGGTTGATCAGTTGTGAGTGGATCGGCTCGATGGTTCAACAGATCCGTGCTCGCCTTCGGGCTGGCCAGCTTTCTGTCGGACCTCGGCCACGAAGCGGCGACGGCTGCTCTCCCCGGACTCTTGATCGTGATCGGAGCACCACCGGCGGCGCTGGGCCTGATCGAGGGGGTTGCCGATGGGTTCGCCACCCTGGCCAAGATCGTGGGCGGTTGGCTGGCTGATCTACCACATCGGCACAAGCCCATCGCGGTCGCGGGTTGCTTCTTCACGGGAGTTGCGAAGGGCTGCTACGCCCTGGCGCCCTGGCGCCCTGGCGACCTGGTGGCCCCACCTCCTGCTCGCTCGCACCGCTGGCTGGATCGCCAGAGGTGCCCGCGGTCCGGCCCGTGATGCCCTGCTTGCCGATGCCGTTCCCGTCGAAGCCCGAGGTCGTGCGTTCGGATTCCATCGAACGCTGGACACCGCGGGGGCGGTCGCCGGCCCCGCCGTTGCGGCGATCTTCATCGGGGTGATTCCTCTCCGTGAGCTGTTTGTCTGGAGCATGATCCCTGGCGTGCTGGCGGCTCTCGCCTTCGCCCTCCTGGTTCGGGTCCCCGCACCCGAAGTCACCGATCCGAGTTCCCGACCGCTCCTGGCCGCCTTCGCCACACCCTGTACGCATCGTGATCACAAGAGATCCCACGGGTCGACTCGACGATCGGGTGTTCGTGAGCACCGATTCCAATGCGACTGTCGAACAGACGCTTGGTGTGTTCTCCCGGCGCTGGTCCTTGGAGGTCAACCTTCTACAACACGAAGCAACACCTCGGACTGGAGCATCCCCAGAATGGCTGGGGATACCTTCCCAATCGTCGCCGCAAGAAGAAGAAGCCCGGCCCACAACCACGAGCCAGCAAAGGACAGAGGGCCGTCGAGCGGACAGTCCCCTGCGTCCTGTACCTGTACGGACTCGTCCACCTTTGGTACTTCGAGCACGGCAACCCCCAAGCAGACGTTGCAAGGGCCAGGCGACTGGCGCCCTGGTACCTGCACAAGCGGACGCCCTCCTTCGCCGACATACTGGACGCGCTCCTCCGGCATCTGGCCTCGATTCTGGAATCCTCACAGGACCCTGCGTTTGACAGGGTGCATCAACAATTGCCAGGGGCTCCGGATCCGCTCATGGCCACGGCCTGAAGGCCACGAAGGGGCCGGGAAAAGGGCAAAACCCTAGCCTATGCGGTCTGCTCGCGGAAGACCCGGGCGAACGCCCTGACGCCGGCCAGCAGCTCCTGATCCTTGGTCACCTGGGCGACGGCGGACTCGAACTTGTCCGAGAGCTGGAACAGACGTCGTTCGAGCCCGGCCACGGCCGCCGCGTGCTGTCCCAGCATCTCGCTGGCCTGCGCCTCCAGGATCTGCACCCGGGCTGCCAGCTCGATCCTCGCGTTCTCCCCTTGGGATTTCACGTGCTCGATCGTGGCCTCCAGGAGGCGGACCTCGGCGCGCAGCTGGTGCACGTCCTCCCTCGGGTACCTCATCTGGGCGCCGAGCTCCTCCAGGCGCTCCTTGAGATAGAGGTGGAGCTCCCAGGCCGGGCGGAACGCCGCCGAGATCAGGAAGAGCCAGGCGAAGCTCGATCGGACTGCACCGCCGCTGGCCCGGCTGATCACGACCACGGCCAGGGCTGTCAGGACGTGGGCGCCCAGAGCGCCGCAGAGCAGCCGCGACTCGAGCTTCGAAAGCTCTCCGAGCCGGGCCTGGTCGATCCGGATCTCCCGCCGAACGCTCTCCTCGCCGTCGAGCCGTGCCCGGCGGGCGTTGAAGTACAGATCCCAGGGGATCTTCACCAGGAGGAACAACCAGCCGAGGGCCAGCAGCAGCATGGCCCCGTCCAGGGCCGTGGCGAGCTGCACCGTACCGGCGAGGACGGTCCAGATGAGGCCGAGGCCCGCTACGAAGGCCAGGGCCGTGGCGACGACGTGGAACTCCATTGGGGGGACCTCCTGTGGCACGAGGACGGGGTGACAGGGTGCTGGCCTCGGCCCGGACCCGTACCCCGGCACCCTTGCCGAAGCGGAACCCCAGCCGGGATTCCAGCCCGATCCAGGAGAGACCGTGGCTGAACGTCACCTCGATCAGGTCGCCGCTCTCGATCGTGACCTCCCGGTAGACCAGGGAGGTCCCCAGGATCCTCAGGTCGCCCTTGATCTTCATGTGGGGAGACCTGTTCGTGTCCTGGGAGAGCAGGCCAAAGAAGAGACGCTGCTGGCGATCCCGGTGGTCACGAGGGCCCGGAAACGGGAGCTTCTTCCTCGTGGACTCCGTCGACTGTGGATTCCGTTCCTCGACGGTCGAACGGCCGATCTCCGGGGCGGACAGTCAACTCGTGCAGGCGCATGGCTCAGGACAGGCTGAAGATGAGTCGGGCGCGTCCCGCTCCCCACGATCTGGTAAGATCCTCGGGGCAGGAACCACGGCTACTACGGGAGGCCCAAGAGAGTGCCCGATTCCCCGGAAGTGCGCGACGGATACGATCGCTGGTCGGTGGTGTACGATCACGACGCCAATCCTCTCGTCGCCCTGGAAGAACCGGTGGTCCACGAGGCGGTCGGTGACCCCCGAGGGCTGTCGGTGCTGGACCTCGGCTGCGGTAGGGGACGGCACGCGCTGTGGTTGGCCGCGGGTGGGGCCCACGTCACCGCCGTGGACTTCTCGGAGGGCGAGCCCTTTCGGCAGCCGCGTACACGGACTCGATCGTCGATGGGTTCCGGACAATGTACGCCGTCTTGTTGCGGAACATGGATGCGCTGCTGGCTGCCGACGGCCCACTGCGGGCATTTGCCGGCCAGCGCGTCAGATTCCTCTTCCGCGACACCAGAGTGTACGGCCGGGTGCTCCTGTCGACCTTGGACCGTGCCTCGCTTCAAGACGGCGCCCTCCGCAGCGTCGAGCTGGACATCCTGAGCAAGCCGCTGCTCTTGACCACGACGCCGAACCTCTTCTGGCCGCTCCGCCGGACCGAGCAGGCGGCGCTCGAGCGCCTTGACATACCGCATTTCTCGGCACGGGCGGACAGCAACACCCTGGCCTTGGAAGGCGGTGAGTTCCTCGACGGCTGCTTCGTCGAGGCACCCTTCGCCCGAGCCGGTTCGAGGCTACGGGGTCTGGGCCAAGACGACGTGGACACGGTGGCCCAACTGATCCGGATGGCGCTCCACATCAGAGTCGCCATCAACGGTGCCGACGAGGCCGTGGCCGGAGAGGAGCCAGACGATGGCGAGGACCTGAGTAGCGATGAGCTTCTCGCGCACGCCCGGGCGATCTCCTGCGGCCTGCGGGAACAGGCGATCCATTCGCCTGACAGCGGCGCCAGTTGGATCGGCCTCGGATACCTGCCCATGGCCGAGCGATTCCAGCTTCAGCCGACCGGCGCTGACCTGTACGGCGGGTTCACGGGCATCGCGTTGTTCTTCGCCGCACTCGCGCAGACCACCGGTGACGACGGGTTCGGCGGCCTCGCTCTGGACGCGCTGCGGACGCTGCGACGCGAATCGGGCGACCGGAACATTCGTGAGTTCGCGTCGTGGGCCGGGATAGGGGGCGCCTCCGGGTGCGGCTCGATCGTCTATGGCCTCGTCCGCACCGGCCAGCTCCTGGGTGACCCCTCACTGACCGACGACGCAACGAAGTTCGCTGCCCAC
This sequence comes from Candidatus Rifleibacteriota bacterium, assembly GCA_016213885.1. Classification (GTDB taxonomy): domain Bacteria; phylum Muiribacteriota; class UBA6191; order JACPRK01; family JACQZM01; genus JACQZM01. Next base: position 995 of record JACQZM010000335.1, on the reverse strand, counting down.
ATTTCGCCGGAGTTGATCGACGCGGATACGGCTCTCGACGTCATCTCAGGCTCGGCTGGAGCCGTCCTCGGGCTCCTGGCATTGTACGACGCGGCCGGCGAGCAGTGGGTGCTCGACCGCGCCATCGCCTGTGGTCAGCACCTGCTTCGCAGCCGCGTGCCGACGCCTGCGGGCCACCGCGCGTGGCGGACGCGGACCGTAGCGAGACCGCTCACCGGCTTCTCACACGGTGCGGCTGGAATCGCGTACTCGCTGCTTCGACTCTTCGAACGGGCGAAAGATCCCGACCTTGAGGCGGCCGCAATCGAGGGCCTCGCGTACGAACGAAGCCTCTTCATCCCGGCGGCCGGCAATTGGCCCGACCTGAGAGAGTCGACCGATCTGCAGGGGCAGGCGCTGCATCGCACGGCCTGGTGCCACGGCGCAGCGGGAATCACCCTCGCTCGGCTGGGCGGATTGATGGCGCTCGACACGCCGGATATCCGAGCCGAGATCGACATCGGCCTGGAGACGACTTGCGGCTTCGGCGCCGGCGGCTTCGACCACCTGTGCTGCGGCGGCATGGGTAGGGTGGAGGCCCTGATCGAAGGGGCGCGCCGTCTGGGCCGTCCGGAACTGCTCGCGGCGGCCCACCGACACGTCGCATGGGCGGTCCGTCGGGCGCAGCGGGCAGGTGGATACCGGACCCAGAGCGGCCTTGGCCTGGTCGATCCGGGCTTCTTCTCTGGAACGGCCGGGATCGGCTACACGCTGCTGCGCTTGGCCCGTCCGGAGTCACTGCCATCGGTGCTGCTCTGGGAGTAGGGATGCTCGACGGACTCTTCTCGTACGTGCTCGCAACGCGGAGGTCTGGGGACTGAGATCTCATGGTTCTACACAGGATGCAAGCTGGATGCGGGGTTGCGGAAGGGATGCTCTGAGAAGGCCGATGAGCACACATTTGAGACGTGTGGCACCCTTCTGGAGCAGCTTCACGAGCTCGCGGGTGAGGCGGT
>JACQZM010000334.1:2739-9401 GCA_016213885.1 Candidatus Rifleibacteriota bacterium | reverse complement strand
CGAGACGGCCTCGACAGGAGGTCGGGGTGGAGTGCCCCGACCAGCAGCATGAAGCTCACGGCCGTGGACGGCGCCATGGGAATGCTGGAGGGCAGGAAGCTCGCCAGATGGCGACTCTGCAGGGCCCAGCCTGCCAGCGCGGCACCGGAGACGACCGTCGTCACCAGGTAGGACCAGCGCGCGAAACGAAGGAGAACCGGCGGGGCAGGACTTTGCATCTGGTTGGCCCCCCCAACCGCGAGGTCAGGTCGCCAGGATCCGCGGGAATTGAAGCTACCACGGAAGGGCACTCTATGCCACGGTCGAGTGTTCACGCCAAAAGGGGACGGCAGAGCGAGGTCCACTCGTCTTTGACCGATCCCCGACGGCCCCGACGGTACGGACGAGCGCTCCTGTTCGATCGCGGGCGCCCTCCGAGGGCCTCCTGGATCCGCCGGTCGTCCGGCAGCGCGGTCCGCGGGACGACGGCCAGGCCCGGCGGGGTCGCTCCCCGCCATCACGGCTCAGGGTGCTTCCACCCCTGGTCGAGGGTAAGATGGTGGCACGGTACTCCCAGAAGGTCGATCGGACCTCGACACCATGCCGTGGAGAGATGCCATGAGAGTGATGAAATTCGGCGGGAGCTCGGTCGGGACGGCCGAGCGGATCCAGCAGGTCATCCGGATCGTCCAGGGCAGGGCCGCCACGGTGGAGAGCGTTGTCGTGGTGGTATCGGCGTTCGGCGGGGTCACCGACGGCTTGATCGCCATGAGCCAGCGGGCCGCCTCCGGGGACCGGAGCTACTCCCAGGAGCTCGCGGCGCTCCGGGATCGCCACCTGGCCGTGGCCACGGCGCTGGGCCCCAGGGGAGACCTCCCGGCGATTCTGGCCCACCTGGGCCGGGAGTTCCAGGACCTGGCCGACGCCCTCCAGGGGATCTCCTTGATCAGGGAGCTGTCGAAGAGGACTCTGGACTACATCATGAGCTTCGGCGAGCGCCTGTCGGCCTTCATCGTGGCGTCCTGCGCCCGGGAGGCGTTGCCCGGCGCCTGCTACGTCGACGCCCGTGAGATCATCAGGACCGACCGTCAGTTCGGTGCTGCACGGGTGAACCTCGAATCCAGCTTCGCCAACATCAGATCGAGACTGGGCGGAACGGCCGCTGGCGCCGTCGTCACGGGCTTCATCGCTTCGACGGATCAGGGAGAGACCACGACTCTGGGTCGCGGCGGTTCCGACTACACGGCCGCCCTGGTGGGAGCCGGCGTGGGAGCGGACGAGATCGAGATCTGGACCGATGTGGACGGCGTGATGACCGCGGACCCGCGAAAGGTCCCCCAGGCGTTTCCGATTCCGAGAATGACTTACATGGAAGCGCTGGAGATGTCTCACTTCGGGGCCAAGGTCATCCACCCGCCGACGATCGCCCCGGCGCTTCAACGCAACATCCCGCTCAGCATCCGCAACACGTTCAACCCTGACGCCGGCGGTACCGTGATCGTCCACGAGAGCGCCGACCACGAGCATCCGATCAGAGGCATCTCGTCCGTGGACGACGTGGCGCTCTTCCGCGTGGAGGGGAGCGGCATGGTCGGAGTCTGCGGCATCGCCTCCCGGCTGTTCGGCGCCCTGGCCCGGGAAGGAATCAGCCTGATCTTGATCTCCCAGGGCTCTTCGGAGCATTCGATCTGCTTCGCCATCGCGCCGCAGGCGGCCACTCTGGCCCGGGAAGCCATCGAACTGGAGTTCTCCCTGGAGATGAAGGCCGGGATCATCGACGACATCGTGGTGGAGACCGACCTGGCCATCGTGGCCATCGTCGGCGAGAACATGCGCAGGACCCCGGGCATCGCGGGCCGTCTGTTCGGTGGCCTGGGCCGAAACGGGGTCAACGTCAACACCATCGCCCAGGGGTCCTCCGAGTACAACATCTCGCTGGTGGTGGGCAAGCCTGATCTGAGCAAGGCGCTCAACGCCATCCACGACGAGTTCTTCCTCTCCCGCACCGCCACGCTGAACCTGTTCCTGGTGGGGACCGGACTGATCGGGACGGCGCTGCTCGATCAGATCCGGGAGAACCTCCCCCGGCTGCGTCAGGACCAGGGTCTCGACCTGCGGATCATGGGTGTGGCCAACAGCCGCTCGATGAGATTCTCTCCCGACGGGATCGACCCCGGGGAGGGCAAGGCGATCGTGGACGGCTCCGGAGAGCCGGCGGACCTCCGATCGTTCGTCTCGGCCATGAGGCGCCTCAACCTGAACAACAGCGTGTTCGTCGACTGCACGGCCAGCGAAGCGGTGGCCGGGCTCTACGAGGAGATCCTCGAATCGAGCATCGCCATCGTCACGCCGAACAAGCGGGCCAACTCCGGTTCGCAGGCGGTCTACGAGCGTCTGAGGGAGGTCTCGCGACGAAGAGGGGGGCGGTTCCTCTACTCGACCAACGTCGGCGCTGGTCTGCCGATCCTGGGCACCATCGCCGGGATGGTCCAGAGCGGCGACAGGGTGCTCGAGGTGGAGGCGGTCCTCTCGGGCACGCTGAGCTTCCTCTTCAGCGAGTTCATGCGAGGTGCGGCCTTCAGCGCCGTGCTGGGTGAAGCCCAGCGACTGGGCCTCACGGAGCCCGACCCCCGGGAGGACCTGAACGGCCAGGACGTGATGCGCAAGCTGTTGATCATCGTCCGGGAGTGCGGCTACCGGATGGAGCCCCGGGAGGTCGAGCTGGAGCCGCTGCTTCCCGCGGAGTGCTTCGACGTGGACTCGGTGGAGACGTTCTACCGGAAGCTCGAATCGCACGACGGACGGTTCGAGGAGCTCAGAGAGACCGCCCGGCGAGAGGGCAAGGTGCTGCACGTCGTCGCCACGTTCGCCGGTGGCGAGGCCAGGGTGGCACTGCGGACGGTGGGGCCGGAGCATACGTTCCACGGCCTCTCCCGGGGAGACAACATCGTGAGGTTGACCACGGACAGGTATCGGGCCAGTCCTCTGGTCATCCGGGGGCAGGGGGCCGGTGCCCAGATCACTGCGGGTCACGTGCTGGCCGACATCATCCGGATCGGCTCCCACTGAGAATGGGCTGTACGCGTCGATCGGCAGGGCGAAGTCCGAGGAGTTCACGAAGATGAAAGAGATCCAGTCCAGGATCCAGGTGGGTATCCTGGGAGCCACCGGGATGGTCGGGCAGAGGTTCGTGGAGCTGTTGGCGGATCATCCCTGGTTCGAGATCGTGGCTCTGGCCGCGTCGGATCGGTCGGCGGGCCAGAGGTACTCCGACGCCACCAGGTGGGTCCAGTCGACGCCGCTGCCGTCGCGCGTCGCAGGGATGCCCGTGCGCCCGTGCGTGCCGGACCTTCCGTGCCGGCTCGTCTTCTCGGGGCTCGATTCCGCCGTCGCCGGCGGACTGGAGGAGGAGTTCGCCCGGGCGGGCCACGTCGTGGTATCCAACTCCAGGAACCACCGCATGGATCGTGATGTTCCGCTGATCATCCCGGAGGTCAACCCCGACCACCTGGACCTGGTCACGAGACAGCGGTTCGGGAGCGGCCTGATCGTCACCAACCCCAACTGCTCCGTGATCGGCCTGGTGATGGCCCTGAAGCCGCTGGCCGACCGATGGGGTCTGGAGCGGGTCCACGTGGTGATGATGCAGGCCATCTCCGGCGCCGGCTACCCCGGAGTGGCCAGCCTGGACATCGTGGACAACGTCATCCCCTTCATCGGGGGGGAGGAGGAGAAGGTGGAGACGGAGCCCCGGAAGATCCTGGGACGCCTCGGCCCTGATGGGGTCGATCTCCACTCCGTGAAGATCAGCGCCCAGTGCAACCGGGTCGCGGTGGTGGACGGCCACACGGAGTGCGTGTCGGTGAAGCTCCGGGCACCCGCGTCGTCCGGGGAGATCGTCGACGCCTTCGGAGCGTTCCGCGGAGCGCCGCAGGAGCTGGGGCTTCCCACGGCGCCGGAGTTCCCGCTGGTCTACCTCCCCGACGACAGGCATCCCCAGCCGCGACTCCACCGTGGCCTCGGCAGAGGAATGACCGTCTCCGTCGGGAGGCTGAGACGCTGCCCGCTGGAGGACTGGAAGTTCGCCCTGCTCTCTCACAACACGGTCCGCGGAGCCGCCGGCTGTGCGGTCCTGATCGCCGAGCTGATGCTCCGGCGAGGGTTCCTGGAGGGACGCTGACGAGAATGAACCGGCCCGGACGCGACGAGCGCGGTGCCGCTCGGAGCGCTGGTTTCCACGACCGCGATGGCCGTCTCGGTCATGGCGGCGTCCGGAAGAAACACTCCGGACCGAGGAGTGCACGGTGGAAAGGCCCAGCCTGCCGGCGTGGGCCGTGAGCCGAGGAGGACCTCGATGAAGAGCTGCGATCATCAGGTGCTGGTCGATCGGTTTCTCGATGCGTGGAACTCGCAGGTCGTCGACGCGGTGGTCGCCTGCTACACCGACGACCTCGTCTACCGCGACCCCAACACGAGGGGCGAGGTCAGGGGAGCTGACGCGTTCAGGCGCTACCTCGCCAAGCTGTTCGCCACGTGGCGGATGCACTGGACGCTCCGGGAGATCCACCCTCTGAGAGACGCGGATGGCGCGGCCGTCCTGTGGCATGCGTCGTTCGGCCGCGCCGGCGAGGCGGCGACAGTCGAGGAGGATGGCATCGATCTGGTGCTGGTCCGGGACGACAGGATCGCTCGAAACGACGTGTGCTTCGACCGCACGAAGCTGGCGCCGCTGATGGGGGCGGGGCTCACGCCGCCGGGCGGAGCGTCACGATCTCGGTGACTGGCCGCCCTCGGGCACCGATACGTCCGGGGCGCGTGAACAGGGTCTTGCCTTCCGGATGCGGGCGAACGGCCATCGCGCTTCAAAGGGGAGTTCGGCCAGGCGACTCACTCCTACGACGACGCCCTCCAGGCACGCGCGACCCGGGCTTCCTGGAGAACGCCCGGGCGTCCGGTCTGGCAGGAGCTTTTGCATGGCGATTCGCGGAGCCCCGGGCCGGCAAGAAAGACGACCAGGCTTGCCTCCTGTACCAGTGTGAGCCGGGCATCTGGCGACCGGCTGCTCAGACCTTCAGGAGTGTTCCCTGACGAAGTGATCGTCACGTGCGCGCATCGCGCCTGTGGAGCCACAACCTGCGAGTTTGCCAAGTCCGTGCAGGATATCGTCTGTTTCTTGCCTTTCCGCGACCGGACCATGCAGCAGCCGACCCAGACTTCGTTTGGATGGGAGGGCCAAGGCCAAATGGGGTCTTCAGCAGAATCTGTGGGTCGTCCGGTGCATTTGGCGGGACCGATCGTCGTGACGGTCGGCACCCTGCTCCGCGGGAAGAGACTCCGGGTCGAGAGTCAAGGCTGGAGTGAGGCGACCAGCGGGTACCTATCCGGCCGCTCCAGACAGTCCACGGTCAGGTCGACGTCCAGGGCTGGCCAGTGGAGATGGTCCTCGTGGATCAGCTCCACATCGAGGATCTGCTCGAGCCGAGCAGCTCTGAACCAGGGGTACTCCTCGTGAGGGAGGAAGTACTCCGTCGTTGACGATCTCATCGCGTCTCTCCTTGACGATGCGTTCAATCTCGGCGACATGAGATGGCCGTAGCCGGTGCTGCATCGCCAGCTCCACGGTCGGCTCGAGCCAGAACTTGGCTTCACCTTCAGGGCAGGATACATGGACGTGCATCCTCGGCTCTTCTCGCGAGAAGAAGAAGAACCGGTACTGGTTCTGCCGGAAGACCGTGGGGCTCACATTTCCCATTCTACGCGCTTCGCGTCCGTCGATCCAGTGCCTCCCGTTTCAGGGGAACCACGACCTGACCATCCTCGACCATGACTTGCTGATCCGCGAGGGGTGCATCCTGGGAATACTTGCCGCGTTCAATCCGTCGTTCGAGCAGGTGGCCGCCCCCAAAGGTAGGAGTCTACGCCACCCGAACATGAAGCAGAGCGGCTTGCCAGGGGCGACCATGGGGCACGCGGCGGGCGGCGGCGAGGGTCAGGCGCTAGCGCGCTCGACTGGCGTGAAAATCCAGGTCAGTGAGAGTTTGGGATGTGCCGACCCCGAGCCTCATCCCTTGCTCGAAGCCGGTTCCTCTTGTTCTCCACTTCTTCTTTCGTTCCTCGCTTGCTCGCTTGGTACTGCGCCGGTCCTGGAGCTTCGGCGCCCTGCCCTCCTGTGGCCTTGAGCCCGTACCCTGGGACCACGGGGCGGCGGCCACCGCCCTTACGAAGGCTTGCATGGGGAGGTCTTCCTTGTCATGTGCGCTCGTAGAACGGCAGGCCGAGACGCAGGCAGGTAGGGCCAGCATCCTGTTCAAGATGGTGAGAAACTCGTACTCTGACAACCCGGTCTCGCCGTCTGGCGCTCGGATCGCCTTCCACGCCGATGTCGCCATCTACAGGCATCAGGGCGGCCCGGTCCCCGGGTTCGCGGATCCTGTCGGGGCCACCTTCCGCACCAGGTCTTCCCCCCGCGGTCCTTGTCCAAGCTGTCTGGCTTTCGGGTGACTGCGACCAGAGCCGCCGCTGTCCAGAGCCAGTCCTCGGCATTGGAGCCAATACTGTCTCTGAGCGCATCCCTGAGACCTGGGATTGCGTCCGTGACCAAGATGCGCGTCTGCTCGTCACCGGAGTCCCTGAGTGCACGCCGGAGCCCGGGAACGGACGGGCCTCCACTCCGGGCTAGCGCG
>JACQZM010000334.1:0-2722 GCA_016213885.1 Candidatus Rifleibacteriota bacterium | reverse complement strand
CGGGAACGGACGGGCCTCCACTCCGGGCTAGCGCGCAAGCCGCCCTGGTCTTGCCTTCCTCATCTGCCTTGCTGAGGACAGCGAGGAGCGCCGGCACGGCCGGTTTCGCCCCGGACCCCAACGACGTTGCATGTCAACTGTGGCGTGACTGTCAGGAAACCAGGGGTCGGTCTGGATCCAGATCGCCCCTTTACGAGTCCTGGTCGGCATGCCATACTTTTCTGCTTGGAGCTGTCCGGGCCCGCGAAACCAGGGCGCGGTCCGCGGCGCTCCGGAAGGGTCGGGTTCCGTGTCAAGGCCCGGTGGATCTCCACCCCGATGGCTGGTGGCGCTCCTCGTCGTCGTGCTTCTCGGTCCGGGGGCGACCTCGGTCGCCTTGGCCGCCGGGTCGAACCATGTCGAGGCGATGCGGGTCCGCCGGCTCGTCATTCTCGACCCCGCCAAGGCCGCCCCGCCCGACGCCGAGCTCATCGTGCTGCCGGTGAGTCGCGGGTTCGACCAGCGCTCGACCAGTCTCTGCTGGGTCTACGCGACGCTGAGTGGGCTCGAGTCGGCGCTCAGGGTCCGGCAGCCCCAGAGTGCCGTGGAGCTGTCTCGCCGGACGATGCAGGTCCAGACGATCGAGGACCGCTTTCTGCGAAAGATCCATCAGACCGCGAGCTACATCGGCGAGCGCGGGGTCGCCGTGGACGCGATGCGCTTGCTTGCCGAGAACGGGCTGGTGGCGTTCGACGACTTCACCGACATCGACGACCCCTACGGCAGCTTCGACATCGCCGGGGCCGTGGATGGCGCGGTCGGCGAGCCCGCGAAGATCGCGGCTCTGCAGCACGGGCTGGCCAGGGTGTACGGAGTGCCGCCCTCGACGACCCATCTGGAGGGAGTCGTCGTCTCTCGCGCCGCCCTGGCCGAGGCCGTGACCGCCGGCCAGGTGTGGCAGTCGTACGCCATCGCCAACCAAGGAGCCGAGGGCTACCGCCCGCACCCCGACCCGGACGCCCGGGCCGGCGCGGTCTCGTGGTTCATGCCGGCCCCCAGGATCGTCGACCGGATCAAGGCTGCCCTCCTGGCAGGCTACCCGCTGGAGATAACGCTCGGTGGCCACTGCCTGCTGCTCTACGGGGCCGCCTACGACAAGCTCGGCAAGCCGACCCGGTACTACATCAAGGACAGCTACCCGGGCTACTTCTACAAGGCCGACCCGGCCCGGGTCATGGAGAACCTGGTGGAGATGTCGACGGCGAAGTTGCCCGCGCCGGCCGAGGTGACGCCGCTCGAGGGCCCGTGAACCTCTGTCCAGGCTCTCAGACCTCCCACTTCCCCAGAACGAGCTGCTCGTGCAGGTCGATGCCCCGCGCATTGAGGCGAACCGACCGGATCTCGTTGGCCTCCGTGGTCGTCACGTCCAGGTAGCCGAACTCCCACAGGTAGTGCACGTCGGGCAGGATGGGGGCCCCGGCCACGGCGTCCTTGACCCTGTCTTGCAGCTCTTCCAGAGGCATCGGCTCGAAGGCGCGCTCTTTCCACCGGGCGTAGAGCACGTCGAAGATGGCTCTGCGGGTCGAGAAGTCGAACCGCTTCCGCCGGGCGAAGAACAGCGGCCCGGCGATCCTGAAGACCTGGCGTCCCACCACCGGGTTGATCAGCGTCGCCAGGGCGATCCAGATGCCCATCAGTCCAAGCCCGACGGTGAGCGCCGCGATGGGCAGGTTGACCGCCTGGGTCCCGGTGAACCCCTTCACGATCTTGCAGACGTAGAGCAGGTCGATGTCCACGAGGAACAGAACCAGGCTCTTGGAGAAGTAGCCGAAGCCGACCGTCAGCGGGGCGAGGATCATGAGCAGGGCGATGTCCACGGCGAGCTTGATGCCGTGGTGCGGGATGAAGCCAACGGAGATCGCGTACAGCTCCCAGGCGGTCACGACCCAGTTGAACGAGAAGAGGGTGAACACCGCCCCGGCGAATGCGTTGCGGTTCCGGAACTCCATGTATCCGGTCAGGAACTGGCAGCAACCCCCGAAGAGGAGGCAGAGCAGCGCCGCCGTCTTCAATCCGGCCGGCTCCAGACCGTGGCCGAACGCGATCGGCGTCAGAGCCGCGCAGCCGACTCCCAGCCCCAGCAACCCCAGCGGCACCGGGTTGCCGTAGGGTTCCGAGTGCGCCGGCGTCGTGACGTCGATCTTCCTGACCATGGGAGGCACCTGCCTTTCGGTGAGCGGTACCGGCCAACCTGGAGGCCGGTTCCAGGTCGCGGGGCCCGGCCAGGGTACCACAGGAACCGGGGCGGCGGGCGGTCAGGTCTCCTCGGAGGGGTGACTAGCGAAGCGCGGGCACGTCCTCCGGCAGCGACGAGGGGCCCGACCTGGAGGATGCATCGCGGCCGCTGCCTCGTTGCCCGGTGCCGCCCCTCGCCTGGAGCATCGACACGGCGCAGTCCCGGACGCTCGCATTGGCCAGCCAGAACTCCGTCGAGTCCCGGAAGCCGTCGATGCCCACTCCCTGGACCGCCGTGACGGTCGTCCCGGAGCCTCCGCCGATCAGTCGACCCCACTCGTCCCGGCTGAATCCGACCGGCGGCTTCTGGGTCGCGAGGAACTTGGCCGTGCACGACGCCACGGCCCCGCGAACGTCCGAGTCGGTGACCGACGGAATCAGCAGGCCGTAGCTGTTCAGAATGGGGGGCGGCGGGGGCTGGGTCGGAACGGGCGTGGGCGTGGGCGTG